>CAXUNZ010000083.1:3807-12028 GCA_964252525.1 uncultured Acetobacteraceae bacterium
CTTCCTCCCGCCAGCCGGCGCCGCCGACGATCACCAGCTTCAGCCCGGCATCGCGCCGCGCGGATACGCGTTCCCAGGCGCGCACCAGGCTCGTGAAATTCTTGCGCGGTTCCAGCGTGGAGACGGCCAGCACGTAGCGCACGCCCTCTTCCGGACGCTCCCAGCCCGAAGGTGTGGGCGCGCGCCTGTTTTCGCCGAAATCGGCGCCATCGCGCAGCGCGCGGAAGGTGGCGTGGCGCAGGATCACCGTGGCGGGGCTGGCGCCATCCGGGGCGGCGCGGGCCGGCGCCAGCGCGCACGGGATCACCGCCGCCCGCGCCTCGCGCGTGGGATCGAGGCTGATCAGATCCTCCCGGCTCTGCGGCGAATTGCAGACGAAGATCGCGTCGGGATCGCAGGCGCGCACCAGGCGCGAATGCGCCATCGCCATCTTCCAGTTGACGACTGTATCAACGTCGGTGACCGGCACGGAATCATGGAAGCGCATGATCTGGCGCACGCCGCGCGGCAGGCGCACCGGCCGCGGCATGCAGAACAGCACGGCGTCGAAGCCCTTGGCATCCAGATAGGTCAGCCATGGGACCGGCATATGCGCGCAGCGGTCGATGATGGCGCTGACGGAGAGATCGGTTGCGTAATAGTGTTGCGCGAGCACGCGCAGGCGTTGATCAGGCGCCAGCGTGCGCGCGAAGAGGATGCGCCACAGCGCGTTCAGCTGACTGGAATCGGCAAGCGGTACGAGTTCGTGTTCTGTGGCTACGATATGGCGCAACATCTGCGCGTATTGCAGCAGTGACAGCGGGAACGGCCGTCTGTCCGTGCGCGCCCAATTGCGTTCCATCCAGTGCAGCACGCCCGCCGCCACCGCCGGCGCATCGGCGCGGCCTGGACGCACGCGCGGCAGATCATGCCGCGCCGTGGGCATCAGCAGCCCCGCCAGATCGATGTTATCCAGCCCTGCCAGCATGGCAAAGATCAACCGCAGATCCTGCGCCACGCCGACATAGCCATCGGCGGCGTGCGAGAGATCGACCAGCACGCGCGCACCCGGCGCGCGCGTCATGGCCTGCGGCAGCGGCCTGGCCAGCCGGTCACGCGTTCGGGTCAGCACGGACACATTTCACCAGCAGACATCATGACCCAATCTGCAACCCGTCCAGGAAGCTGTGCACCGACAGTCTCGCGAGGTTACGCTTCTTCACAAACGCCCGCCCGGCCGGCCAGCCGCGGCCGCCAGCCGCAGCCGCAGCGCCTGCAGCTTGATGAAACCTTGCGCGTCCACCTGGTCGTAGGCGCCCGCATCGTCCTCGAACGTTACGACACGCGCCGAATAGAGACTGTTGGGGCTTTCGCGTCCGCTCACAATGACGTTGCCCTTGTAAAGCCGCAGCCGGACGCGGCCGGTCACCGAATGCTGGCTGGTGTCGATCAGCGCCTGCAGCATCCGCCGCTCCGGCGCGAACCAGAATCCGTTATAGATCAATTCCGCATAGCGCGGCATCAGGCTGTCCTTGAGGTGGGCTGCCTCCCGATCCAGCGTGATGCTTTCCACGGCGCGGTGTGCGGCCAGCAGGATCGTCCCGCCAGGCGTTTCATACACGCCGCGCGATTTCATGCCGACAAATCGGTTTTCGACCATATCCAACCGCCCGATGCCGTTTTCCCGCCCAAGAACGTTGAGCCGGCTTAGCAACGATGCCGGCGAGAGAGCGGCGCCATCGATGGCCACCGGATCGCCATGCTTGAAATCTATGGAGATTTCAGTTGCCCGATCGGGCGCTGATTCGGGCGAGATCGTGCGCTGGTAGACCGTTTCGTCGGGTGCCACGGACGGATCTTCCAGGATCTTGCCTTCGGAAGACGAGTGCAGAAGGTTGGCATCGACGGAGAACGGCGCCTCGCCGCGCTTGTCCTTGGCGATGGGGATCTGGTTCAGTTCGGCGAATTCCAGCAATTTGGTGCGGCTGGTCAGGTCCCATTCCCGCCAGGGTGCCACGACGGTGATGTCGGGCTTGAGCGCGTAATATGCCAGCTCGAACCGCACCTGGTCATTGCCCTTGCCCGTGGCACCGTGGGCCACCGCATCGGCGCCGACCTCCTGCGCGATCTGGATCTGTCTCTGCGCGATCAGGGGCCGGGCGATGCTGGTGCCAAGCAGGTATTGGCCTTCATAGAGCGCGTTGGCGCGGAACATCGGAAAGACGAAATCGCGCACGAAGCTTTCGCGCAAATCCTCGATGAAGATTTGCCGGATGCCGAACATTTCGGCCTTGCGCCGCGCCGGCTCCAGCTCCTCGCCCTGGCCGAGATCGGCGGTGAAGGTGACGACCTCGCAACCATAGGTTGTCTGCAGCCATCGCAGGATGACGCTCGTATCCAGCCCGCCCGAATAGGCGAGCACCACTTTCTTGACGGTCTTTTTCAAGGATGCAGGCTCCGATGCCGCACGGCCAGGCCACAGCCATACGCACTTGCCTTCTCTGGCGGAAGGTCCGGCCCTAGATAGAGGCGTGTCCGAGACCGACCCCTTCACCGACGCGGCCTTTACCGGCCGCCTGCAGAAGCTCGTGCCGATGCTCGGCTCCGAACAGCCGGGCGAGGCGGATGCCGCCCGGCGCAAAATTCGCGAGCATCTGGCCCATTACCGCCTCTCCTTCACCGACCTTGCCAACCATCTGCGCGATGCCGCTCCGCGCCCCGCGCCAAGCTTCACGCAACAAGCGCGCGAGGCGAGCCTGGAGCGCCAGCTATCCATTGCCCGCCAGGCCAAGGAGGAGGCGGCGCACGAGGCCGAAGCGGCCCTGAATCGCGTGCGCGTGCTGGAGATCGAACTCCAGCAAATCACCTTCGAAATCGGCCGCACGCTGAACAGCCAGGCGCGTGTCCGCCTGGCCGCGGCGATTGCCTGTATCGTCGCCGCGGCCTGCCTGCTGCTATTGGTCCTGCCTCACTCGCCGGCACCGCGTGCCGCGGCCGTGATCGTGACCCACGCCCAGGGCGTGAACGGCCCAGGCGGGAACGATCCTTCCATGCCCATGCACCCGGGCGAGTTCATCGGCCGCGCCGCGGTGCAGGACCTTGCCATCCGCCTGGCCCCCAATGACGACGCGGCCACGCGCGCGTTTCTCAACTATGGGGACGCGGTGGTCATCCAGTCCCAGGTCCGCGTCGGCCAGCAGACCTGGCTGCTGATCCGCAGTATTACCGGCAATGGCTGGGTGCGGTCGGGGGATGTGCTGCGGTAAGTCGCCGCCGTCGTTTGCGAGATTCGATCTAAAGTGAAAACGGGGGTCTGGGGGGATGGCACATCCCCCCAGCTCTTATGGCTGCTCTGGCCTTTTGCACGCGCCTGGGGGATGACCCGGCAGCATGTCCGACCTTCCCCTGCAAATTGCGCTCGAACGCGCTTCCAACTTGCGCGATCTCGGCGGCTGGCCGACGCAGGACGGCAGGCGCGTGCGCACCGGCCTGATCTTCCGCGCTCCCGCTTTGCTCGGCCTCTCGCCCGCCGACCGCGCCACCATCGCGCGGCTGGGTCTTCGCACAGCCATCGATTTCCGGGGCGTGCAGGAGCGGCTGAATAACCCCGTGACTCTGGAAGGCGTGACAGCCGATCCCCATCCGATCGAGCCCAGCGTCGGCGCCGGGCTGCGCGACATCGTCCTCACCGGTCAGGCCAGCGGCCACTACTCGGCCGAGGACATGCTGGACCTGCTGACCCAGGCCTACCGCGCCTACGCGCTCTCCAGCATCCCGCAATACCGCGCGCTGTTTGCCGCTTTGGCCGATCCCGGGCGCGTGCCGCTGCTCTTTCACTGCTCGGCCGGCAAGGACCGCACCGGCTTCGGCGCGGCGCTGCTGCTGACCGCCCTTGGCGTAGCGTGGGAGCACGTGCTGGCCGACTACCTGGCCACGAACCTTTTGTGGCGGCGGGAGATCGCGCGCCATTTCGACCTGCCGCCTCCTGTCAAGGAAGCGCTGCTCAGCGTTCAGGAGCCGCTCCTGACCGCGGCCTTCGATGCCGCGCGGGGCGCCTACGGGTCGATGGATGCCTATCTCGATCAGGCCATGGGGCTGGACCAGCCCGCCCGCGCCGCCCTGGCCGCGCGCTTGCTTGAGCCCGCGCCCTGAAATTCTTCCTCTCCGCCTCCGACCTGCTGCATCAGGCGGGGCACTCGCCCATCATGCAGGGGCTGGCGATCGTCACCGGCACCTTCATCCTTGAAGACGGGGCAACCGTGGGCGCCGCGGTCGAGGTGCAGGATGGCCACATCGCCCTGGCCGTGGCCCTGGTCTCCCTCTACCTTGGCATCGTGCTGGGCGATCTTGGCCTGTATGGCCTGGGGCGGCTGGCCAGCGCGGTGCCTTGGGCGCGGCGGCTGATCCCACCCGAACGGCATTTCCGCGGCAGGGATTGGCTGGACCGCCACGTCTTCAAGGTCGTCTTCATCGCCCGCTTCCTGCCGGGAGTGCGCCTGCCCACCTACACGACCTGCGGCTTTCTGCATGCGAGCTTCACCCGTTTTGCCTTGGCCGCGACGGGGGCGACGCTGATCTGGACCACGCTGCTCTTCTCGCTCTCCGTGCGCGTCGGTGCCGTCCTGATGGCCCATCTGGGCGCCTGGCGCTGGGTGGGCGTGGCCGTGTTCATTGTCGCAATTGTGTTGGCCGGACGCATGCTGGCGCGCTCGGCACGGGCCGGCACGGATGCGCAAGCGTGACAAGCCTGCTAAGGGCCGCGCCGATGAGCGATCTTCCCCTCGATCTTGCCGGCCTGGCACCCCCCGCGGCGGCGCCTGCCATTTCGCGGCTGGAGTTCCTGCCGGGCTGGATCACCTACGGCCCGATCGTGGCGACCTGGGTGGCACTTGGCCTGTGGTATCGCGATTTCAGCCTGCCGACAGCGGCCAATCCGTCCATTACGACAGGCGGGCTGTGCGGCGAGGCCAAGAGTTCCATCCTGGATCTGGTGCAGGCGCGAGCCCGCGACTGGATTGCGCCTTATGCGGTGATGACGACCGAGGCGGACGATATGGCCCGTGCCGAGCAGGTGCTGGAGGCGGCCGGCCTGGCTTTGCCGATCGTAATCAAGCCCGATATCGGCTGCAACGGCACCGGCGTCCGGCTGGTGCGCACTGGCGAGGCCCTGGCCCAAGCATTGGCCGCCTTCCCCCGCGGCGTGGCCTTGGTGTTGCAGGCCTTCGTGCCCCATCCGGGCGAAGCGGGCATCTTCTACATCCGCATGCCGGGCGAGGCGTCCGGCCGCGTCACCTCCCTGACGCTCAAGACGCCGCCCATGGTCGTGGGCGACGGACGGTCCAGCCTGCGCGCGCTGATCCTGGCGGACCCCCGCCATGCGCGGCTACAGGCGCTCTATCTGGACCGGCTTGGCGCACGGCTGGATGAGGTGCCGCGCCAAGGCGAGACCGTGCAGCTTGTCTTTGCCGGTAATCATTGCAAAGGCAGCATATTTACCAACGGCGCGTCCAATATCACGCCGGCGCTGACCGCGCGCATCGAGGCGATTGCCCGCGCCATCCCCGATTTTCACTTCGGGCGTTTCGATGTGCGGTTTGCCAGTACCGCCGCGCTGCGCCGCGGCGAGGATTTCCGGATCATCGAAATCAATGGCGTGGGCGCGGAGGCCACGCATATCTGGGATCCGCGCACGTCGCTTTGGGACATTTGGGCCGTACAGTTACGCCATTACGGTGCGGCCTGGCGGATTGCGCGCGATCTTCGCGCGGCGGGTGCGCGCAGCAGCGGGATAGGAGTTATGTATCGGGACTGGCGACATCAACGGCAATTGATGGCGTCTTATCCGCTGAATGATTAAGGAAGTGGTTCTTTTTTGAAAAAAAGAACCAAAAAACTTTTCTCTGTTTGAAGCAACCCACAAAAGTTTTTTGGTCCTTTTTTCAAAAAAGGACTGCTTTCTTCACTTCCAAAGCCCCCGCTTCGACGTCTTAGCCGACTCCTCCTGCGCGCGATAATCGTCGCTGGCACCTTGTGCCGCTTCCGCGGCACCATTGAAAATGGCAAACCGCCCGACATCGAGATCGGGCGCAACCGTGCACTGATACGCGCCTGTCTGTTGCAGCGCGCAACTTACGTTGTTGCCATGCTCGGCAATCCACGCCTGCATCTTCGCGGCGAAATCGCCCTTGCGCCCGATCAAGCCGTCCAGCGGAATGCTCTGGCCATCAACCATCAGCGTGGCGGTGTCCACGACTTCGGCTGCGCCCGAGACGGTCTGCGGCAAGGCGGGCTGGGGCACGCGGCTGGGATCGTAGGGGCCGAGATCGGTGGACGGAATGAAGGCGGCGCGCCCGTCCTCGGTCATGGCCACCGTCCAGGCGCCGTCCGGCGAACGCGCGGCAGAGACCAATGGCGTGCCGGATTTCAGCGGATAGAATTGCGGCGCGTCCTGGCTCGCGGAAACGAAGGCGGCGGTATCGCGCACGGCGCTGAAATTCTGCACCAGCGGCAAGAAGGTAACGGCCTGTGCCGCGGGTGCAGGCGGAGGCGGAGGCGGAGTCTGCAACGCCTGTTGCGATTGTGGCTCGGGCAGCGGCTGCGGTTGCGGCTCGGACTGCACGGGCGCCGGCACGGCCGCGCGCTGGCCGCCCGTCAGCAACAGGGCCGCGCCGCCGCCAATGGCCAGCAGCGCCGCGCCGCCAAGGATGAGGGCAAGCGGCTTCATGGTAACCCCTACTGCTTGGCGGGCGGACTCGCCCAGCTTGTGGTGTCGGTGCTGGCAGGCGCACTGGCGGTGCTAGCGGGCGGCGGCGGAGCGGCCCAGTCGCTGGCCTTCTGCACAGGCTTATGGTGATGGTGGTGCACGGGGGCCGGCGCCTCGGCCGCCGCTTCGCGGGCGCGTTCATCCTCGATCGCCCTTTGAGACGCGGCCACCAGGACAGGTATCGAGGCGGCCAGATCGACGCCCTGACACGAGTTGTTCGTGGGATCCTCGCAACGCAGCAACGGATCGGTGCCGGCGGCAAGCGCGGCCGAGTAATTGTAATAGCCGATCGCCGCCTGATGATATTGCAATCCCTGCGCAGACTGGCCGAGATAATAATAGGCGAGGTCGCTGCCGTAGCCTATCTGCATGACGCGCACGGCCAATTCCGGCCAGCGTTCGGCGATATCGAGCGCGTGCACGGATGGCGCCTGGCTTTCCCAGGTCAGCTTGCATTTCAGCCCGCAATCCAGGTTGAGCTTGCCCGCGCGCAGATCCGACATCATGCTCGCCTGCAATTCCGGCGTGACGGTCTCATACTTGTTTGCGCATCCGCAGAGCAGTGCGGCGGAGCCCGCGATCGCGGTGAACAGTGATAATCTCATGTCTGCATTCCCGCTATTGATGCGTGTGTCGATGGCATCGGCTCATTCACCCGGCATCGGTGCGGTCTGCACCAGCGCCCAATACGTGCTGCACGTGCCCAGGCTCGGATAATAGCCGCCGGGACTGTCGCACCGGAACCATCCGACCGGTGTTGCCGGCAGCGGCGGAATAACCGGTCCGGCAGCGGGCACGGGCGTGGCATCCGGAACGAGTTCAACCATCGACAAATCGGGGCCCTCGATCACCGGCGTGTCGTA
Source organism: uncultured Acetobacteraceae bacterium (assembly GCA_964252525.1). Lineage (GTDB taxonomy): Bacteria > Pseudomonadota > Alphaproteobacteria > Acetobacterales > Acetobacteraceae > CAJCIS01. The sequence goes on from CAXUNZ010000083.1 coordinate 11,413, forward strand.
TGCGATCAGCGGCGCGACATCCTCGGGATAGGGAAAGATCGGTTCGGGGTAGCCGTACCAGACGCCATTCACGTCCCACCACCAGCCGCGCCTGCCATAATGCCATTCGTTACGCCACAGGCCGGCGCGCCAGCGCCCGAGTTCGTGGCGGTCGAAATCAGCGACGCGCCTGGTGTGGAAATCCCGATCATGATCGTGGACGAAAGCGCGATCCGCGCCGACGTCTCGGTGCGCGTCCTGGCGCAGGTAAGGCCGCGCCGCCGCGCGCACGACGTGGGGATCATCAATGCCTTTGGTATGGACCAGCCGGTTGCTTCCGGCGATGCGCGCATCCGGTCGAAGCGCGTGGCCGGGCTCGTTTCTGCGCGCCTCGTGTTGCGCCTCCACCGTCCGTCCGGGGCGGCCGGCCTCTTCGGGCCTGGTGTTGACGCGTGTTTCACGGCCCGTCGTGGCCTGCCGTGCCGGGGCTGTGTGCGTTTCGCGGACCGGGGCGCGGGAGGTTGCGTGTTCGGGTCGCGCGGAGCGCTCGGCGGGCGCCGCCGAGTGAACGGGGGCGCGGGTCTGCATGCTGCTGGGCAAATGCGCGCCGCCGCCACCGGCGCCCATCCCCCCCATG
>CAXUNZ010000084.1:0-5773 GCA_964252525.1 uncultured Acetobacteraceae bacterium
AGAACAACCCGCTCTATGTCGGCGATCCGGGCGTCGGCAAGACGGCGATCGCCGAGGGCCTGGCCAAGCGCATCGTGGAGGGCGATGTGCCCGAGGTGCTGGCCAAGTCCACGATCTACGCGCTGGACATGGGGGCGCTGCTGGCCGGCACGCGCTACCGCGGCGATTTCGAGGAGCGGCTCAAGGCCGTGGTCACCGAGCTGGAGAACCAGCCTGGCGCTGTGCTGTTCATCGACGAAATCCACACCGTGATCGGCGCCGGGGCGACGAGCGGCGGGGCGATGGATGCCTCCAATCTGCTCAAGCCGGCGCTGGCGAGCGGCAGCCTGCGCTGTATCGGCAGCACGACGTACAAGGAGTTCCGCAATTACTTCGAAAAGGACCGCGCGCTGGTGCGGCGTTTCCAGAAGATCGATGTCAACGAGCCTTCGTTGGAAGATACGATCAAGATCCTCAAGGGACTGAAGACCAATTACGAGCGTCACCACAAGGTGCGCTACACCGACGAGGCGATCCGCGGCGCCGTCGAGCTGGCGGCCAAATACATCAACGACCGCAAATTGCCCGACAAGGCGATCGATGTGATCGACGAGGTTGGCGCCAGCCGCATGTTGGTGCCCGAGGACCAGCGCCGGCGCACGGTGACGCTGCGCGATGTCGAGGAGATGGTGGCCAAGATCGCGCGCATCCCACCAAAATCCGTCAGCGCGGACGACAAGGAGACGCTGCGCAACCTCGAGCGTGACCTCAAATCGATGGTGTTCGGCCAGGACAAGGCCATTGACGCGCTGTCGGCCGCGATCAAGCTGTCGCGCGCCGGACTGCGCGAGGCGGAAAAGCCGATTGGCAATTACCTCTTCAGCGGTCCGACCGGCGTGGGCAAGACCGAAGTGGCGCGGCAATTGGCCGCCACCTTGGGAATCGAACTGATCCGTTTCGACATGAGCGAGTACATGGAGCGGCACAGCGTCTCGCGCCTGATCGGTGCGCCGCCCGGCTATGTCGGCTTCGATCAGGGCGGGTTGCTGACCGACGCTGTCGATCAGCATCCGCACGCCGTATTGTTGCTCGACGAGATCGAAAAGGCGCACCAGGATCTGTTCAATATCCTGTTGCAGGTCATGGATCACGGCAAGCTGACAGATCACAACGGCAAGACGGTAGATTTCCGCAACGTCATTTTGATCATGACAACCAATGCCGGCGCATCCGACATGGCTCGTGAAGCGATCGGTTTCGGGAGCACGGTGCGTGAGGGCGAGGACGAGGAGGCGATCAAAAAGCTGTTCACGCCCGAGTTCCGCAACCGTCTGGATGCCATCATCGGCTTCGCCGGCCTGACGCAGGACATCGTTGGGCGCGTGGTCGAGAAATTCGTCATGCAGCTCGAGGCGCAGCTGGCGGACCGGAACGTCACGATCGAGCTGTCCTCGGCGGCCAAGGAATGGCTGGCCGAGCGTGGTTACGACAGGCTGTATGGCGCCCGCCCGCTGGCGCGCGTGATCCAGGAGCATATCAAGAAACCGCTGGCGGAGGAGCTGCTGTTCGGACGTCTGGCGCGGGGTGGCTCGGTTCGGGTGACGATGAAGGAAGGCAAGCTGAGCTTCGAGTATACGGAAGCGGCTTTGCCGGCGCTGCCCAAGCCGGACGACGACAGCGGCGATGCGCTGGAACGCGAGCCCGAAACGGCGGAGTGAAGCAGGATGCGGAGGGGTGTGTCATCCCTCTCGAGTCTTTTTGGAAAGTGTTCCCGATGAAAGCAACGTGGAATGGTGCCGTCATTGCCGACAGCGACGATATCGTCACCATCGAGGGCAACGCCTATTTTCCCGCGGACGCCGTAAACAAGACGTATCTGAGGGAAAGTTCGCAGCATTCCACGTGTCCGTGGAAGGGCTTAGCATCGTATTACTCGCTTGCGGTGGACGGCAAGGAAAACAAGGACGCGGCCTGGTATTACCCGCAACCAAAGGACGCGGCAAAGGAGATCGCGGGGCGGATCGCGTTCTGGAAAGGCGTACAGATCTCCTGAAACATCAGCGGAGTGTCTGGGGGCTGGCGTAGATATTGGCCACATCCCTCAGCCTTTCGCTTTTGAACATAGCGTTATGGATGCCCGCTCACGCTGTGGGCTATGCTTACACGCATGTCCTTGCGACAGCGCCTTCTGCTGGCCGTGGCGGCCTCCCTGTTCACCAGCGTGGCGCTCGGCACGTGGATGACCGCATGGCAAATGAGGCTCATGGTGCGTGCCGAACTATCGGCATCCCTGGACTCTGGTCGCCGCGGCGTCATTGCCGCGCTGGCCGACATGGCCAGCCCACCCGCGCGGGAGGCGTTGCTGCGCCTGGTCACCGGCTTCGATGGCAACCGCCACGTCATGGCAACGCTGCAGATGGCCGGGCAGCCGGCCGTCGGCTCCCGTCCCGGTTTCTCCGCCGTGGCGCAGCCCGCCTGGTTCGCCGCCATTGCCGCGGCGCATTTGACGCCTGTCGCCATCCCCGTGCCCGGCGGACTGATCCGTTTGTCCGCGGTCGAGAAGAGCGAGATCGGTGAGCGCTGGGTCGAGGCCGAACGGCTGATCGGCCTGCTGGCCTTGTCCGCCGCGCTGGCCGCATTGTTTTGCTTCGTCACCGCGGCCTGGAGCCTGCGGCCGATACGGCCCCTGGCGGAGGCTTTGTCGGCCATGGAGCGCGGTCAACGGCCAAATCCGGTGCTGGCCGCGGGACCGCCGGAAATTGTTCATCTTGCCGACGCCTTCAACCGCATGCAGGACGCGCTCGGCCGCGCGACCCTGGAAAATGGCCGCTTGCTGGCGCAATTGGACACGTTGGCCGAGGAAGAGCGCACCGAACTCGCGCGTGATCTGCACGACGATATCGGGCCGCTCCTGTTTGCATTGACCGCCTGGGCGGCCGCGGCACGCATGCAGCAGGCGGCGGGCAATAACGACGCCGTACGCGCATCTCTTCAATCGCTGGAGACTGCCGCGGAGACTTTGCAAGCAACCTTGCGCGACGTGTTGCGGCGTCTGCGCGATAGCGCGCCGACAAGCACCGACCTGCCGGCCGCGGTTTCGGACCTGCTGGCGTTCTGGCGCGGCATAAGGCCACAGACACGCTTTACCGCCACGATCGGCGCGGATACCGACACGCTGAACGAGTCCGTGCGCGCCGCCCTTTTTCGTGTCGCGCAAGAGGGCGTATCGAACGCCATGCGCCACGCGCAGCCGGATGCGGTCGACGTCACGATCGTTCTGGACAGGGATATGGCGACAGTCACCGTGCACAATGACGGCCTGACCCATGGACCGGCCGGCAGCGGCCTTGGCCTGATCGGCCTTGAGGAGCGGCTGCAGGCTTTGGGCGGCACGTTGCAGGTGCAGCGCGGCACCAAATGGTGTCTGACCGCTTGCGCGCCCGCACGAGCTTGACATGCGGAATTCTTTTGCCGCGTCTTTCAAAGCGACGAGCCTTCCCCCGGCGCCGGCCGCAAAGCCATGAAAATTCTGATTGTCGACGATCATGCCATGCTGCGCGCCGGCCTGCGGCAAGTGCTGGAAGCAGGGCTGGGCGCCGAGTTGCACGAGGCCGCCGGCGCGGAGGCCGCGCTGGAACAGGCCAGCCAGATCCGCCCGCAATTGGCGGTGGTCGATATCGGCCTTCCCGGCCGCACAGGTCTGAGCATCATTCCGGCACTTCGTGGTCTGGGCGTGAACGTCGTTGTGCTGAGCGCGCATACCGAGCCGCTCTACGCGCAGCGCGCGTTACAGGCCGGCGCGCTCGGCTATGTGACCAAAAGCGCGCCGCCGCAGATGCTTTTGGATGCGCTCCGCGCGGCGATGGACGGGCGCCGCTTCATTGAACCGGACGTGGCGCAGGATCTGGCGCTGCGCCACGTCGCCGCCGGCGGCAAGCTCGACCGGCTGACGCCGCGCGAACTCGAAATCCTGCGTCTGCTGGCGGCGGGCAAGAGCCTGACCGAAATCGCAGCCATTCTTTCGGTCAGCTACAAGACGATCGCCAACACGTCGAGCCTGATGCGGACCAAACTCGGCACCACGCGCATGGCGGATTTGATCCGCCTCGCGATCGGTTTGGAGTAAGTGCGGCGACAAAGTCGTGGGGTCAGTGCCTGCCCCCCAAACCCCCGTCGATTTTTGGCGAGTCGCCTAAAATAATGACGGGGGGTCTGGGGGGGCAGGCACTGCTCCCCAAGTCTTTTTGAGAGTAGATTTTGCTGCTTGTGGCGATTAGGTTAATCCGATTCCTGCGCGTCCCCGCCGATGTGAATGACGTGCGGGTCGACCACCCCGTCCTCCTTCATCTCGTCCATCACCGCCTGGGCCCGCGCGTGCCCACGCGTGCCGGCGAAGTGCCAGGCGGCAACGGGTTTTTCGACAACCACGCCCGCATCCGAAGCAATGGCCGCGAACGCCGCCATGTCGGGGCGGAAGCGCATCCCCGTGCCGCCATTGACCGGAATCATGTAAGGGTCGCCCAAATTCGGCGCCGCCGGCGTCGTTGCGGCCACTCCTGCGGCCAGCGGCGATCCGCGCGCGGCCAGCACCGCCTGCGCGCGCTGGCAGTACTGGATGGAGAGCGGGGAAAACCCTTCCTCCGCGGTGCCGGCGCGATATTTCATCAGCGCGCGGCAAAGATTGCCGCCGCTGGCCGCCAGCGCACGCGCCAGGTAGCTTACGCCGTAATGAATATTCGTGGCCGCGCTGTAGAGATCCGTCGTGCTGCCGGAAAAGCCCATCATGCGCGCGGTCGCGGGCATGACTTGCATCAAGCCGATTTCGCCCGAACTGCCCATCGCGTTTTCGGTGTAGCCCGTCTCTATGCTGGCCACGGCGTCGGCCAAGGCGGGCGGGATGCCGGCCGCCAGCGCCTCGGCCTGGATCAGCGGCAACAGGCGGGTGCGTGGGTCCAACCCGGCTTCACCGGCAATGTCGGGCAGCAACGAGGGCAGATCCGCGGCGCGGGCACCGGTGGTGACAAGAAGCAGAAGGGCCAATGCGCGCATGACGCGCAATTCATGTCGGAAATCAGACGGCGAGGCAACAAAAAAAAGACGCCCTTGGCCGCTACTAGCCCGGATCGGCGGTTTGGCCCTACATGGCGCCGCACCCCATCACCGGACCGACCATGGACGCCACCAACGCCAGCCTGCTCGCCCGCCGCCAGGCCGCCATTCCGCGCGCGCTGACCCACGCCACTCCCGCCTTCGCCCAACGCGCCCGCAACGCGGAAATCTGGGACGTGGAAGGCCGGCGCTACATCGACTTCGCCGGCGGCATCGGCGTGCTCAACACCGGCCATTGCCACCCGCGCGTCATGCAAGCGGCCACCGAGCAGATGGGCCGCTTCACCCACACCTGCGCGCAGGTCATGGCCTACGAACCTTATGTGGCATTGGCCGAGCGCCTCAACGCGCTCGCCCCCGTCGGCGGGCCCGCGCGCACCATCTTCTTTACCACGGGCGCCGAGGCGGTGGAGAATGCCGTCAAGATCGCGCGCGTGGCGACGGGCCGTAGCGGCGTCATCGCATTTTCCGGCGCTTTTCATGGCCGCACGATCATGACCGCGGGCATGACCGGCAAAACCCTGCCCTACAAGCGCGGCTTCGGCCCGTTCCCGGCCGAAATCCACCACCTGCCTTTTCCAGTCGAACACCATGGCGTCAGCATCGCCGATAGCCTGCGCGCTCTGGAATTCGTCTTTCGCGCCGATATCGGCCCGGCGCGTGTCGCCGCCATCTTCGTCGAGCC
>CAXUNZ010000084.1:5783-12018 GCA_964252525.1 uncultured Acetobacteraceae bacterium
GCGAAGGCGGCTTTTACCCGGCGCCGCCCGAGCTGCTCACGGCGCTACGCCGGATCTGCGACAGGCACGGCATCCTGCTGGTCGCCGATGAGGTGCAGTCCGGCTTTGCCCGCACCGGGCGGATGTTCGCCATCGAGCATAGCGGCGTGGCGCCCGACCTGATCACGGTCGCCAAATCGCTCGCCGGCGGTTTTGCGCTGTCGGCCGTGATCGGGCGCGAGGAGCACATGCAGGCAGCCGATCCCGGCGGGCTCGGAGGCACCTTCGCCGGAAATCCGATCGCCTGCGCGGCCGCCCTGGCGGTGCTGGACGTGATCCGGACCGAGGGTCTGCTGGCGCGGGCGGACGTGATCGGCGCGCGCATCAAGCACCGGCTGGAGGCGATCGCCCGCCGCAATGACACGCTGCCGATCGGCGCCATCCGCGGCCCTGGCGCCATGGTGGGCTTCGAGATCTTCAGCGGCCGCGGCGGCTCGGAGCCGGATGCGGAGGCGACAAGGCGCGTGGTGGCGGCGGCCTACGACCAGGGCCTGGTGCTGCTGAGTTGCGGCGTCTTCAACAACGTCATCCGTGTGCTGGTGCCATTGACGGTGGAAGATCACGTGCTGGAAGAGGGATTGGGCATGCTTGAGAGGGCGCTGGCGGGATGAGCGAGAGCGCGCAAACGCCGCCTGATCGGCTTTCGGTCAATCCCAATAGTCCCTATTACGACGAGGCACTGCTCGCGCGCGGCGTGGGCATCCGCTTCAAGGGCGTGGAGAAGGACAATGTCGAGGAATATTGTATCAGCGAAGGCTGGGTGCGGCTTTCGGTCGGCAAGACCGTGGATCGGCGCGGCAATCCGCTGAGCATGAAGGTGAACGGGACGGTTGAGGCGTATTTTCGGAGTTAGGAAGGACTCTTCTTTTTTGAAGAAAAGAAGCAAAAAACTTTTGTTTCTTTGCTCGCCGGCAAAGTTCAAAAGTCTTTTTGCTTCTTTTTCTTCAGAAGACTTTTTCTGATGCAGGCCCTTTTCGGTATCCCCGTTCTCCTGCTGATCGCTTACATCCTCAGCGAAGACCGCACGCGCATACCGTGGCGCACGGTCGCCGGCGGCATGGCGCTGCAATGGGCGCTCGCGGTCGTGCTGCTGCATTCCGCTCCCGCGCGCGCCGGCGTGGCGTTGTTGAATGGCGGCGTGGTCGCGTTGCAGGCGGCAACGGATGCCGGCAGCGGCTTCGTCTTCGGCTATCTCGGCGGCGGCCCATTGCCGTACGTGGAAACGCATCATGGCGCCAGCCTGGTGCTCGCGTTCAAAATCCTGCCGCTGGTGCTGGTCATTTCCGCGCTAAGCGCCCTGCTGACCTATTGGGGGATTCTTCAGCGCATCACCGGCGCGTTTGCCTGGCTGCTGGCGCGCACGTTGGGCCTGGGTGGCGCGCTCAGCCTGGGTGCGGCCACCCACATCTTCCTGGGCATGATCGAGGCACCGCTGCTGATCCGGCCCTATCTGGCGGCCATGTCGCGCGGCGAGCTGTTCGCGCTGATGAGCTGCGGCATGGCCGGTGTGGCCGGCACCATGATGGTGCTCTACGCCGCCGTTCTGGGACCTGTATTGCCTGACGCGTTGGGAGCGATCCTGGTGGCCTCGGTCATCAGCACGCCGGCAGCGCTGGCGGTGGGCGCGCTGATGGTGCCCTTTGCGCCGGGCGCGGGCGAGGCGGTGCTGGCGCATGGCGAGAGGCCCGGCGGAACGCTGGATGCGCTGGCGCGGGGCGTGGCCGCCGGGGTGGGGCCGCTGGTGGGAATCGCCACGACGCTGCTGGTCAGCGTGGCGCTGGTTTCCTTGATCAATGCGGGCCTGGGTGCCTTGGCCGCGGGACTGACGCTGCAGGGAATTTTCGCCGTGGCGTTCCGCCCGGTACTCTGGCTGGTGGGATTGCCCTGGAACGAGGCGAGGGTGGCCGCCGGCCTGATGGGCACCAAGACGGTGTTGAACGAGTTCGTGGCGTATCTGGATCTGGCGCATCTGCCGCCAGGCGCGCTGTCGGCGCATGCGCGCTTGGTCGTCACGTTCTGCCTGTGCGGCTTCGCCAATTTCGGCAGCCTGGGCATTCTGGTCGGCGGCATGGGTGCGATGGTGCCCGAACGCCGCGCCGATATCGTCGGCTTGGGAATGCGCTCGATCGTTTCGGGCACGCTGGCCACGTGCCTGAGCGGCGCGGCGGCCGGGTTGCTCAGCGCCTAGCTTCGTCATAAAAGGCTCTTCTTTCTTGAAAGAAAGAAGCAAAGAACTTTTTCAGTTTGCGGCCAGGCTCTCTTCCTCGCACAATACCTCAATGAAGGATTTTTCTTCGGGCGCTACCGGCTGCGCGGCGGGGGGCACCGGCGCGCCGTTGGCGAAATGGCGGAAAAAGCTTGCCATGACATGCGCCACGCCGGCTTCGGTGATCGTGCGGCAATCGGCCGCATAATAGCTGTCGCGCGCATGCGCGCCGGTGATGATTTCGTAGGATGGAAAGTAGGTGGCCAGGCCCTCGCGGCAGATTGTCTCGGCCGCCACGCGTAGCACGGCCTTGGAATAGGTCGTCGCCGCCAGCACATGCTGCAACTCGGCCGTCGCCATCAGCGGCACCGGCGAGACGGTCAGAATAATGCGCGCATGCGTGTTCACAACCGCCAGCGCCGCCGCGAACGCGCGCAGATCGGCGGCGACCTCATCGACCGTCAAATTGCGCAGCACGTGCCGGGCGGGATCGAATGCGCCCGCCACGGTGCCCGGGCAAAGCGGAAAGACCGCGCCATCGGCGGCACTTTCCCAGCACTCGGTCAGGCCGAGCGTAAAGATCAGCACGTCCGCCTCGGCGAACGCGCGTCGCGCCGCCGCAAAATGCCGCGCGCGATCGAGCACGAATTCAGCCGCGGTGGCAAAGCCGCCGGGCTGGATGGCGGGGCGGAACGGGTCATGGAACGCGCCGCCGTCGCGCCAGCAATCTTCGGCCGGCGTGAACTGGCCGTGGGCGCGCCGGAACAGCTGCAGCAGTTGGCGGGCGGTGTAGATGTTGCCGTAGCGTGCGGCGTAGATGCCGTAATTGAACGCGCGCGCGGTGTCCTCGTCCAGAATCGGGTGCGCGGGCTCGGTGATCAGATGGGTAAAGCCGCGCGCGGCCAAATGCCGGCCGATGTGCTGGGCAAAGCAACTGCCAGCGGTCACGATCCGGTCGGTGGGTGCAATGGCAAAAAGCGGCGGCAGCATCGGATCGACATCCGCCTGAGCCGGCGCGCCCACCGCGCGCGGCCAGACGCGATAGGCCGGCGCGTTGCTATAGGGGTTGGTTGTCATGCTAGACGGCGCGCCCAGGCGAGAGGGAGCCAAGTTTGGACGCGGTCTGCATCGGCCATAGCCATAGCGCCTGCGTGGCCGAAGCCGCCAACGCCGCGGGCGAAACGCTGGAGGTCCTGAATTTCTGGAACCTGCCAGGCGCCCTGATCGCCGATCAAGGCCCTCTGCATTTCTCGCCCGGCCTGCGCGCCCGCCTGCACGCCCCAATTTTTTCCATGATCGGCGGCGCCGTGCATTACGACATCGGTCTGCTGCTGCATCGCCCGCCCTTCGATTTTATCGATCCCGCCGCGGAGCATGAGCCATTGCAGCCCGGCGCCACCCTGATCCCCTATGGCGCGGTCCGGCGCATCATGGAAGCGCGCAGCAGGCCTTACCTGGCGATCATGGACCTGGTGCGCCAGGCCGTAGACGGGCCGATGTTTCAAATGCAATCCCCGCCCGTCTATGCCGGCGAGCAGGTGCACGAGGACGATCCCGGCTGGGTCACCTTCCACGGCCGCGGCCATACCGTGGCGCCTGCTCCATTCCGCCGCAGATTGTGGCGCATGCAATCGGACATCATCGCCGGTCATTGCGCCGCCACGGGCATCGTTTTCGTGCCGTGCCCGCCAGCCGCGATGGATGCGGACTTCTATCTCCGCCCCGGCCTGAACGGCCGTCCGGCGCACGCCAATGCCGCCTACGGCGCGCTGGTGCTCGATCAGATACGCGCGCGCCTGCCGCCTCCCAAGCCCGGCCGCTTCTTGCGTTTGTGGCGGCCCTTCGGCAAGACGGCCCGCCCGCCGCAAGCCCTCGACCAGGTGCCTATTTGACCGCTCTCCCAGATCACTCCGCCTTCGATCAGGCGCCGGTTCTGGTCCCGGCGCGCTTCGGGCTTGCTGGGGTTGAGGGTCATCTGGACCGCTTCGGCCCGGACCTGATCGATGGCTGGGCGGTCGATATCCAAGCGCCCTCCGCGCACGTCGAAATCGACATATGCGAGGCCGGCGCCACGCTCGGCCGCATCACCGCCAGTCTCTGGCGCACCGATCTGCAGGAGGTGCGGCAGGGCGATGGGCGCTGGGGATTTACCGCCCTGCCGCCGGCAGCACTTGCCGACGGGCAGACACACCGCATCACCTTGCACCGCACCGATGGGCGCGCCCTGCTTGCCGGGCCGATCGACGTGACCTTCCACGCCGGCGCCGACCGCGCGGCGTTGCCGTTGCTGCGTCCGCTGCCCTACGAGCCTGACCCGCCCAGCCTACACCGTCCTGCTCCGCTGCCCCAGATGGTGGGGGAGGGCGTGTTCTTCTCCATCATCGTCGTCTTCTACAATATGGCGCGCGAAGCGGTGCGCACGCTGACTTCGCTCAGCCGCGCCTATCAGCACGGCATCGAGGGCCTGGCTTACGAGGTGATCTGCATCGACAACGGCTCGGCCAGCCCGCTCGGTGCGGACTGGGTGGCCGGCTTCGGCCCGGAGTTCCGGCTGATCACACCCGAACGTCCCGCCGCCTCGCCGATCGCGCTGATGAACGCCGTGGCGCGCCAGGCCAGCGGGCGTCATTTGGCGATCATGATCGATGGCGCGCACGTGCTCAGCCCAGGCGTGCTGCGCGAAGCCGCCGAGGCGGCCATCGAGGCGCCGGAGGCGGTCATTGCCCTGCGCCAATGGTTCGTCGGCGGCGACCAGCGCTTCCTCGCGCGCAGCGGCTGGACGCGCGATCAGGAAGATATGCTGTTCGACCGCATCGGCTGGCCGGAGGACGGCTATGGCCTGTTCCGTATTTCCACACCCGTGTGGGAAAGCCCCAACCATTGGTTCGACGGCATGAGCGAAAGCAATTGCCTCTTCGTGCCAGCCGGTCTCTTCGCGCGCCTGGGCGGTTTCGACGAGTCCTTCGACGAGCCCGGCGCCGGTTACGCCAATCTGGACCTGTTCCGCCGCGCCGCGGAGGCCAGCCCCGAGCCGGTGGTGGCGCTGATCGGAGAGGCCTCCTTCCACCAGTTCCACGACGGCACCACGACCAATGTGGAGCATGACGAAAAGGAACGCCGGGTGCGCGGCTACGCCACCAAATATGCGCGCATGCGCGGGCAAACCTACGCGCCGCTGCATTCCGGCAAGATACGCCTGCGTGGACAGATCCATGCGCGCGATACGCTGGTCGCCCGGCAGCGTCCGCTCTCGCCCGCCTTCGTGGGCGTCACGCAGGCGATCCGGGCCGCCGAGCTGTCCGTCCATTTCGACGATCCGGCGCGCCAATACCTCATTTCCGTCTATGCCGAGGCGCGCCTGGCGGAGGCGGCGCAATGGCGCGGCCAGGCGCTGGGCGTGGCGCCGCCGGACGCGCTGGAAATTGCCGATATCATCCACGCGCAGCGCCCGCAGCGCGTGGTCGGCGTCAATCTTCCGCTAGGCTTGCGCGCGCTGGTGCAGGATAGCCTGACGCTGGCGGACGGAGGCGGCCGCCTGGTGGGGGTTGAGGCCGCCGACACTGGCGCTGCCGACTTGCTGGCGGGCGTGCGGCGCGGCATCGGCTCGGCCACCGACGTACTGGTGATTTATGCGACAGGTCCGCATGAGGCCTCCCTGCTCTCGGCGCTGCAGGCCTATGCGCCATTTGTCTCGCTGCGTTCCTATCTGGTCGTGGCCGGTTCGGCGCACGGCCAGCCCTGGCTTGGCTATTCGCGCGCGTGGATGGCCAAGGCGATCAACAGCTTTGCCGATGTGTCGCCCTTTGCGATAGACCACACGCGCACGCGGCATTTCATAACGGCGTGCCCGCTTGGCTTTCTGCAAAGGATCGGGCCGGTCGAAGCAGGGGATGCGGGACGCGGCTTCGGACCGAAGGGCGTTACGTGAGGAAAAATCGATGGGGGGCTGGGGGGGGATGGCACATCCCCCCCAGCCTTCCTTATGCTGCA
>CAXUNZ010000085.1:0-266 GCA_964252525.1 uncultured Acetobacteraceae bacterium
CACCCGGCACCTTCATCCGCCGCGCCGCGCACACGCCGCATTACGATGGCGTGGTGGCGCAGGGGCGGGAGCCGGCGGTCATCGCCATCTGCGGCATGGCGCCGGTGGAGATGCGGTATATGGAGTCGGACAAGCCCGGATGGCGCAAGGTGGGATAATGGCCTTTCAGGCAAAGCAAGAAAGCCGAGGCCAGGGCGGCAGACCGACACCGCACCCCCCCCACATCCCCCAAAAAAACATGGAGCCCCAAACGGGGTCGAATTAAC
>CAXUNZ010000085.1:276-11958 GCA_964252525.1 uncultured Acetobacteraceae bacterium
GGGCCCGCCCCCCAAGATCCCCATAAAAATCTGGCTGCCGCTACGGCGTTCGAATGAAGCCGTGCTGGTCATATTGCGCGTCCAAGTAATATCCCGTGACGGCGCCTTGGTTGTTGATGCCGTGGGGAAACGTGCCGGCGCTGCCGCCGGGCGCCCTGATCGTCTGAAACTCCCCCGCCCGCGAGCGGACAAACCCCACAAAGCCGCCGACATCATAAAAGCCGGTGATTTCGCCTCCGGCGTTGATGCCGGTCGCCTCGCTGACATGCGCGCCGGGCGGATCGAACACGGAAATTGCTCCGCCGGGAGCGCGCAAGAAGCTATGATCCGCGCCTGAACTGTCGGAGAAATACCCGACGATCTCGCCCTTGGCATTGATGCTTTGCGAAAAGGTTCCATTCACGTCCCCTTGCGCATCGAAGGTGGTGATGTCGCCGTTCCGGGCGCGCACAAAGCCGGGTGACTGGCTGTTCGTGGTCACGAGCCCCGCAACCACGCCGGCGCCGTTGATGGCGGTGGCCTCGCTAAAGCCGCCGACACCCTTGATCGCCGTAATCGTGCCCTTTGCAGTTCGCAGGAATGCCGCGGCGACGTTGCGGCTTTCAAACTCGTAGCCGACGATTTCGCCTTTCGTATTGATGCCGGTGGCGGTGCATTGCTGCCCACCCGGCGGCGCGTCGAACGCCGTAAAGGCGCCTTCCGGGTCGCGGAGGAAACAGTGGATGCCCGCATTATCGTTGAAGCGTCCCACCGCCGCGCCCGCATCGTTCAGGCCGAAGACTTGCGTGCCGATGGAACCAGGTGGATCGAACAGAATGAAGCTCCCATTCACGGAACGGACAAAGCCGTGCGAGACGGATGACTGATCCACGAAATACCCGGCAACTGTGCCGGAGCGGTTGATGCTTGTGGCCACCGTGGCGGCCGATCCGGGAGGATCAAACGACGTAAAGGCCGCCTTCGCGGCAGCCGGCAGGGATGTGGCGGCGAAAGCCACGCTCCACAGTATTCGGGCCAAGGACATGGAGGGCGTTTCCTTCGATGGTGGATTGGCTGAAGGACGACGGATGGCCGCGATGCGTTATTCCCAAAGTCTTGGAAGAATGTGGCTGACCTACACGTCACCGCCGCTCCGCCAGCCGCCCCAGCAGCCGCGCATGCGCCCGCGTGCCATGATCCAGGCACCGCAGTTCGAACTTCTCGTTCGGGCTGTGCACCTGGTCATCCTCCAGCCCAAAGCCCATCAACAGCGAATCGAGCCCCAGAATACGGTGCATCGCCTCGACAACCGGAATGGACCCGCCACAGCCGATCCGCACCGGCGCGCGCCCATATTCATCCGCCAGCGCCGCCTCCGCCGCGTGCACGAACACGCTGTCATCCGGCACCTCCACCGCCGGATCGCCGGAAAAGCGCACGATCTCCACCTTGGCATCCGCCGGCGCCCGTTCGGCCACGAAACGCTGAAAGGCCGCAAACACCGCCGCCGGATCCTGCCGGCCCACCAGCCGGAACGACACCTTCGCACCCGCCTCCGCCGCAATCACCGTCTTCGGCCCCGCCCCCGCATAGCCGCCCCAAATCCCGTTGATATCCGCGGTCGGCCGCGCCCATAGCCGGTGCAGCCCGGGCAAGCCCCGCTCGCCCACCGGCACGCTCAGGCCGATGCCCGCCAGCATCGCCCCTTCATCGAATTTCAGCGCCGCCCATTGTGCCGCCTGCTCGGCCGACACCTCGGCAACACCCTCATAAAACCCGTCCAGCTGCACGCGCCCATCCGCATCATGCAGCCTGCCCAAAATCCGCGTCAGCGCATTGATCGGGTTCAGCGCCGAACCGCCATACATCCCCGAATGCAAATCCCTCGACGCCGCCTTCAACGTCACCTGCGTATAGACAATCCCCCGCAGCCGCGTGCTCAGCGCCGGCGTGTCGATATCCCACATGCCCGTATCGGAAATCACCGCCACATCCGCCCGCAGCGCATCGCGATGCGCGGCCAGAAACGGCAGCAAATTCTCCGTGCCGACCTCCTCCTCACCTTCCAGCAGCACAGTGATGCGGCAGGGCGGCCCACCGGCCACATCATGCCAGGCGCGAAACGCCTCCAGCCACATGCTGACCTGGCCCTTGTCATCGACAGCGCCCCGCGCCACCACGCGGGGCCCATGCGGCCCGTCCACGACCGTCGGCTCAAAGGCCGGGCTGGTCCACAATTCGACCGGCTCGGCCGGCTGCACGTCGTAATGCCCGTAATAGAGCAGATGCGGCCCCGCGCCCGTCCCGGAATGCTCGGCGATCACCACCGGATGTCCCCCGGTCTCGTGCAGCGCGGCCGCGAACCCTGATCCCTCCAGATGCGCCGCCGCCCATGCCGCCGCCGCCCGGCAATCGCCCGCATGCGCCGGCTGCGCGCTGACGCTGGAGATGCGCAGGAAGTCGAACAGCCGCGCATGGGCCTCGGCGCGCGTGGCATCGATGCGGGCCAGAATATCTGTCACCTTGGTATGGGGCATGTCGTTCATCCCCCCATTATCGGCCAAATCGACCGCCGTGACAGCCCCCAGGCCGCGCGCTAAGCACGCCGCCAAATAGGGAGCAGCCCATGTCGGCACGCCAGACACTCCAAGCCATGGTGGGCACCCAGACAGGCCTTTCGGACTGGCTGCTCATCGACCAGGCGCGCATCGACGCCTTCGCCGCCGCCACCGGTGATCACCAATGGATCCATGTCGATCCCGTCCGCGCCGCCGCCGGCCCCTTCGGCGCCACCATCGCGCATGGCTTCCTCTCGCTGTCTTTGCTGCCCATGCTCAGCAGCAGCGTCGCGCTGAAGCTGCCGGACGTGTTCGGCGCGCTGAATTACGGCATCGACAAATTGCGCTTCATCACGCCCGTGCGCTGCGGCGCGCGCGTGCGTGCCCGCGTACGCATGGTGTCGCTGGAAGACAAAGGTGGCGGCCGGCTGCTGATGACCAATGAGACGACGCTGGAGATCGAGGGCGAGGACAAGCCGGCGCTGGTGTCTACCAATCTCGCGATGATACTGCTCAAGGCGTAAGCATGTTCTTTCTTGATAGAAAGAACCAGAGAACTTTTGAAAGTCGGCTCAGGTGCTAAACGCCATCATCACCGCTGGGATCATGGGGTGGGATATTCTTTGGGCCTTGATATTCGGGTTTCTGGTATCCGGCGTTATCCAGGCTGTCGTCAGCCATCGGGAAATGGCGCGGCTGCTGCCCGATGACCGCGCGGGCTCCATTCTGCGCGCCGCCGTGCTCGGCGCCGCCTCCTCGTCCTGCTCCTACGCCGCGGTCGCCATCGGCCGGTCGATCTTCCGCCGCGGCGGCAATTTCACCGCCGCCATGGCCTTCCAGTTCGCCTCGACCAATCTGGTCATCGAGCTCGGCCTGATCCTCGCCACCCTTTTGGGCTGGCGCTTCGCCGCGGCCACCTGGGCCGGCGGCCTGATCATGATCGTTCTGCTCGTCGTCCTGCTGCGCCTGTTCTTTGGCCGCCGCCGCGTCGATCAGGCGCGCGCGCAGGCGGACAAAGGCATCGCCGGCAAGATGGAGGGTCACGCCGCGATGGACATGGCGGTCACCGATGGTCCGCTGCTCGCCCGCGTCTTCTCCGCCAAAGGCCTGACCGCCACCGCGCATTACTTCTGGATGGATTGGGCCTCGCTGTGGTTCGACATCCTGCTGGGGTTGCTGATCGCCGGCGCCGTCGCCGCCTGGGTGCCGCACGATGTCTGGGCCAGGCTCTTTTTCGCCGACGACCCGACCGCGTCCAAACTCGTCGGCCCACTGCTCGGGCCGGTGGTCGCGATGCTCACCTTTGTCTGTTCGGTCGGCAATATCCCGCTCGCCGCGGTGCTGTGGAATGGCGGCGCCAGCTTCGGCGGCGTCATCGCCTTCATCTTCGGCGATCTGATCGTGCTGCCGATCCTCGATATTTACCGGCGCTATTACGGCCTGAAAATCGCGTGCCTGCTGGCGCTGGTCTTCTACGCCGCCATGGCCGCTGCGGGTTATGCGATCGAGCTCGTGTTCGGCCTTGCGCGTCTGACGCCGCAACATCGCGCCGCGCAGGTGCTGTCCCAATACATCGCCTGGAACTACACCACCTGGCTCAACATCGCGGGCCTGCTCATCGCCGCCGCGCTATTCTGGCGCTTCCTGCGAACCGGCGGCCCCGAAATGCTGCGCGCCATGGAAAACGACCCAGAAGCCAAACCCCACTGCCACTAAAACTTTCAAAAGTTTTTGGTTCTTTTTTTCAAAAAAGAGCCGCTTCCTTCCTTGAACTAAGGCCTACGGCTGAGCAATGGGTTGCGGGCGCCGGTGGCCAGGGTGCGTGTCGCGGAGGCAAGGAAGTATGTTCTTTTTTGAAAAAAAGAACCAAAAAACTTTTGCAACTTGGCGTACACGTTGCATCAACACGTACGCCGATTTTCAAAAGTTTTTTGCTTCTTTTTTTCAAAAAAGAAGCCCTTCCTTGCCTTATCTTTCCTGACTCGCTAAACCGACCCCATGAAACGCTTGCTCCTCGCTTTCACCCTCCTGACCACCGCCGCCCATGCCGACGAGGGCATGTGGACCTACGACAACTTCCCCGCCGCGCGCATGCGCGCCAAATACGGCTGGGCGCCCGACCAGGCCTGGCTTGATCACGCCCGCCTCTCCAGCATCCGCCTGGCCGAGGGCTGTTCGGCCAGTCTCGTCTCGCCCGACGGCCTGGTCATGACCAACCACCATTGCGCCCGCGCCTGCCTGTCCGAACTGGCCGACGCGCAGCACGACTACATCGCCAACGGCTTCTATGCGAAAACGCAGGCCGACGAAAAAGCCTGCCCCGCCCTGGAGGGTGAGCAGCTCACCAATATTTCCGATGTGACCGCAAAGATCGATGCCGCCACCACTGGCAAGACCGGCGCCGCGTTCCACGACGCCGAACGGGGGGCCATCGCCGGCATCGAAAAAGCCTGCACCACGGGCGCGGATGTGCGCTGCCAGGTCGTCACGCTCTATCACGGCGGCATCTACGACCTCTACAAATACCGCCGCTACCAGGATTTGCGCGTCGTCTGGGCGCCCGAGGAAAGCGTCGCCTTTTTCGGCGGCGATCCTGACAATTTCACCTTCCCGCGCTACGATCTCGATTCCGCCATGGTCCGCATCTACGATCATGGCCAACCCCTGCACACCGACACATACCTGAAATTCGCCCCGGGTGGCGTGCATGACGGCGATCTCGCCTTCGTCTCCGGCAATCCTGGATCGACGGAGCGTGACGACACGCTGGCGCAGCTGCAGTTCGTGCGCGATCAGTCGCAGCCTTTGCTGCTCGGCCTCTTTTCCGAATTACGCGGCGTCTTGAACGAGTATGCGACCAAAGGTCCCGAACAGGCTCGCACCTCGCACACGCTGCTCTTCGGCATCGAGAATTCGCTCAAGGCCTTCAAAGGCCGCCAGCTGGCGCTGGTCGAAGGCTCCATCATCAGCGACAAGGCACGCACGGAAGCCGATCTCCGCCGGCGCGTCGCGGCCGATCCCAAGCTGGCGCAGGAAAACGGCGGCGCCTGGGATGCCATTGCGCAAGCGGTTGCCCGCGCCAAGACGATCTATGTGCGTGACGCGCTGGTCGAACGCCTGGGTGCGCGCCTCTCCACCATGCTTGGCCAGGCGCTCTCATTGGTGCAATACGCGGCCGAAGTGCAGAAGCCGGACGGTCAGAGGCTGGAGGAATATGCCGACAGCAATTTCCCGCTGCTGAAACTCGAAATCACCTCACCCGCGCCGATCTATCCCGAGCTGCAGAAGACGATCCTTGCCTGGTGGCTGACCAAGCTGCGCGAATATCTCGGCACCGGGGATGCGGATGTGCGCGCCATCATGGGCAAGCAATCGCCTGCCGAGATCGCCGCGGAAATCGTCGACGGCTCGCAGCTGAAGGACCCGGCGGTGCGGGCGAAACTTCTCGCCGGCGGGCCGGCGGCGATCAATGCCATGCACGATCCGATGCTCGATTTTGCGCGCCGCCTGGATGGCCCCGCCCGCGCGGTCCGCGCGCAATACGAAAACGAGGTCAAGGCCGTCATCACCAAGAACGCCGCCCTGATCGCCCGCGCCAAATTCGCGCTGGAAGGCAAATCCGCCTATCCGGACGCCACTTTCACCCTGCGCCTCTCCTACGGCACGGTCAGCGGCTATCAGCAGAATGGCCAGACGATCGCACCCATCACCAATTTCGCTGGCGCCTACGAACACGAAACCGGCCGCGATCCCTTCAAGCTGCCGCCAAGCTGGGCCGCCGCCCGCAATGCTGTCGATGGCGCGACGAACCTGGATATGGCGACGACCAATGACATTATCGGCGGCAATTCCGGCTCGCCCGTGATCGGGCGGGACGGCAACGCCATCGGTCTGATCTTCGACGGCAACATCCAGTCGCTGGGCGGGGATTTCGGCTATGATGGCAGCGTCAACCGTGCGGTCGCCGTGGACACGGCGGCGCTGATGGAGGCGCTGACGAAGATCTATCATGCCGATCGTCTCGCTAAGGAGCTTTCGCAGTAGCCATCCCAAACGCCGCCAGAACCTCCGCCGTGTGCTCCCCAAGCACCGGCGGCGCCCGTTCCGCGCCCACGTCCGCGCCTGACATCCGCAACGGGCACCGCACGCCGGGCAATTCCCCAATTACCGCCGACACGCGCGAAATCGCCATCCCACGCGCCCGAACCTGAGGATTCTCGAACACCTCGCTCAGCGTATTGATCGGCCCCGCCGGCACGCCAGCCGCATCAAGCGCTGCCAGCAACTCCGTCTTGTTCCACTGTGCGATCAACGCACCCAGCATCGGCACCAGCACGCCCCGATTGGCCACGCGCGACGCATTCAACGCAAAGCGCGGATCGCGCCCCAGCTCCTCCCGCCCCAGCACCGCGCATATCTTGCGGAACAGCGAGTCATTTCCGCCCGCCACAGTAATCGCCCCGTCCCGCGCATGAAAAACCTCATACGGCACGATCGAGGCATGCGCATTGCCATGCCGCGCCGGATTACGGCCCGTCGTCAGATGCGCCACGGCCTGGTTTGCCATCGTCGCCACCTGCACGTCCAGCAGCGCCACATCGATCCACTGGCCCAGCCCCGTCCGTTCCCGCTGGTGCAGCGCCGCCAGAATCCCCGTGCACGCATACATGCCGGTGAACAGATCCGTCACCGCCACGCCCGCGCGCATCGGCTCGCCATCCACCTCCCCGGTAATTCCCATCAAGCCGCCCATGCCCTGCACGATGAAATCATAGCCAGGCCGCGCCGCATAAGGCCCCGTCTGGCCATATCCCGTAATTGAACAATAAATCAGCCGCGGATTGATCGCGCGCAAATCCTCCCATCCCAACCCATATTTCGCCAAACCGCCGGCCTTGAAGTTCTCCACCAGCACATCGCATTGCGCCGCCATTTCGCGCACCGCCGCCGCACCCGCCTCTTGCGCAATATCGATCGCCACCGAGCGTTTGCCGCGGTTGGCCGACATGAAATACGTCGCCATCCGCACGCCGTCCTGCACGCTGCTTTCAGCAAAAGGCGGCCCCCAACCGCGCGTGTCGTCGCCCTCGCCGGGCTTTTCGATCTTGAACACGTCGGCGCCCAGATCGGCCAGCAATTGCGTGCACCACGGGCCGGCCAGGACGCGGGTCAGGTCGAGAATCTTCAATCCATTCAGGGCTTGCATAAGTCAAGCAAAGCAAGGTTGGGGGGGATGTGCCATCCCCCCCAAACCCCCTGTCTTTATTTTAGCCGACACCCGAGGCAGGCTAATCGGCAACAGAGGAACCCCCATGCACCCGCACCTGCAAACCGAGCGCGCCGGCGCGCTCGCCATCATCCGCCTCAACGATCCCGCCACGCTGAACGCCCTCACGGTGCCCCTGATCGACGCCCTTCACGACGCGGTCAAAGACGCCGCTTCCAGCGCCCGCGCCATGCTCCTCTGCGCCGCCGGACGCGCCTTCTGTTCCGGCGCCAACCTCAACACCACCGCGCCGGTCCCAGGCGAAAAGCGGGACGCCGGCGCGACGCTGGAACACAACATAAACCCCCTGATGCGCACCCTGCGCGATTTGCCCATTCCCTGGATCAGCGCGGTCCAAGGGGCGGCCGCCGGCGTCGGCGCCAGCCTGGCCCTGTCCGCGGACCTGATCGTCGCCGCTGAAAGCGCCTACTTTCTGCAAGCCTTCCGGCGCATCGGCCTGGTGCCGGATGGCGGTGCCACCTGGCTGCTCAGCCAGGCGGTCGGCCGTGTCCGCGCCATGGAGCTCATGCTGCTCGGCGAAAAACTCCCCGCCGACAAGGCACGCGCCTGGGGCCTGATCAACCGCGTCGTCCCGGACGCCGAACTGGCCGAAACCGCGCTTGCTTTGGCCACCGACCTCGCCGCCGGCCCCACCCTCTCTCTCGGCCTGATCCGCCGCGCCGCCTGGGCCGCCGCCAGCACGGATTTGGACGCGGCCCTGCACACCGAACGCACCCTGCAAACCCAAGCCGGCCACACCGCCGATTTCGCCGAAGGCGTCCAAGCCTTTTTTGAAAAACGCCCCGCGCATTTCACCGGCGCCTGAAAGACAAAGGACGAAGTTCTTTTTTGAAAAAAAGAACCAAAAAACTTTTGAAAGTTTAGCTATGCGCCTCACCGAACAACACGAAGCCATCAGAGACACGACGATCAAATTCGTCAACACGGAAATCAACCCGCATGTCGATGAATGGGAACGCGCGGAAATCTTCCCCGCGCGCGAAATCTTCAAGAAGATGGGCGCGCTCGGCCTGCTCGGCATCAACAAGCCGGAGGAGAACGGCGGCCTCGGCCTGGACTACTCCTACGCCGCCGTCTTCAACGAAGCCACGGGCCACATCAATTGCGGCGGCGTGCCCATGGCCATCGGCGTGCAGACCGACATGGCCACTCCGGCACTCGCCCGCTTCGGCTCGCCCGAATTGCGTGCGCAATATCTGACACCCGCTATCGCCGGCGACATGGTCGCCTGCGTCGGCGTCTCCGAACCCAGCGCCGGCTCGGACGTCGCGGCCATCCGCACCCGCGCCGTGCGGGATGGTGACGATTACATCATCAACGGATCGAAGATGTGGATTACCAGCGGCACCCAGGCGGACTGGATGTGCATGCTCGCCAACACCGGCGATGGCGCCGTGCACGCCAACAAATCGCTGTTGATCGTGCCCCTGCAGGAAGACGGCAAACGCGTCCGCGGCGTCTCCGTCGGCAAGAAATTACGCAAGATGGGCATGCACTCCTCGGACACCGCCCTGCTGTATTTCGAGGACGTGCGCATTCCCCGCCGCAACCTGATCGGCGAGGAGGGACGCGGCTTCATGTACCAGATGATGCAATTTCAGGAAGAACGCCTCTATGCCGCGCTCAAATCCGCGGTCGGCTGCGCGCGCATGATCGAGGCCACGATCGACTACACGCGCCAGCGCCACGCCTTCGGCCGCGCGATCCTGGACAACCAGGTGGTGCATTTCCGCCTCGCCGAACTCATGACCGAAGTCGAGGCCCTGCGCGCGCTCACCTGGAAATCGATCGATATCCACGTCGGCGGCGGCGATTGCACGAAATACGCCTCGATGGCCAAGTTGAAAGGCGGCCGGCTGCAGCGCGAAGTCGCCGACGCCTGCCTGCAATACTGGGGCGGCATGGGATATATGGACGAAACGCCAATTTCGCGCAGTTTCCGCGACGGGCGGCTGGGCAGCATCGGCGGCGGCGCCGATGAGGTGATGCTGGGGATTATTGCAAAATACATGGGTACGTTACCGGGAAGGACAGGCAAGTAAGAATTTGCAGGACCCGTCCGCTCCCCTGAACGCCTCGCCGCCTTTCGTCTTTCGCTACGTTGCTTCGGCAGAACCTTGAACCGCCTTGCGCGTATATGCGCAAAGTCGCGGTGAGCAATTATGTCAAAGCGGTTTCATAATGTCTTAGCAGTGATCGCATCAGGATTATTGCTGCTTTGCAGCATGAATTTTGGTGTTGCCGCCTCGCCCGTCAGACCCGGTGCAATTTCCCCATCGGCAGACGCGCAGGCCAGAATACTTGCCTCGCAACCGCCGGTCGCCCCACCGCCTGGCACGCGGATCATCGAAGACGCCAGCGGGCGAAAGCAGGTCGGCGTCGCCTCGGTCTACGGCCGCGCATTCCAAGGGCGTTTGATGGCGGATGGCGAGCTCTTCCATCACAGCGGCACCGCCGCCGCCAGCCGGTCATTGCCGCTCGGGACCGTGGCGAAAGTCACCAACCTCCAGACCGGCAAAACCGCCCTGGTCACGGTGGAAGATCACGGACCGTTCGTGGCAGGCCGGGCGCTTGACGTCAGCAAGGCCACGGCAAACCAACTCGGCATCACCCGCCGCGCCGGCGTCTCCCCGGTTGAAATAGCGCCGGTGGCCGTGCCGCAGCACGATGGAACGGTAAAGCCAGGCGCAGGCGCAGTTACCCAGTAAGGCAACCAGCACTTCGAAAAGCGTGCCTTTACCATACGTTCCACCCAAGGAAGTCGTTCCGAAAAACGCGCTCTTGTCGAACACCAGACTCGTCTGGGGTGCGTAACTGATCCGGCCCATTTGGTAACGAATACAGCACCTTCTCCATGCCGCTACGTAGATATTGCGCGAACACAGTTCCGCCAATGGGCGACTGGCCGCCGCCATACGTCCCGCCTGCGATAGTCGTATCGAAAAGACTGCCACCGGCGGCAATCAGGCTCGCATCAGGACCTGCTCCATCGGGATTGCCACGGAAGGAATGGATGACGTTCTCCGCACCGCTCGCCGGATCTATCGAATAGATTGTGCCATCGCCGTATATGCCGCCGGAATTGCTTGTCCGTACAGAACTCCTGACACCGCGAGCGGACTGGCTTCCGGATCGCTGGCATCGTTACCACCTTTGAACGCATACGAAGTCTTGACCGTGCCCGTTTTGAGATCGATGGAAACCACGCCGCCATCGGGCAGCGCCGCGCTTTCATTGGCAGTCGCCACAAGCAATCCTGAATATAGGATCGGATTGTCCAACAGGCCTCCGTTGATCGATGCCACAAGCCTGGTGCGGCCGCTCTTCGCATAGACCTGCTCGACACTTGTCACGTCATTGGCGTTTGAGTCGGTCGCATACAGCGCACCGCCGACCGCGAGCAATTCACCGACATAGCCATGATCGCGAATGTGGTCACAACCGACAACTTCCCGGTCGTCACGTCGAAAGAAGAGACGATGCCGCTATTCGTGCCGCCGTAGATCAGGCGTGCGATTTAACGAGCCGATTGGCTACGCAACATTGCGCCTGCGTAAAAGAGTAAACCACGCTTTCTTTCAGCGTGGTCAAATCCAGCTTGTAGATCGCACCGCAATCGCAGCTTCCGCCGCCATGAAAAGCAACGCCATATAGTGCGCCATCCACGATAACAATATGGCCGACCAACCACGCGGCATCCGAGCCACCCTGAAAATCATACAAATCCACAAAGGTGTTGGCCCGCGCAGGCGTGCCAACAACAGCGGTGCCGTCACAGCGTCGATGACATGAACGACCCGAGATTGCGCATCGCAAACACCTCGCCTTTTTCTGCGTCATCATTGCGTTTGCTGAAGG
>CAXUNZ010000086.1:0-499 GCA_964252525.1 uncultured Acetobacteraceae bacterium
CATTCCCGTGGCTGGTGGCCATTCCATCGACAGCCCCGAGCCGATCTACGGCCTTGCGGTCATGGGCACGGTGCATCCCGACCGGGTGCTGCGCAATGGCGGCGGACAGGACGGCGACGTGCTGATCCTGACCAAGGGTCTGGGCATCGGCATTTTCAGCGCCGCGTTCAAGCAGGGCCGGCTGGATGAGGCCGCGTATGCGGCGATGGTGGCGAGCACGACGCAATTGAATGCCATCGGCGCCGCGCTGCCGGACATGGCGGGCGTGCACGCGGCAACGGATGTGACCGGGTTCGGGCTGCTGGGGCATGCGCTGGAGATGTGCCGTGCGTCAGGACTGGGCGCGCACATTGATGTGGACCGGGTGCCGGTGCTGAAGGGAGCGGCGGCGTTGGCGCAAACCGGGGTCGGCACGGGGGCGGCGGCGCGCAACTGGGAAAGCTATGGCGCGGAGGTGGCGTTATCGGCCGGGATGGTGGATTGGCAGCGCGGCTTGTTA
>CAXUNZ010000086.1:509-4537 GCA_964252525.1 uncultured Acetobacteraceae bacterium
CCGCAGACCAGCGGCGGCTTGCTGATTGCGGTGGCGCCGGCGGGCGCGGCGAAAGTGCTGGCCGCCGTGCAGGCAGCGGGGTTCGAGCGTGCCGCCATGGTGGGCGCGCTACGCGGCGATGTTCAAGGAATTGTGCTGCAAGCCGGTGGGTGACGCGGCGGCGCGCACGTGCGAGTCTTCGAAAGACAACAGTTTTTTGCTTCTTTTCTTCAAAAAAGAAGGCCTTCCTGTCTCCTTGGGAGTTCATGCGTTGCCCCGAAAACCCATAAAGCGCAGCCTACGTGACCGAGCCGCGGGTTTCGTGGCCGATTGGTCTCTGCCCAGGCAAATGGCCGGCGGCGATCCGCTGCGCGATGCGGCGAAAAGCGAAGCGTCGCGCAGTCTGCGGCCGAGGCTGGAGCAGGCCGATACGGTGGGTACCAGCATTTGCCCGTTCTGCGCCGTGGGTTGCAGCCAGCTGATCTATGCCAAGGACGGCAAGCCCATCCATATCGAGGGCGATCCGCGCAGCCCGGTCAATGCCGGCACGCTGTGTCCGAAGGGGGCGAGCACGCTGGGCGTGCTGCTCTCGCCGCAGCGGATCAACACGGTGCTTTATCGCGCGCCGCGCGCGCGCGATTGGGAGGAGCGTCCGCTGGATTGGGCGATGGAACGCATCGCGCACCTGACAAAGCAGACGCGCGATGACAGTTTTGTCGAGACGCTGCCGGATGGACGGCGGGTCAATCATTGCCTGGGCGTGGGATCGCTGGGCGGGGCGACGCTAGACAATGAAGAGAATTACCTGATCAAGAAGCTGTTCAACGGTGGCCTTGGCATGGTGAGCGTCGAGAACCAGGCGCGCATCTGACACTCGTCTTCGGTGCCCAGTTTGGGCACCTCTTTCGGGCGCGGCGCGGCGACCATGTCCCTATGGGATTTGGCGAATGCGGATTGCATCGTGATCATGGGCTCCAACATGGCGGAGAACCACCCGATCGCGTTCCGCTTCGTGGTGGAGGCGCAGCGGCGCGGTGCAAAGGTAATCCATGTCGATCCGCGCTTCACGCGCACCTCGGCGCTGGCTGATATTCATGCACCCATCCGCTCGGGCAGCGATATTGCGTTTCTGGGCGGCATCATCCGCCACATCCTCGAAAACGATTTGTGGTTCCGGGAATTCGCGCTTGCCTATTCCAACATCGCGCACATCATTGAGGATGGATATAGCGATCCCGAGCAGAATGACGGCGTGTTTTCCGGCTTTGATCCGGATACCGGCACCTACAAGGAGGACACCTGGCAATACAAGGGCAAGACCGTTCCTTCCGCGATTTCGGACCACGCCGTGGTCAAAAAGGCGCCGTCGGGCGGCAGCGATTTCGAAAGCATGAACGAGGGACCGCCGCCGACGGACCCGACGCTTGCGCATCCCCATTGCGTCTATCAGATCATGCGCCGGCATTATGCGCGCTACACGCCCGAAATGGTCGAACGCGTGACCGGCTGCAAGCGCGAGGTTTTTCTGGATGTCGCCGATGCGCTGACACGCAATTCGGGCCGAGAGCGCACCAGTGCATTCTGCTACGCGGTTGGCTGGACGCACCATACGGTGGGCGTTCAGATCATCCGTGCCGCCTCCATCATTCAGGGATTGCTGGGCAATATCGGCCGGCCCGGCGGCGGCATCATGGCGCTGCGCGGGCATGCGAGCATTCAGGGCAGCACGGATATTCCCACCCTGTTCAACATGCTGCCGACCTATCTGCCGCAGCCCAACGCGTTCCATAAGCATGCCACGGTGGACGAATATCTGCACACCGAGACGCCCACCACGGGCTGGTGGAGCAACATGCCCAAATACGTCATCAGCCTGCTCAAGGCCTGGTACGGGGAGAATGCGCGCGCGGATAATGAGTGGGGGTATCAGCACATCCCCAAACTGACTGGCGACGTGTCGCAACTGCCGATGACGCTGTCGATGGTCGATGGCGTGACGAAGGGGCAGTTCATTTTGGGTCAGAACCCCGTGGTGGGTGCGGTCAACTCCGATCTGATCGAACGCGGGCTCTCGCAGCTCGACTGGCTTGTGGTGCGCGATTTCGCCATGATGGAAACGGCGAATTTCTGGCAGAAGGGCCGGCTGGTGCAGCGTGGGGAACTGGCGCCGGAGGATATCGGCACTGAAGTGTTCTTCCTGCCCGCGGCTTTGCCGGGCGAAAAGGACGGCACCGTCACCAACACATCCCGCCTGGTGCAATGGCATGACGTGGTGCTGGATGCGCCGGGCGACAGCCGATCCGATCTGTGGTTCATTTATCATCTGGGCAAGCGGCTGAAGCAGCTTTATGCCGGCAGCACGCTATCGCGCGACGCGGCAATCCAGGCACTTACCTGGGAGTATCCGGAACGCGGCGAGCGCGCCGAGCCTGACGCGGAAGCGATCCTGCGCGAAATCAATGGCTATACTGTCGCCGATCGCAAGCAGGTCGCGCGTTATCACGATCTGAAGGATGACGGCAGCACGGCGTGCGGCGGCTGGATGTATTGCGGCGTCTATCCTCGGGAGGGCCATAATGTGGCGCGCGCGCGCACGCCCGATGCGCCGGGCGGACCGGGCAGCCATCTCGGCTGGGCGTTCGCCTGGCCGTCCAACCGGCGCACGCTGTATAACCGTGCGTCCGCGGATGTGGACGGCAAGCCCTGGTCCGAGCGCAAGAAAATGGTCTGGTGGGACGAGAACGACGGCAAATGGACCGGCCTGGACGTGCCCGACTTCGTGCCGACCAAGCGGCCCGATGAGCGGCCGGATTGGTCCAAACGGCCGCGCGGCATGGATGCGCTGGGCGGCGACGCGCCGTTCATCATGGAAGCGGATGGCAAGTGTCAGCTCTTCGCGCCAACAGGGTTGAAGGATGGGCCGCTGCCCACGCATTACGAGCCGCCGGAAAGCCCGGCCGCCAACGCATTGTATGGGCGGCAATTCAACCCAAGCACGAAAATCTGGGCACGGCCGGGCAATGAATTGCATGTACCGATGGACCCGCGTTTTCCTTACGTGTTCACCACTTACCGGCTGACGGAATTGCATTGCGGGGGTATCATCGGGCGCGTGACGCCACACACCGCCGAGTTGCAGCCGGAGGCCTTCGTGGAAATTTCACCCGAACTCGCCGCCGAGCTGGGGATTTCTCATCTCGACTGGACGGTGCTCTCGACACTGCGCGGGCAGATCGAGGTG
This sequence comes from uncultured Acetobacteraceae bacterium, assembly GCA_964252525.1. Lineage (GTDB taxonomy): Bacteria > Pseudomonadota > Alphaproteobacteria > Acetobacterales > Acetobacteraceae > CAJCIS01. The sequence goes on from CAXUNZ010000086.1 coordinate 3,730, forward strand.
CGCGCGATGGTGACGCAGCGTATGCAGCCATTCACCATCGGCGGGCGTACCATACACCAGATCGGCATGCCGTGGCTGTTCGGCTGGCAAGGCTACGCGCATGGCGACATCGCCAACGTGCTGCTTGCGATCACGGGCGATCCCAATACGTCGATCCATTCCACCAAGGCGGTCACCTGCGCCATCAGGCCCGGGCGCCTCAAAGCCAGTCATGGACCCTGACGCGCATCTGAGCCGCGCGCTGCGCGCCATCGACCAGGCGCTTTCCGAGCGGCCGGCGCGGGATGGTGCGCTGTTTTCCACGGCGGCGCAGCACCTTAGTGCGGCACGCGATCAGATGGCCGAGAAGCAGCGTGCGCAAGGTGCGAGCGAGGCAAGCCGGCGCGCGCTGGAACATGTCAACGCGGTGATCAGCGTCGTGCTCGCCTGTCATTTTCCGCTGGGGTCCATTCCGTGGGAGGAGCTGGAGAAATCGCGCGCCTGGCTGAGCCGCATCGACGCATGAAACGCATGGTGGGCATCGTGCTGCTCGTCCAGGAATCGCGCTTCCAGTTGCGTGACGATGCGGGGGTGGCGCATCTGTTTACGCTGGGTGCCAATGCGGCCGCCGAGCCCGCGCAGCTGCAGGCGCTGGCACGGGAGCAGGCGCGCGTGGAGGTGCGTTATTCGCCGGCGCGGAATATGATTGGGAACCTGGCGCGCGGGATAGAAAGGAAGGATGTTCTTTTCTGAAGAAAAGAACCAAAAGACTTTTTTCAGTTGGGTACGTTTTGGGGATGGGTCCGCGACAGCGTTGCAAAAGTTTTTT
>CAXUNZ010000086.1:4547-11841 GCA_964252525.1 uncultured Acetobacteraceae bacterium
TTTTTTCTTAATAAAATAACAAAAAGACTTTTTTTAGTTGGCACAGGTGGGGGGGGTAGCCCCCCTAAAAAATTTGCAAAAGTTTTTTGCTTCTTTTTTCAAAAAAGAAGGCCTTTCTTTTCTTAAGGGCTTTGCCATGGAACTCCACCCCCGCGCGCGCGAACACACCGACTCGCAATTTGCTGCCGTCATTCCTAACGAAAGCCAGATCACCGCCGGTGTGCTGATCGAACCCGGCAAATCCTATGGCTTCTTCACCGACACGACCGTCTGCATCGGCTGCAAGGCCTGCGAGGTCGCCTGCAAGGAATGGAACAATCTGGGCGCCGACAATATCGGCCTGACGGGACAGAGCTACGACAACACCGGCGCGCTCTCCGCCAATACGTGGCGGCACGTGGCCTTTGTCGAACAACGTGGCGCCTGCGGCGTGCGCGCGGAGGAACAGCGGCCGTTCCAAAGCGGCTGGCTGATGATGAGCGATGTGTGCAAGCACTGCCACAACGCACCTTGCCTGGAAGCCTGTCCCACCGGATCGTTGTTCAAGACGGAGTTCGACACCGTCGTCGTTCAGCAGGATATCTGCAATGGCTGCGGCTATTGCGTGCCGTCCTGCCCGTTCGGCGTGATCGATGTCAGCACGCTGGATGGCAAGGCGCATAAATGCACGCTTTGCTATGACCGGCTGAAGGGCGGCCTGGAACCGGCCTGTGCCAAATCCTGCCCCACTGACAGCATCCAGTTCGGCGAGGTGCACGCGTTGCAGGCGCGGGCGGCGGCGCGGGTGGAACATCTGCACGAGGTGGGGGTGCGGGGCGCCTATCTGTATGGCGTGCCGGATGCGCCCGGTGCGACAGGCGGCCTCGGCCATCTGAACGCCTTCTTCCTGCTGACCGAACGGCCGGAGACGTATAATTTGCCCGCGGCACCGACACGCGCATCCCGCCGCGTGGCGCCCAGCCTGTTTTCGGGATTGGCGACGATGGCGGGGCTGGCGCTGCTTGCCGCCTCCGCGTTTTCGCGGCGCAATTAGCGATGCGCGAACCTGACGACAAGGCGATCGTGGGCGCCGATGCGCATGATACGATCGCGCCGCGCGGGCGCTGGGATGGCCCGACCTATTATGGCCGGCCTCAACTGAAATCCGCGCCGTTCGAGAATTGGATCGTCGGCGGCTACATCTTTTTGGCCGGCGTGTCGGGGTCGGCCATGTTGATTTCGGGCCTGGCGGAGGCCATGGCGGGAAGGCGCGCGGCCGGCACGGCACGGCATGGGCGCTACCTGTCACTGCTGGCGCCGACGATTGGCGCGGCGCTGCTTGTGTATGATTTGCACACGCCGAAGCGCTTCTACAACATGCTGCGCATTGCCAAGAAAACCTCGCCGATGTCGATCGGGACATGGATCCTGATGGCGTTTTCGGGCGCGGCCTTTGTCAGTGCCGGCGCGCAATTCGGCGCGGATCAGCTGGGGCGTGCGCCCTGGCTGCGGTGGATGGCGCGCGCGGCGCATTTTCCGGCGGCGATTGCAGGCGCGGGGCTGTCCACATACACCGCCGGCCTTCTTTCAGCCACGAGCACGCCGCTTTGGGCGGCGGCGCCGCGCTCATTGGCCACGCGTTTCGGCGCTTCATCCGTGGCCGCGGGTGCCGCGGCGCTGCGCCTGTTCGAGCGTTCGCCGCGCAATCGCCGCAGCCTGGACAAGATCGCGCTTGCCGCGTTGAGCGCGGAATTTGCCGCCAGCGCGGTCAGCCACGCCACCTATCGCCAGCGTGGTGTGGAGGAGGCGCTGGATGGCGGCTGGGGCTGGGTGGAGACGCTGGGCGTGAACGCCGCCGGCGTCATGCTGCCGATGGCCGTACACACGGTTGCATTGGCGTTTGGCCGGCGTGGCGCGCGCCGGGCGGGTGATGTCGCCTCCGGCGCCATTCTGTTGGGAAGCTTGCTGCTGCGTGTGGCGATCATGGCCGAAGGCGATCGCTCCGCCGACGATCCGTCGATCAGCTTTCGCTTTTCGCAACCCCGCAACTTGTAAAAGCTCTTTGGTTCTTTCTTCAAGAAAGAACACTTCTACTTCGTATATCTCTTTATCATCTGCCCACAAAACTCCGCAAATTCGCCAGGCTCTCGCGGTGGCGCGGTATAATGCGGCCACACGCCCTTGTGCTCCGGCGTAAAGCAGAACGTCACCGTCACCTGGAATTCCTCCAATGCCGCCATCTGCCGATCGAACCAGGCGAGCGCGTCGGGCCGGAACACGTCCGCCCAGCTCAGCCCGGTGCGCAAATGCGTCACACCCAGGTCACGCATCCAGCGCACCGCATCATCCAGCCGATGATCCTCGAAATGAAACCACTGGCAGATGCCCATCTCGGGCGCGAATTCATGAAAGATGCGCGCGGCGCGCTTGGGCATGCCGTGCTCGTCCAGCAATCCCATGTGGAAATGCCGGTAATAGGATGATCCTTCCGCTTCCTTATGGCGTGTGGTGGCCGGCCAGGCGGCGGGCAGATCGTACAGGCTATACCAGTGGATGCGCGGGGTGCGGCCTTGCAGCAGTTCGAAGCTGCGGCGAAGGCCCCATTCCTGCACCTCCTCGGCGCCAAAGGTGGAGACGCCGATTTCGGATACCCAGATCGGCAGATCGGTGACCGCCGCGATGGATTTCAGCTTGTCCGGCCAGGCGTCGATCGGCCAGTGATTCCAATCGAGCGGAAAGCCGTGCACGGCAACGACATCGACGTTTGCCAGCGCGCCGTGTTCGTCCAGCAGTGTGATGAAGGCGGGATCGATCGGCGACATGCCGCCCAGCACGCGCGGCAGGCGCGGCGCCTCGGCGGCGATCGCCTGGCCGGCCAGGCTGACCATGCGGCCGAAGATTTCCCATTGCGGATCGGCTTCGGGGTCCCAGTGCGATTTGTTGTTCGGCTCGTTCCAAATCATGGCGGCTTCGATCATGGGCAGGCAAAAATCCTTAAAGAAAAAGAACTGGGGGGGATGGCACATCCCCCCCAATCTTATCTAACCGCCTGCAAAAATACGTCTCATCCTCCGGCCGCGCCTCGATCGCGAACCCCGCGCTGCGCAGCATCGCCTCCACCGCGGCACGGTTGGGCGCCCACCAATTGGTCGGATCATGCGCGTAGGATTTTTCGATGAAGTGCATGCGCGGATAGCCGGGATCGTCGAAATGCGCCCGCGCCTCGAAGGCGTAATCCTCGGCCACCGGCGCCACGTCGATACTGCCGCGCTGCATCGTCTGAAACACCAGCAGGTCGCGCGCCACATGCGCGTGCAGCAGATCGAGCGCCAGCAGAGGATGGCGAAGATGGTAGAATACACCCAGGAAGAACACGATATCGAAGCGCTCCCCCAGCGTGCCCACATCATAGGCCGAAGCACGCCGGTATTCGATCTCCAGCCCCTCCACTCCGGCCGCAAGGCGCGCCTGCGCCAGGTAGCGGTCGTCCGTGTCGATACCCAGCACGCGATCCGCGCCACGCCGCTTCATCGCCAGCGAAAAAAATCCCGCATTGCACCCGATATCCAGCACGCTGCGCCCGCGCATGTCCGCGGGCAGCAAATCCGCATAGTGGCGCCATTTTACGGCCGGATAGTCGCCCAGAAAGTGCTCGGGCGCGGTGCGCACGCCACCCACCTCCATATTGTGAAACCAGGGTCCGAGCGCGCTGATGCGCGCCTGAAGGGTGTCGGCGTTCATGGGCGCGCTTTTACGCGGCCCGCCCGCGCCGAGTCACCCCGCCGGCTCGGCCGCCAGAAGGCGGTCGATCGGATCCCAGCTCAAGGCGGTCTGCGCCAGCGAGACGCCGGCGATGGACGTCGCGCCATGCGCCACCGCCTGGCCGCCAAGATGCTGGTAGAAGAACCGGCTGGGATTGTCGCGCAACACCCAGACATAGGCCGACCGGCAGCCGCGCGACGACAATTCCTGCGCCGCGCTGCGCATCAGGCGCCGCCCCAGCCCCTGATCCCGCCAATCGTCCAGCACATAGAGCGATTCGATTTCGCCGTCGCCCCACGGCCTCTCGCCCGAGGCCGCCGCGCGCCGCGGACGCCACGTGCCGGCTGTGGCAAATCCCACCAGCCGTGGCCCGCCGGTCTCGAGTGCGGCCACCAGCACCACCGCCCCGGAAGTGATCGCGGCCTCATAGTGGCGCGCCTGCCGCGTCACCGACATGCGCGTCAGATACGCCTCCGGCAGTAGCCCCGGATAGGCGCTGCGCCAGGCCGCCACATGCACCGCGCCGATGGCGGTGGCATCGGCAATACGGGCACGTCGGACCTGGATCACGGCGCCGCGGCGGCGCGTTGCAGGACCGCGCCGAAGAATCCGTCGGTGTGGTGGCGCAGCGGCGTCAAGGACAAATAGGGGTCCGCGCAGGGGGGCGGCGTGTCCAGCGGCCAGGCCTCGGCCAGCGGCACCAGGGCGAAATCGGCGTGGCGGCCGAGAAAGGCTGCTGTCTGATCCTCATTTTCGGCCGGCAGCAGGCTGCATGTCGCGTAGAGCAGCCGCCCGCCGGGCCTCACCAGGCGGCACGCCGTGTCCAGAATAGCCGCCTGTTTGTCCACGAGCTCGTCCAGGTCGTTCTGCGTCAGCCGCAACCGCGCATCGGGATTGCGGCGCCATGTTCCGCACCCCGTGCAGGGCGCGTCAACGAGAACACGATCGAAACTGCCCGCGCGCCGCTTGGCCCATTTCTCGCCCGGTTCGATCAGATGCTGTTCGACATTGTGCACGCCGGCGCGGCGCAGGCGGCGCACGGCGCCATCCAGGCGCTTGTCGTGCACGTCACACGCCACGATGTGGCCGCGGTTGTTCATCTGCATGGCGACCGCCAGCGTCTTGCCGCCGGCCCCCGCGCAATAATCGGCAACCCGCATGCCCGGCGCGGCGCCGAGCAGAAAGGCGATCAACTGGCTGCCCTCGTCCTGGATTTCGACCAACCCCGCCTGAAACGCCGGTCCCGTGCTGATCGGGCGCCGCCCCGTCACGCGCAACCCCCAGGGCGAAAGCGGCGTGGGGACAGCCTCCAGGTTTTCAGCCGCAAGCGCCGCGCGCGCCTGGTCACGCGTGGTGGCCAGCGTGTTGACGCGCAGATCGAGCGGTGCCGGTGCGCCAAGCGCGGCCATCTCGGCGGACAATGCCTCGCCGAAGCGTGCCTCCAGCGCGGGCAGGATCCAGTCGGGCACCTCCAGGCGCACCGAAAGCGGCATGTCGGGGTGGTCCAGCGTGCGGCCTTCCAGCGTGTGCAGGGCAGCGCGCTCGGGCTCGATCAGCGGGTCCGCGCCGAAGCGCCCGCCGGAGTAGGATTGCACCAGGCCGTCCATCGTCCAGCCTTCGAGCAGCAGGCTGGCGGCCACCAGCAGCCTGGCCGTGGGCAGCGCGTGCGCGCGCTCCAGCCACCAGCAAAGGCGGCGGCGGGCGCGGATCGTGGCCCAGGCGCGCTCGGAGACCGCGCGGCGGTCGCCCGAACCGATGAAGCGCCGGGCGCGAAAGAATTCGTTGGCCGTAGCGTCGGCCGGGCGGCGCGGAGCGGCCTCGATGGCGTCGAGCAAGTCGATGGCGCCGGCCAGGCGTGCGGCGGGGGTCACGGCGAGTCCAGTAAGGAGGAAATGCGGGGGTAGCGGAAAGGCTGCCGGTAGAGAAGAGTTGGCCCCCCCCTAAACTGTCTTCAGCTCGGCAGGTGACCTCATGGATGATCCCTATCAGTTAGACCGCTTCCTTACCGCACAGGCGCCGATCTACGAGCAGGTGCGGCGTGAACTCGCGGCGGGCGCCAAGCGCAGCCATTGGATGTGGTTCGTCTTCCCACAGATCGCGGGCCTCGGGCTCAGCGCCACCTCCCGGCATTTTGCCATATCGTCGCTGGCGGAAGCACAGGCCTACTTGCAGCACAAGGTGCTTGGACCGCGCCTGCGCGAGTGCACCGAACTGGTCAACCGCGTGGCCGGGCGCACGGCTCACCAGATTTTCGGCTCGCCGGACGACATGAAGTTTCGCTCCAGCATGACACTGTTTTTGCAGGCGGCGGGCGCGGACAGCGTCTTTGACGCCGCCTTGTGCCGCTTCTTCGACGGGCAGGCAGATTCACAAACCTTGTCGCGCCTTGCCTAGGTTGATTGCCTCACGCCGGCAGAAACCGCTATTCTGCGGGTGCACTTCTTGGATTGTCCCCGCGGGCAATACACAAGCTCGTGATAACGTGGGGTTCGGTGCTTGTTCGACAATGCCCTGGCGATAGGTTCGACAACCATGCCGCATTCCAGCCTAGCCATTGCCAACGAATTCCTCCATCGGGCGCGGGAAGCGGGCGACGGCCTCAGCCATATGCAGACGCAGAAGCTCGTCTATCTGGCGCATGGCTGGTGTCTGGGGGCGGGCAACGGGCCGTTAATTGAAGAGCAGTTCGAAGCCTGGACGTTTGGGCCAGTCGAACGAAAACTCTATGACTCGCTCAAGAAATATGGCTCTGGGCTGGTGACGCAATTCATCAAATGGGGCGACGACACGCCGCTCAATGATGCCGAAGAATTCCCGTTTGCGTTTGAACAGATGAACGAATTCGAGTGCGAGCTTCTTGCGTACATCTATGACGCTTACGGCAAGTTTCATGCGTTCCAACTCTCCGCGCTGACGCATCTGGACGGCACGCCGTGGCAAAGGGCCTATATCAGAGGGCAGAACCGGCCTATCGATAACAAGGCCATCGAAGACTATTTCGCGCGTTTGGCCGTGCAAGGCACCGTCGCTGCTTGATCCGCTGAAAGCGGCAATACGCACGAGCGTAGAAGCCGTCTCCGCACGATCCAGACCCGACAAGCGAGACGAGCGCGCAGATGTTGTTCTGCAGCGGGAGGCGGCCAATGCCGATCTGGTGCGCTCGCACGCCGAAGCGGTGCGGGCCGACACGAAATTGCGTGCCACGATCGTCTACTGCCTGTGCGGCCTGATGATTCTGACCGTTGCAGGCGTGCTCCTCCTCGCCGGCTTGCAGGCTTTCGGTGTGGTGGGAAGAAGCGACCTCCTCCTCTCCGTTGCCGGGCCTGGCGGCATGGTTGCGGCTTTGCTGATCGCCCTCGGTATGATGCTCCGCCGGCCGCAATAATCCCGAAGCCCTGCCCTAACGCGCCTCCCGCCGCCACGCCGCCAAGGCGAGCCCCAGCAGCAGCGGCAACGCCGCCCATGGGGGCAGCAGCTTCACGCTCTCCACCCCTGTCACAAGATGCGCGCCGCGCCGCCGCAGACCGATCCAACCGGCACCCGACGCGGCCTG
>CAXUNZ010000087.1:0-11807 GCA_964252525.1 uncultured Acetobacteraceae bacterium
GGGGGCGCTTGGGGGGGGGCGTTTCTTTGGGGCACTGGGGCAGATGGGGGCGCCCTGGCGGGCGCGTTTAGCAAAGGGAAGAGTTGGGGGGACCGTGCCGGTCCCCCCAAACCCCCCGTCACTACTTGTTCTTTATAAATGTAAAGAAGGGCGCGTGTTGAGGATCGGCATAGCCGGTGCTCGTCGATACGGTGCCAATTCCGGCCGTTTTCTCGTCGGGCCTGGTGACGGCAACGATGTTCGGTTTCGAGGGCAGGAAAGCCGCGCGGGCGGGGCAGGCGGTCTTGCCGGCGGTATTTCCGGCGGCCACCACTAGCCTGACGCTTTTCGATGTTTCCACGGCTTCCGAACAGAGCCTGCACGTTCCATCGCACGCCAAAAGGCCAAGCCGCTTGTTGTATATGCCGATACTCAGGATGGCATCGACGATTTTCGGCTCGTTCTTTTCATTGTAGCTGCGCAGCCACCGTAGCGCGGTAATCAGATTGTCCTGGGATCCCCGCCCATCCGCGCCGATGCATTTCAGGATAACGAGCTTCTTGAAGGGAATGCCCAGCATGTCCCGCCGCCAGAGCAGGGCCACCATTGTTCCGTGACCCAGCCGGTCCTCTCCGCCCTCCCCGGTGAAGTCGACGATATCGCGCAAGCAATGATACAGCATCGGGTGGCCGGAGAGCACGCCGCTGTCGATGATTGCCGTCAGGCCCGAGTCGTCGGCGTATTTCGCTTCGTTGAGTTGCCAGAGCTTGGGCCAGGCCGCGTCGAAACGCTCGCCGGTGGCGCCCTTCCACCGAAGATAATCGCGCTTGATGGTGTTGCGCAGGCTGTCGGGGGTAATGGGTGAAAAGTAGTTTCCGCTGTGTTCGTCAAAGGTTTCGCTGAGCGGGTAGCCGCCCGCATCGGCCATGAGATGAACGAACCCGTCCTCGGGCTCCTGCTCCACCGCCTTCAGTGCTTCCACAGGCTGGCGGCAAACAGCAGGACCGCCAGGATGGCAAAGGCGACCAGCCAGCCGGCATTGTTGGACAACCGGTCCCGCCATGTCGGCTGTTGAACGGCAAAGACCGTGACGCCCTTTGGCAGCCTTGTCGCAATCGTTGCAGTCAGAATCGCACCGACGGCCATGACCGCCAGGCCGAGATTGGTGGTCGTCACTTCATTGCCGGCGATCTTGGCCTTGAAATCGACCGCGGTCCCAACGCCCAGAAGGGCGCAGACGGCGCCGCCCAGCGTCAGCAACATGCCAAGCCAGATCAGGGCAGTGAAGGTCACGCTTGGCCGGCTGGCGTTCGACAAAATCCGTGTCCGTCGTGCCGGCAATGCTACCACGGACAACATGCAAAATGAAGACGGGGGTTTGGGGGGGATGGCACATCCCCCCCAACTCCTTCACAAGCCGCAGCCACCCCAAGGACAACCTCATTGCATCCAAGCCAAACCGCGCGCGCGGCCGGGCCGATCGCCGCTTATGCCGCGCTTTGCTTCATCTGGGGATCGACCTACCTCGCCATTCGCATGGCGGTTGCCGGCATTCCGCCGTTGCTGATGGTGGGCTCGCGCTCGGTGATTGCCGGCGCCGTTCTGACGGGTGTGGCGCTCGCCGCCGGCGCGGCCTGGCCGGGATGGCGCGGGGTGGCGCGGGCGCTGGGATCGGGTGTGCTGCTGTTCCTGGGCGGGCAATCGCTGCTGGCGTTCGGTGAGCTGCGTGTGCCCAGCGGGCAGAGCGCCGTGCTGGGCGCGATGCAGGCGCTTTTCCTCCCTCTGGCGAGTTGGAGCCTGGGCGAGGATGTGGCGCCAACGCGCCGCACCGTGCTGGCGCTGCTGGTGGGATTTGCGGGCGTGGCGGTGCTGATGCGGCCTGGGGCGGGCGTGCTGGACCTGACTGGGGGCGCCACCGTGTTCGCCTCCAACCTCGTATGGGCGTATGGCGGGGCGGTGTCGCGGCGCCACCCGCCGAGCGGATCGGTGTTTCTGACGAGCGGGTTGCAGATGGTGCTGGGCGGCGCGGCGTGCCTGGTGGCGAGTGCGGCCTATGGAGATTTCGCGCGTTTCGATTGGCGCGCGGTACCTGCGAAATCCTGGGCCGGGTATGGCTATCTCGTCGCGTTCGGATCGATGGTCGGCTTTTCGGCGTTTGCGTGGCTGGTGCGGCTTTGGCCGCCGCAAAGGCTGGCGACCTATACGTATGTCAATCCGATCGTGGCGCTGGTGCTGGGGGCGGCGCTCGCCGGCGAGGCGCTGACGCTGCGCGAGGTATTGGCGACGATGCTGGTGCTGTCGGCGGTCGGTGTGGTGCTGACCGGCAAGCGTCGGGCGTCGTGAAAAAGATTGGGGGAGCAGTGCCTGCCCCCCCAAGCCCCCCGTCGATTTTTGCCCGGCGCTTCAGCGTCGGACACGGAGTCTTTCATTGACCACGCTTTATATTGACGGTGATGCCTGCCCGGTGCGCGAGGAAACCTATCGCGTCGCCACCCGGCTGGCGCTGCCCGTGTTCGTGGTTTCCAATGGCTCGCGCCCGATGCGGCCTAGTCAGCTGCCCCATGTGCACATGGTCATCGTGCCCGAAGGCGCCGATGCGGCCGATGACTGGATCGCCGGGCGCATGACCGCCGCCGATGTCTGCATAACCGCCGACATTCCACTGGCGGGACGATGCCTGGCCGCAGGCGCGCGTGCGGTTTCTCCGACGGGACATGTCTGGACGACAAGCAACATCGGCAACGCGTTGGCCGGCCGCGAAATTGCACGGCATTTGCGCGAAATAGGTGCAGGTTCAGGCGGCCCGCGGCCTCTGACAAAAGCCGATCGATCGAAATTCCTCGTGGCGCTGGACGCGGCCGTCACGGCCGCTCTGAAGGAGTCGGGTGGTGGATAACCGCTCCGCCAAAGAGATGACGGGGGGTTTGGGGGGGATGGCACATCCCCCCAATACTTGCCTTCATTCAGACCGCCGCGCGAGCCCGCTTGCGCGCGACCACCAACCCCAGCAGGCCCGCGCCGAGCACGGCCACCGTGCCGGGCTCAGGCACGGAGATCGATACGCCGTCGAGCAGCACCACCGGCGGGGCGCCTTGCGGCGTGCCGAGTGCGAGGAAGTTCAACACTTCCTGCGAAGAGGTCGCGACGAAAGACAGGGTCTGCTTTTCCCAGGGCACGAAGCCGCCCTGAGGGTCGTTCATCAGGGCGGAGTTCAGCGTCGTGCCGCCAAGGCTGACGGCGAATTGCTCGGTGGTGGCCGAGCCCGCGCCCTTCTGTTGCGCGGCGGCCTGATAGAAGCTGACCTGGTAGGTGTCGCCGACGGTCAGGCCGGTGATGGTCTGGAAGATCGAGGAGCGGTAATAGCTATCGCCATCCAGGGCGACGAAATTGCCGCCATCGGGGCTGTTGGCGATCGTTCCGGCCAAGCCGATGCCGCCGTTCCACGCCCTGCCATTGGTGTTGGCGAAGAGCAGCGAGGATGGGGTGGCGTGACCGCCGCAAGCGCCGGCCTGCGCGCAGGTGGAGGACCAGTCCGCGACATTGGAGCTGCAGCCGCCTGCGCCGTTATCGTTGCACAGATAGCCGCCGGGATTGGTGAGGCTGGTCTGCTCGAAGGAGCCGTTGAGCACGAGCGGCCCGGCGCCAGCCGGGTTGTGCAGGCTGCTGCCGAAGAGCATGGCCACGGCGAAAGCGGGTAGCGAGAGCCATGCCGTGGTAGGGAAGGCTGGAGGCGTCGTCTTCAAGGGAAACTCCTGGGGCAAGAGCGGTTGCGTCTATTTGCAATAACTGTCCCAATTTCTAAACGCGTCTTTGCAACTTGTCAACCCTTAGTTTCAAAATTGCGCCAGGGGCGAGCACCTGCGCCATTCCCGCCATCGGCGCGCCTTCTCCGCTGGGTTGACGCAAGAGCCGCCCGGGTCCTAGAACCCCGCCGCAGCCCGGGACCCAAACTGTCCCGCGCCGACCCTTGGAGTTTTCCCTGCCGTGAAGCGCACCTATCAACCCTCCAAGCTCGTCCGTAAGCACCGGCATGGATTTCGCGCCCGCATGGCCACGGTCGGCGGACGCAAGGTGCTGGCCAGCCGACGCGCCAAAGGCCGCAAGCGTCTCTCCGCCTGATACGAAGATCCGTGCCGCCATGGCGCCGGACAAGCGCCTGACGCGCCGCGCCCAGTTCCTGCGCGTGGCCGCCGCCGGCCGCAAAACCCCGATGCCCGGCCTCGTTCTGCAAGTGCTCAAACGCCATGACGCGGCGCCGGCCAGGCTGGGCTTCACCGTGACCAAGAAGGTCGGCAACGCGGTCGTGCGCAACCGCACCCGCCGGCGCCTGCGCGAGGCCGCGCGCTTGCTTCTGCAACAAACGCCCGTCACGGGCGCGGACCTCGTCCTGGTCGGGCGCGACAAGACCCGCGGCCGTCCCTTCACCGCCTTGATCGAAGACATCCGCCAGGCGCTTGCCCGCCACAACCTGCCGGCGCCGCCGTGAACCCCTCCCACGCCGCCCGCGTGTTGATGTCGGCCACGCGCGCCTACCAGCTGACCTTGGCCCCGCTGCTGGGCGGGCAGTGCCGTTTCACCCCGAGCTGCAGTGCCTACGCCATGGAGGCGTTCGCCACCCACGGCGCGGCCCGCGGCACCGGCCTGGCGGTGCGCAGGATCCTGCGCTGCTCCCCCCTTTGCGCCGGCGGCCATGACCCCGTGCCGCATGCCGAAACGGACGTCGTCTGATGGACCGCAACCGCCTGATCCTGTTCATCGCCCTCTCGGCGCTGATTACCTTCGGCTTCCAGTACCTGTTGCCTGGCCGCCGCCCTATTCCGCCGGCGGTCACACAGGCCGCGGTGACCCAGACCCAGACGCCCGGCAGTTCGCCGCTCAGCCGCGTGCTGGCGCCGGCCGGCCACGAGCCCACGCCCGTGCCCGGTCCCCGCGCGGATGCGCCGCGTGCCAAAATCGAGGCGCCGCGCGTCATCGGCAGCATCAGCCTGGTGGGTGCGCGGCTGGACGATCTGCGCCTGCGTGATTATCGCGAAACGGTCAGCAAGACCTCGCCGCTGGTGCGTATCCTCGAGCCCGAGGGCGATCCGGAGCCGAGCTACATCCAGGTCGGCTGGGCCGCGGGCGATGGCGTAAAACTGCCGGACGATGCGACGCTGTGGACCAGCAGCGGCGGCGATCTGACCCCGGAGCATCCACTGACGCTGAGCTGGGATAATGGCGCGGGGATGGTGTTCTCCATCGCTTATTCCATCGATCAGAACTACCTCTTCACCGCGCGGCAGAGCGTGCGCAACACCGGTGCCGCGGCGGTGGACGTTTGGCCCTGGCAGCGCGTGCGGCGTGACTATGCCCAGCCCGCGGCGGTGACGAACGTCTTCGAAGGCATGCTGGGCGTGGCCGCGGCCAGAACCCACCAATTGGCCTATCCCGGCGCCAAGTCGGAGGCCAACGCGCACGCCGGCACGGCCTATCAGAACGAGGGGCAGGGCGGCTGGGGCGGGTTTTCGGACAAATACTGGCTGACCGCCATCGTGCCGGACCAGGCGCTCACGCTGAAGACGCAATGGCTGTTCAACCACGATGACGGCACCGACCATTACCAGGCAAGCTACCTGACATCCCAGCCTGAACACATCGCACAAGGCGGCACGGGCGAGATTTCCAGCCGCCTCTTCGTCGGGGCCAAGGAGGTCCGGCTTCTCAATCACTACGAACAGGACGGCAATATTCCGCTTCTGAGCTATGCGGTGGATTGGGGCCACATCCTCTTCTTCCTCACGCGGCCGTTTTTCTATGCGATCGACTGGCTGTACTCGCAAACGGGCAATGTCGGCATTGCGATCCTGATCTTCACGGTCATCGTCAAGACGCTGTTTTTTCCGCTGGCGATCAAATCCTATCAGAGCATGGGCAAGATGCGCATGCTCGGTCCCAAGATCCAGGAAGTGCGCGGACGCTACAAGGACGATCCCGCCGCGCAGCAAAAGGCCATGATGGAAGTCTACCGGGCCGAAGGCATCAGCCCGGCGGCGCAGGTGGGCGGTTGCCTGCCGATGCTGATCCAGATCCCGGTCTTCTTCGCGCTATACAGCGTCATCCTGGTGATGATCGAAATGCGCCATGCGCCGTTCTTCGGCTGGATCAAGGATCTTTCCGCCGTCGATCCCACCAACGTCTTCAACCTCTTTGGTCTAGTGCCGTACGATCCCGGCGTGGTCTCGCCCTATCTGCATTTGGGCATCTGGCCGTGCATCCTGGGCGTCACGATGTATCTGCAGCAGAAACTCAATCCGCCACCGCCCGACCCCGTGCAGGCGCGCATGTTCCAGTTCATGCCGCTGATCTTCATGTTCATGCTGGGGCGGTTTCCGGCGGGGCTGGTGATTTACTACGCGTGGAACAATACGCTGACGATCGCACAGCAATGGTTTATTCAGCGCGGGGCGAAGTTGGATGGCAAGGTTCGGGCGTAGAGGCAGGCGGGTCGAGAAAGAGTTGGGGGGGATGTGCCATCCCCCCCAAACCCCCCGTCAATTGTTGGATATTGTCTTAACTGATGACGGGGGGTTTGGGGGGGCAGGCACTGCTCCCCCAATCTTGCGTCTGCGTCCGCGTCTCGCGACCTCGCGTATCCATGCCTGAACTCACCCCCGAAGACATCGAAACCGGCCGTCACCTCTTCGCGCAGAACTGCCATTTCTTCTACGCGGCGCAATCCATCAGCCAATTGCCCGATCCTCTCGGGCCGGAAATCGCCTTTGCCGGGCGGTCGAACGTCGGCAAATCCTCGCTGGTCAACGCGCTGACGGGCCAGCGCGCGCTGGCGCGCGCCTCGGGCCAGCCCGGCCGCACCAGGCAGCTCAATTTCTTCAATCTGGGTGACCGCGTCACGCTCGTGGACATGCCTGGCTATGGCTACGCGCAGGCGGCGAAAGAAGTGAAACGCGACTGGCAGGGCTTGATGTTCGACTATCTGCGCGGCCGCCCCGATCTGCGCCGCGTCGTGTTGCTTCTGGACTCCCGTGTGCCTGTCAAGGATTCCGACGACGCAGCCATGGGGCTGCTCGATCGCGCCGCGGTCACCTACCAGCTGGTGCTGACCAAATCGGATGGGGTTAAGCCCCCGGCGCTCGCGCGCAAGCTGGAAGCGGTAACGCAGTTGGCGAAAAAGCACCCGGCTGCTTATCCGGAGGTCCTCGCCACGAGTGCTTCGGACGGCACGGGCATGGAGGCTTTGCGGGCCAGCCTGGCGACGCTTGTTTGACTTGGCTGTTGTATTAACAAGCAAAAAATCTACTCATAAGAAGGCTGGGGGAGATGTGGCCAACCCCCCCCACCCCCCCCCACAAAATTTTGGGCCCCCCAAAACCCCCGTCACTGATGATTACGGTGTAAGGACGAAAATTGTCCCCTGCTGGTCGGAGTTCGTATTCAGGGTGCTTCCGTAAAGCACGCCATTATAGGCGAGCAGACCCGCATCTGGGCTGTCGCCGTCCTTGCCGCCTGTAAAACTATAAACGACCGCCTCGTTGCCGGTGGCCGGGTCGAGGCTGTAAATCGTGCCGTTCCCAGACGCGCCGCCGCCTTGCGTGACGCCGTAGATGAGTCCGTTGAATGGTGTCAGCGTGGCGACCGGGTTGACGCCATCGCCCTTACCACCGAACTGGTGCAGCACGCTGTATTGATGCGTTTTGAGATCGATCTTGTAGAAGGTTCCCGCACCATTGTCGCCGAATGTCGTGCCGTAGAGCGCGCCATTCTGGAATATGAGGCCTTGCGGGTCGTTTACGCCCGAGTTGTTGGGCGGGAAGAAGTGCAGCGCGGTCGCAACGCTTGTGGAGAGATTGAGGGAGAACACGCTTCCGCCATTGGCGCCGCACTCTGCTGTGGTGCCGTAGAGAAGCTTCCCGACCACGACCACCCCGGTTGTTGGAAGGCAGCCGATTGTTGAGTCCGGAAACGTGTAGAGTTCCGTGAGCTTGCCGCGTGCGTCCAGCTTGTAAACAGTCCCCGTCCCGTTTGGGCCACCATCGCCGGTCGTGCCATAGAACGCGCCCTTGGCCCGGATGACGCCCTCGTATGGTAGTGCTCCGTCCTTGTCGTCGAAACCATGAAAGACCTGTTCCTTACCGCTGACCGAGTTCAGCTTCCAGATTTCACCGTTGCCGAACGAATGAAGGTTGTCGGGTATACCGCCGACGACCGTTGCGCCGTATATGGACTTGCCAACGGCCAAGAGCGGTCCGGACGGACCTTGCCCGGGGTGGGGTCCGCTCGTGCCTGTGAAATTAACGAGCGTCGTCTCTGTCTTGCTGGCCAGATCGAACTTGAAGATCGTCCCATCGTTCTCGGGGCCGTTACCGCCTTCTTCCGTAGCGCCATAGAGGACGTTGTCGATCGCGACCATCGTGCCTTCGACCCCTTCAGTCCTGATGGTCGAGGTGAATTTGTAGAGCGTCGTGAGCTCCGCCGCCTTGGCGGGCATGAGCGTGGTCGCCACGGAGGCGAGCGCCATGGTTGTGGCAAACAGTGTAACCCTGGTCATTCAAATGGTCTCCCTTGCGGCACCTATTGCGCCGCTTTACGAAAGACGGGTCAGCATCCAGGCTTATTCCGTCGACAAACTGGGGGAGCAGTGCCTGCCCCCCCAGACCCCCCGTCTTCACTTGGATACGGCCTAAATAAATGACGGGGGGTTTGGGGGGGATGGCACATCCCTCCCAACCTTCTTTTCCTTCGACAACGTGTCCATCTCAATGCCGAGTGAAACCGCCGCGCCCAGTGAAGCCGCCACCACCGTGCCAATGCCGGTCCATTGCGAGGCGCTCAAATGCTCGCCCAGAATGACCAGGCCGGCAAGCGCGCCCAGTGCCGGCTCCAGGCTCGTCAGCGTGCCATAGACCGTGGCCGGCAGCCGCGTCAGCGCGACCATTTCCAGCGAATAGGGTATCGCGCTCGAAAACAGGCCGACCGCGAGTGCGCTCAGCAGGACCGGGGGCGCCAGCAGCGCGAAGCCGGCGTGATAAACCCCGATGGGCACGACAAATAACGCGGCGATCACCATACCAAGCGCCGCGGCCTGCGCGCCCAATTCCGTGCCCGCGCGCTGGCCGAAGACGATATAGCACGCCCAGCAAAGCCCCGCCGCGGCCGCGAACGCCACGCCCATCGGATTGAGCCCGCCAACCTCCCTTGTCGTCGGCGAGAGGAGCAAAATTCCGCCGAGCGCCAAACCGATCAACACAAGGTCAGTCCCGCGCCGCGACGAAATCGTGGCAACGCTCAAAGGTCCGAGGAATTCGATGGCGACCGCAATACCCAGCGGGATCGAGCGCAATGACAGGTAAAAGCACAAATTCATCGCACCCAGCGCCGCGCCATACCCCAGCAGCGCGGGCAACGCGCGCGCGCTTGGGCGCACCCGCCACGGCCGCATGACCAAAGCCAACATCAACGCCGCCACGGCCAGGCGCAGCGCCGTCGCACCTTGCGCACCGACGGCGGGAAACAACCCCTTGGCCAGCGTTGCGCCATATTGGATCGACAGCATGGCCCCGACCAACGCACTCAGCGGCAACAGCGATGATCTTGTCTTGCTGCCTCGCACAGAGTCACTCACCGTTCAGGTTCCTGGTTTTTTAAAAAAGTTGGGGGAGCAGTGCCTGCCCCCCCAAACCCCCCGTCATCAGTTTGGACAAAGCCCGAAAAATGACATCGGGCTGGGGGGATAGTACATCTCCGTCTAAGATAAAACCTCGAATACATCGCCATCAACCGTCCGCGCTTCGATGTGCGTTCGATGCCACAACGCATAAAACAAAAGCGCCCACGCTGCCGCACCTTCGCGCTTGCCCGCCGCGCGCGCAAAAAGGCCGCGCACCGGCCCGGCTTCGGCGACTTCCGCCACGCCAGGCTGGGCCGCTACCATCGCCCCCAACCGCGCGCCATGCGCCGCGATCCAGGCGCCCACCGGCACGGTAAATCCCTGCTTGCGCGCGAAGGGCTGCGCCTGCGGCAAGGCCCGCGCCAGCCACGCACGCAGCAGGTATTTGCCCTGGCCGCCGCGCAATTTCAGCCCATCGGGCAACCGCCACGCCGCCGCCGCCACGCCACAATCCAGGAACGGCGTGCGGCCCTCCACCCCATGCGCCATCAGGCAGCGGTCCAGCTTGATCAGCAGATCGTCAGGCAACCAGCTCGCCACATCCGCGGCCTGCGCGCGTTGCAGCGCCGATCCCGCGCCGGCCGCCTCTATTGCGGCGTACTCCGCCCGCCAATTCAGGCCCTCGTTCCGCATTATCCCCAGCCCCTCGAACACCCCCCGCGCGCGCATGGGCCGCCCGCCGCGCCACCAAGGCCGCACGGCACGGCGATAGCGCCCGTAGCCGGCAAACATTTCGTCGCCGCCTTCGCCGGAGAGCACGACTTTCACATCCGCCCGCGCGCGCCGCGCCAAGAACCACGTGGGAATGATCGCGTAATCGACAGCCGGGTCGTCCATGCATGCGACAATGGACGGCAGATGCCGCCACATCTCCGCTTGCGATATTTCGATCGATTCGTGCCGCGCGCCCACCGCTTGCGCCACCGCGCGCGCCTGCGCCCGCTCATCGGCCGCACCAGCCACGTCGAAGCCCGCCGTAAAAGCCAAAGGCCGCTCATCGAGCCGGGCCATGCAGGCCAGGATCGCCGCACTGTCCACGCCGCCCGAGAGGAACATGCCATAAGGCACGTCGCTGCGCAGATGCAGCGCCACGCTGTCCATCAACGCCTCGTCCAGCCGCCTCAGCGCCGAGGCCTCATCGATCTCCTCCACACCGCCCGGCGGCAATGCCGGCCGCACGCGCACCGCCGTCACGCGCCCGTCGCGCACGCGCACCGTCTCGCCCGGCATCACCCGCGAAATGCCGGCAAAAATCGTCTGCCGCCCGCAGGTGAATTGCATATTCAGCAACGCCGCGCGCGCGCGCGCCACGATGGCGGGTGAAACCACCCCCGCCGCAAGCAACGCCTGCGGCTCGGAGGCAAAGGCCACGCCGCCCGGCATTTCCGCGTAATATAATGGCTTAATGCCGAACGGATCGCGCGAAAGGCTCAGCGTGCCGTCATCGATGGCGATGGCATACATGCCGCGCAGCGCATCCGCAAAATTCTCCGCATCCGCCAGATACAAATGCAAGGCGGGCTCGCAATCCCCGGCAGAGGCAAACGCAACCCCCGGCATACAAGCGCGCAATTCGCGGTAATTGTAAATTTCGGCGTTGGCGATCAGCGCGGCGCCATCGGCGAAAAACGGCTGGTCGCTACAGGCCAGGTCGATGATGGCCAGACGCGTATGCGCCAGCGCCACCTGCCCGCGCACCACGGTACCGCTGCCATCCGGCCCGCGGTGATGCAGCGCACGCACCATCCGCGCGAGCATCTCGCCATCCGGCACCGCACCTGGCGCCATCGCCAGCCCCGCGATGCCGCACATCAGGCTTTCTCCACCTTTTCCACGGAGGAGCAGAACGCGCGCCATTCCGCCACCACCGCAGGCCGGCTGAAGCGCGCCGCGAAATGCGCGCGCCCCGCCGCCGCCATGCGCGCCGCCATTTCCGGGCCATCGAGCATCGCCCCGATCGCCCCGGCCAGCGCCACGCCGCTCTCCACCGGCACCAGGATGCCGCGCGACCCATCCCCCAGCAGCCACACCGGACCTTCCGCGGACGCCGCCACCACGGGCCGTCCGGCCGAAAACGCCTCCAGCACGACATTTCCCAGGGGTTCGTGGCGGGACGGACAAACCAGCATCGTGCACGCCGCCAGCAGCGCGGCCGTGTCTTGGC
>CAXUNZ010000088.1:0-11802 GCA_964252525.1 uncultured Acetobacteraceae bacterium
CGCCACGACGGAGTGGGTCCAGGGCTTCGTCGGCGCCGCTGCGCCGGCGCTGGTCACTATGGCCGGCGTTCTGTCGGCCACGGCTTTTATCGCCGGCAGCCTAGGGCTCAGCTTGCGCGAATGGCGACGCGCGGGTGGGGCGGCCGTGCATGCGGCGCAAGCCGGGGCGCAGGCTGGTCGGCGCGCGGGACATTGGGGGGGTAATCACGCGGCCGGGCTGGTGGCTCGTGCGGCGCCTTCGGCACGTTCGTACACGCCGGCGCCGCCCGGTGCGATCGAGGATGACGATGACGATTATCCTTCTAGCGCACCCGAGTTTGTGCGGCAGGCTTCGGTTGCGCCCGGCATAGCCCGCACGGCGCCAATACCGGCACGGGCGCGGGTGGCCGCGCCAGAAAAGCGCGCGGGTATTTCGGCGCGGCAGGAAAGTCTGCCGCTGGGTGAGGCCGGCTGGCGATTTCCGCCGCTCAGTTTGTTGAAGGCGGCACCCGCGCGCGCGGCAAGCGGTCCGAGCGAGGAGAGTTTGCAGAACAATGCTCGGCTTTTGGAGTCCGTGCTTGCCGATTATGGGGTGCAGGGCGCTATCCGAGATATTCGGCCGGGTCCGGTTGTCACATTGTATGAATTGGAGCCGGCGCCGGGGATACGCAGCGCGCGGGTTATCGGGTTGGCAGATGATGTGGCCCGCAGTCTGTCGGTAACCGCGGTGCGTATTGCAACCGTGCCGGGACGGAATGTAATTGGCATTGAAGTGCCTAATCAAAAGCGTGAAACGGTGTTCTTGTCCGAGCTGATTGAAAACGAAGCATTTGGACGAAACGCAGCCCGGCTGCCGCTGGCCTTGGGAAAAGATATCGGAGGAAGCCCAATCGTTTCGGATTTGGCTCGGATGCCGCATTTGTTGATTGCCGGGACCACAGGGAGCGGCAAGTCGGTGGGCATCAATGCAATGATCCTCTCGCTGCTGTTCAAATTGCCGCCGGATCAGTGCCGGTTAATTTTGATCGATCCGAAAATGCTCGAGCTGTCGGTTTACGAGGGCATTCCCCATCTGATGGCGCCGGTTGTCACCGAGCCAGCCAAGGCCGTCTCTGCGTTGAAATGGACGGTGCGGGAGATGGAGCGGCGCTACCGGGCGATGAGCCAACTCGGGGTGCGCAATGTCGGTGGGTACAATGAGCGTGTTGAGGAAGCTCGGGCGCGGGGAGAGGTGATCAGCCGGCGGGTGCAGACGGGCTATGATGGAGAGACGGGCAAGCCGACTTTCGAGGAGCAGAACCTGACTTTGGAGGCGCTGCCATTCATTGTCGTTGTGATCGACGAGATGGCCGACTTGATGATGGTGGCCGGCAAGGAGATCGAGGCCGCGGTCCAGCGGCTGGCGCAGATGGCACGCGCGGCCGGCATCCATGTCGTCATGGCAACGCAACGGCCATCGGTGGATGTGATTACCGGCACGATCAAGGCGAATTTCCCGACACGGATTTCCTTTCAGGTGATCAGCAAATTCGACAGCCGCACGATTTTGGGCGAGCAGGGGGCCGAGCAACTGCTCGGGCATGGCGACATGCTTTACATGATCGGCGGTGGGCGGATTACGCGCGTGCACGGGCCGTTGGTGACCGATAAGGAAGTTGAGGATGTGGTGGCGTTTCTACGCTCGCAAGGGGAGCCGGCGTATTTGGATGAGGTGACGGAGGCCGCCGAGGATGAGGGAAGCTCGGGTGGGTCCGCGTTCTTTGCCGGCGGCGAGGGCGAGGGGGGATTATTCGACCAAGCGGTGGCGCTGGTAGCGCGCGAGGGCAAGGCGAGCACGAGTTTCATTCAACGCCATTTGCAGATCGGCTATAATCGCGCGGCGAAATTGATCGAGCAGATGGAAAAGGAGGGGGTTGTGAGCGCCGCCAATCACGTGGGCAAGCGCGAGGTGCTGGTCAGACGGAATGAGGACTGAGGCTGAAGACGGGGATTTTGGGGGGGCTGACGTATACGTCAGCCCGCCCATCTTGCTCGTCGGACAAATCACACCGTCAGGGCTTGAAGCTGAAGACGTGGGGATGAGGTGCGAGGCCTGCCACTCTGCCGAAGCTGGCTGTGAAGAGAGGCGGCTTTCGGACTGGAAACGGAGGCGGTAATGAGCACCGGAAGATCGGAGCGCCAGGCGGGTGGATTCTTCGGTTGCGGACAACGGGGCGTACAACTTCGGCCCATTTCGATTGGACCCGGCGCGGCGGCGGCTAATGCGCGATGGCACGCCGATGAAACTGCCGGCGAAACAGTTCGACGTGCTTCTCTACCTTGTGGAGCATGCCGGGCGGGTCGTTGAAAAGGACGAGTTGCTGGCAGCCGTCTGGCCGGGCCGCATCGTCGAGGAGAGCAGCCTCACCCAGACCATCTTTCTGTTGCGCCGGACGCTTCAGGCCGACCAAGCCGAACCTTACATCATTACCGCTCCCGGCCGCGGCTACCGTTTCGCGGCAAACGTGATTCGGATTCCAGATAGTTCTATACTCGGCATGACGCTACCCGGTGACAAGGCGCCCGTCCGACCTGTGGACGTTCCGCACTGGGCGGACTCGATGGCGCGGCTTCCCGTTTGGGCAAAGACCGTTTGTGTCATTGGCACTCTCGTCCTACTCGGCGGGGCGGTTCTGGCGTTGCGGCGCGCCCCTGCGCTGCCCGGCCACGCCGTCTTCAATCCCCCACCGCGTTCGGTTGCGGTTCTGGCCTTCAGCAATCTCAGCGGTGATCCCGCCCAGGATTATTTCGCGCAAGGGCTTTCCGAGGAAATCATCGACGCGCTCAGCCGCGTCGACACCGTGCAGGTTGCCGCCCGCAGCTCTGCATTTTCGTTCAAAGGTGGCTCGGCCACAGTCGATGACATCGCCCGCAGGCTCAATGTCGGCGCCGTTGTGGAAGGCTCCGTCCGGCGCGACGGCCAGCGGTTGCGCATCACCGTGCAGTTGGTCAACGCCGTCACAGGCTTCCAATTCTGGTCCCGAAGTTACGATCGCGACATCACCGGTGTCCTGGCACTTCAGGGCGATATCGCCGCTGCCATCGTTGGTTCGCTGAAGGTCACGCTGCTGGCCGACACTGCCGCCCGTCTCACCGCCGGCGGAACCAGCAACCAAGCGGCATTCGAGGCTTATTTGCGCGGCGCCAGGCTGATGGAAAGGATTACGCGCGCCAGCGCCCACGCCGCTCTGGCCGCGTTCGATGACGCCATCCGTCTTGATCCGCTTTATGCCAACGCCCATGCCGGCCGCTCCGCTGCTCTTTCCACGCTTGTCAGTTATTGGAGCGAAGATGCGAACGAGCGCGCGATCGATTTGCACGCAGCACTTGCCGCCGCCGACCGCGCCGTCGCCCTCGCGCCAGGATCACCGTACGCGCACACGGTGCGTGGAACCGCCCTTCTCATAAAGGCGGATTTCGCGCAGGCTGCGGAGGAGCAGACATTGGCCCATCGCCTGGGCCCCGAAGATGCGTTTGCAACACGCGGCTACGCGCTGATGCAATGCATGCTGGGCCACCGCGAGCAAGCCGACGCTGCGTCACGTCACATGCTCGAACTCGATCCCCTTCGGCCGAGCCTGTATCACGACCGGGCTTTGATCCAGGACATGGACCGGGATTACGAGGGCGCGCTCGAAACGATGCGGCAGGAGTTGGCGTTGGGCGAGGACGATCTGTCTTTCGTCAGGGCTTATACGGCTTGGGTTCATCTGCACCAGAACAAGCCCCAATTGGCCGAGCAGGACTGCAAGCCGGGGTGCGCGTGGCCGGAGTTCGACAACGCCCTTATCGCCTACAAACTCGGGCGCGCCGCGGAAGCTCGCGCGAGCCTCGACGCGCTGCACCTAGTCCACAAGAAACAGAACGAAGATCCGTTCATCGACGACGCGGAGATTTTTGCGCATTGGGGCGAGTCCGAGAAAGCCCTTGCGGCACTTGGAAAGGCGGCTCGGGCGTATCCTTTGCGGTGGATTCGCGTCGACCCGTTATTGGACCCCATCCGCAACACCCCCGAATTCAAGCAAATCGAAGCCAGCCTGCACTTGCCGCCTTGAGCGCGGTCGCTGCCTCTGTTTGCCACTCTGCTACGCTGGATATGACACCAAAAATTGGGTGGACCGAACCGGTCCCTCAAACCTCTCCTCGTTTAAACGAGGCCTTCGCCACGGGCTTTTCTAACAGGCTGCGGAAAAACGCAAGAGACAAATGTTTATGTAGGAACGATCAAAGGCAAGGGGCTTTGCCCCTTGATCCATCAAAGGCAAGCCACTGAAATCCTGTTTTCAAATAAATGGGGGTTTGGGGTTCAAACCCCAACGGGGTCCAGGGGCAGAGCCCCTGGCCTTTTTCTGCAGCCTGCTAAATCGGTGACGCGGGGCGCTGGGGGGTGACGTATACGCCAGCCACACCCCCCTCCAACCTTACTCTTTTGGAGGATGCTGGCAGCATCAAGGCTTTATGCTGAAGATTGTGCCGTAGGGCGCGCCGCTCTTCGTGTCACCGTACAAGCCCTCGGTCATGCCATAAAACACGCCGCCGCGTTGCAGCAGCAGTGACGTGGGCTGCTCGCCGTCTGCGCCATTGGTGAAGGTATGGAGTGTCTTTTCCTTCCAATGCCGGTGCGCATCGGTGGGCGGCGTGAACAGATCGATGCTGCCGTAGGTGGTGATCTCGTCGCCGCTGGTCGTCGTGATATACTTGCCGTTGAACGGTGTCATGCCCGCGCCGTAGGGGAGTGCGCCATCCACGCCGTTGGTGAACTTCCACGGCAGCGACAAGGTCCAGGTGCCACCCTCGCCGCCGCTAGGCGAAAGTTCGAAGACGACGCCGCAGCCGCCGTCGATGAAATGGGGCTCCCTTGGGCAAGCCATGATGTGCGAACCACCATGGTTCGTCATGCCAAGGAGATTGCCGGACGGGTCGAGCGTTAATGCGGATATTGGCACGCTGCCGTCCTTGCCATCGAAGGTCCATAGCGTCGTCTTCGTCCAGCTTGTTCCGCCATTGGCCGGCGGCGTCAGCATAAACAACGTGCCGCAACCATGGTCCACGCGGCAGCGTCCGGTGTTGTCGCCGCCGGTCAATGTCTCTCCATAGATGTTGCCGTCGGCGCCGAGCACGAGCGGAAAGCCGCGTAGGTACGGCGCGTCGCCTTTCGTCTTATCGAACGCATAGAGGGTGGCGTGCGTCCAGGCGGTCTGGCCTTGCTGCGGCGGGCTCAACTCGAACACGGTGCCGCAGCCCTTGGCGCACTCGGGCCCCGCATACGTGACGCCGAACAAGTCGCCGGCGGCGTCGCGTACCAGCCCGTTCTGCGGGAAGCTGCCGTCCGCGCCGCCGGTGAAGTTGTAAAGCACGGTTTCGGTCCAGGCGGACTGGCCCTTGGCGGGCGGCGACAACTCGAACACCAAGCCGCAGCCCGACTGGCCGTTCTGCTCGCAGCCCTTCGTGCCGCCAATCTGTGCCTCCCCATACACGTTGCCGTCTTGATCCTCCACCAGGGCGCCGGGGAAACCGCCATCGGCGCCGTCCGTGAACGTGTGTATCAGATTGAAACTCCAGGCCGTGCCGCCCTTTGCGGGCGGCGTGAGCTGGAATGCGGTACCAAAGCCGGTTTGAGTAGCGTATTCGACCGTGCCGATCAGACTGCCGTCCGGTCCGGGCGCCAGGCCTTCGAGATACGGATACTCGCCGTCCGCCTGGTGTTTGAAGGTATAGAGCGTGGTGAAGACGGGCGCAGCCGTCAGCTCCTTTGGAACGGCCGCAAGGCCGAGTGCCGCACAGATGGCGGCGCGGACGATACGCCTGGGGGCCAGTGCCGCGGATGGGTGGATCTGGTTACGCATGATGGGACCTCCTATTTGCCCGAGCGGGAGAGCAGACCAACCGGGCGGGCGTTGTCCTCACAGCGCACCTCATGTTTTCTCACATCTTCTCATTAGCACGTTAACGTATTGAAATATTGCGCTAGAGTGACCAGGGGACCCTGCTTCTCGCCTTGCCGCCACGGGGGGTACTCAGTGTACGAAGATCGGGCACCGGTGGGTTCAACTCTCCAGTTTCTCATGCGGGCCTTTGGTTCCGGCCCATTTCGACCGGACCTGGCACACCGGCCCCGGGGCCGCCCTCGCGCGCGGGCCTTATTGCCGCGCGCCGAGAGCGCCGGCTGCGATGAACCCGTGATTTGGCCGGTCAGGCCGCTCCTGGAACGTGCCCACCAGCGTGCCTTCGTCGTTGATGCCCAGAATCGCCGTGTTCATCATGCCGGGAACGTCCACAACATAATACGCATCTCGCGCGCCGTCGTAGACGCCGCCATGCTGAACGCCCGTCACGTCGGTCCAGTCGACGCCCACCTCGCCACGGTTGTTGATGTGCCAGCCTTGATTGTCACGCGAGTCCGGAAATCTCACCTCCTTGAACCGCTCCCCATGAATCAGGAAGACATGGTGGTCATCGCCCTTGAGCAATGCGGTCGCTACGATCTCGCCTTTGTTGTTGATACCCTCGCCACTGGTGATCAGCGCCCCTGGCGCGTCGATGAGCCAGTAATGGCGTCCGTCATAAATGAATCCATGACCGCCATTTGGGTCGAAACAATTGCCGACCATCATCCCGGCATCGTTGATGGCGTTGACCACGGCATCGAACGCGCCGGGCGGTAACACGGTGTGGAAGGTGCCGTTCGCGTAAACGAAGCCGGTAGACAGGCTGTTATTGGGCACCATGTATCCGCCCACGATGGCGCCTTGCTTGTTGATGCCCTGGCATTGGGTACTGGATGCGCCCGGCCGGTCGATCCTTGACTTTCGACCGTGGTCGAGCAGGAAACAATGGTCAGGCGCGCTCTTCCGGCCGTCAGCGAAATTACCGACTGCGGCACCCGATTTGCTGATGTCCCACAATTCCGTTGGACGATGCCTGGCGAAATCCGTCTCTCTGAACGTGTAGCTTTGCTGGGCCGGCCGGGACGGGCGGGCGCCTTCGGCAATGCCGATAGGGGCCAGGGTGCCTGCCACGCTCCCCTGCGGGTTTGGCAGGCGCGTTCTTGTATCAAGGTTGGCCTCGCCGGCGCCGCCCTGGAGCGCGTAAGGGGTTGGGACTTGCGGCGAGGCGGCGATCCCGCCCGGCAAGCTGACGACCGCCAGCGTCGCCCAGAACAGGTGGGCGTGGCGAATGGCGCGGATAGGGGAGGGGCGGGAACGCACGATGGGATCTCCTGTTTGCCCGGGTGGCAGAACAGCCCGACCCGAGGGAGATTGTCCTCATGGCGCGGCTCATGTTTTCTCACATCTGCTCATTAGCGCGTTAACGTATTGAAATCGTTGCGCGGGAGTGACGAGGGTCTCGCTTCGCGCCTCGACGCCGCGGGCTTTGGAGGCGTGACGGCTTTCGGATTGCGGCCGTGGGCGGTAATGAGCCTCCGAGGATCGGAGCGCCAAGCGGGTGGATTCTTTGGTTGCGGACAAGCGGGCGTTCGATTTTGGCCCATTTCGACTGGACGCTGCGCGACGGCGGCTGACCCGAGGGGGCGCGCCGGTGAAACTGCCGGCGAAACAGGTAGACGTGCTTCTCTACCTTGTGGAGAATGCCCGGCGGGTCGTTGAAAAGGACGAGTTGCTGTCGGCGGTCTGGCCGGGGCGCATGATCGAGGAAAGTAGTCTGACGCAGACCATCTTTTTGCTGCGCCGGGCGCTGCAGGAGGACGAAGGAGAGCGCTACATCATCACAGCGCCAGGGCGCGGCTACCGTTTTGTTGCAGAAACTATTCGTGTCGCCGACTGTGGCGATGCGGTGGCAAGCCTGGGCGCGTCTCCGGCGCCCCCGCAGGGTCAGGCTGCGCCGGCAAGCCTGGTGCCAAATGGCCATTCGCTGTCATGGACTTATCGCGCGTTCCCTCGGCTAGCCGTGATTGGCGCCGTGGCAGGTTTGGCGCTGATCGCGGCTTTGTTCCTGGTGTTCCGGCATGCGCCCACGCCGGAGGGGCAAGCGGCGTTTTCGCCGCCGCCGCATTCGGTGGCGGTGCTGGCGTTTACCAACATGAGCGGAGATCCGGCGCGAGCATTTTTTTCCGATGGGCTGTCGGAGGAATTGATCAACACGCTCAGCCGCGTCGATGGTCTGCAGGTCGCCGCCCGCATGTCCGCCTTTACCTTCAAGGAAGGTAACGCCACTGTGGGTGAAATCGGCCGCAAGCTGAACGTGGGCGCGGTGTTGGAGGGCTCGGTTCGCAGCAACGGTACGCGGCTTCGCGTCACGGCGCAACTAATCGATTCCGGCACGGGCTATCAGTTCTGGTCGCGCAGCTACGATCGCGACAGTGGGGACGTTCTGCAACTCGAAGCCGATATCGCCGAGGCCGTTGCGCAATCTCTGCAAGTCACATTGCTTGCGGACGAGAAACTCAAACTCACCAGCGGCGGGACAAGCAATGCGCTGGCGTTCGACGCGTATCTGCGCGGCAGCAGCTTAATTCGTACATTTGACGGGCCGTCCGTCCGCGCTGCCTTGGCAGCGTTCGAGGAGGCTATCCGTCTCGATCCAGGCTTTGCCGATGCTCACGCCGGCCGTGCCTTCGGGCTTTTCAACCTGGTTTGGGTTTGGCCCGACGATCCGACACCGTATGAGACTTAGATGCGTCAAGGTTGGCCTGAGGCAGAGAAAGCAATTACTCTTGCTCCTCGATCGGCCCACGGGCATGCCATTTTGGCCTACATACTTGAGAGGCGTTTGGATTTGCGCGGGGCTGAAATCGAGGCCCCCCGAGCGCACACGTTGGATAGCGGCGACGTCATGGTGGAGCGCGTCTACGCCCGCATCAAGGCGCATCAGGGCCGTTGTCGGGAAGCCGAAGCTGCGGCCCGGCACCTGATTGCGCTCGATCCTCTTACCGCCGCGCAATATTATCAACAAGCAGGAATCCTAGAGACTTGCCGCAAGTTCGAGGACGCCCTGACAGCCCTGCGCCGTGAGCAAGCTATAGGCACGGTCAATGTACCGCGCACAAACGAGATGATGGCGGAAGCGCATTTCGGGTTGGGCGATTTTCGCGCGGCCCTGCAGGATTGCGCACATTCATGTAGCGACGAGGGCTTGGCCGTTGTTGCCGCGGCCGACATCAAATTGGGGCTGATTTCGGATGCAAAGGCAGTATTTGCCAAGCTGCAAACAAACCTCATTGATGATGGTGCGACTCTTTATGCAGGTGTGTATGCTCAGTGGGGAAAGCCGGAGACCGCACTCCACTGGCTGGACCTTGCATGGGCGCGACGTGATGGTTCGCTCATAAACATGAGAACCGAAATCATGCTCGACCCGATCCGCAACACGCCGCGATTTCTCGCACTCGAGCAGAAGCTCGGCTTTCCACCAAGAGAGCAAAATAACGAATGACGGGGGGTCGGAGGGGGGACGGCACGTCCCACCCGGCTCTCTTCTTAATCCTAGCGCCCCAACTCCCGATACGCCCCCGGCGAAACGAGCGCGTAACTCACGGCCGACACCGCGGTCGCCGCGGCCGCCACGTAAAACGCCAGATTGAACGCGCCCGTCGCCTGCACCACCACCCCGGTGACGAGCGGCGCCAGCGCGCCCCCGATCGAGCCGCCGATATTCTGCACCGATTCCAGCGTGGCGACCGCATCCGGTGGGGCAATGGTGGCCCCCAGCGCCCAACTGCACGATCCCGCGCCATAGGCGCAGAACAATGCGGCCGACATCAGGCCCAGCGCCCAACCGGTGCTCGGCGCCAGCGGGCCGAGCACGCTGAAGACCGCGGCCGCCAGCAGGCCGGCCGAGAGCGGGATTTTGCGCGAAAGCACCGGGTCGATGTTCAGCCGCGCCAGGCCGTCCGAGAGAAAGCCGCCGAGCAGCGCGCCCACGAAGCCCGCGGCCTGCGGAATGGCCGCCAGCCAGCCGGTGCGCGCCACGCTGACATGGCGCGCGCTTTCCAGATAGTCGGGCAGCCAACTGACATAGAGCCAGGTGAGATAGACGATGCCAAACAGGCCCGCGATCATGGCCCACGTCGTGGGGATGGCGGCCAGGCGCGCCCAGATTTTGGGGCCGGAGGGGCCGGCGCCCTGCATATCGCCCTGGCGGATATGGTCGAGATCGGACTGGGGCGTGTCGTTCTCGGCCGGGTCGCGATAGATGAGCCACCAGGCGGCGGCCACGAGCAGGCCGAGCGCACCCACCAGCATGAACATGGGGCGCCAGCCGAATGCGAGCATCAAGGCGGTGAGCAGCGGTGGGGCGATCGCCGGTCCGAGCGAGGAGGAGGCGTTGAAGAGGCCGAGCGGAAGACCGCGCTTCTTGAGCGGAAACCAGTTGACCGAGGCACGGGCGCCGGCGGTGAACATGGGCGATTCGCCGAAGCCGAGGGCGGCGCGGGCGAGGAGGAATTGGGTGAAGCTGTGCACGGCGCCGCTGATGATCTGGGCGATGGACCAGACCAGCATGCCTGCGGTGAGCATGATGCGCGCGCCGAGGCGGTCGGAGAGAACGCCAGCGGGCAATTGGCAGATGGCGTAGACCCAGGCGAACGCCGAGAGCAGCAGGCCCATGCGGCTGGGCGGCAAATGCAGCTCGTGGGCGATGTTGTGGTTGGCAATCGCGAGGGTGGAGCGGTCGATGTAGTTGACGCAACCGGCGCAGACGAGGAGCGCGACCATCATCCATTGCATGCGCCGTGTGCGGTGGGAGAGTTTTGCGGCGTTGGGCATGATCGGCCTTTGTGCGGTGCTTTCTTCAGCCAGAGCTGCGCACGGCAGAACGCAGGGACGCATTGCACGATTGCGCCGTCCCGCCAATCTTGGCCTGGCGCGGCCATTTTGTCCGCTTTGCTTCAGGAAAGCTTCAGACATGGCATCCAAAGGTTTGGTTCATCACCGGCACGTCCCGCGGTTTCGGCCGCGTCTGGGCGGAGGCCGCTCTGGCGCGGGGCGATCGCGTTGCCGCCACGGCGCGTGATATCAAGACACTTGCGCCGATGGTCGAACGCCATGGCGAGCGCATCGCGGCGCTGCCGCTCGACGTGACGGACAAGGCGGCAGTCGATGCGGCCATTACCGCGGCGCAGGCGCGGTTCGGCCGGCTTGACGTGGTCGTCAACAACGCGGGCTATGGTCTGTTCGGCGCGGTTGAGGAAGTGAGCGAGGCCGAGGCGCGCGCGCAGATCGAGACCAATCTTTTTGGCGCCTTGTGGGTGACGCAGGCGGCTTTGCCGCATATGCGCGCGCAGGGCTCGGGCCATATCATTCAGGTTTCCTCGATCGGCGGGCTCAATGCCTTTCCGACGATCGGCCTTTACCATGCGTCCAAATGGGCGCTGGAGGGCTTCAGCCAGTCGCTTGCGGCCGAGGTCGCGCGGTTCGGCATCAAGGTGACGCTGATCGAGCCAGGCGGCTACGCGACAGAGTGGGGCGGTGCGTCGGCCAAGCATGCCACGGAAATGTCGGCGTACGATGCCGCCCGCGCCGAAATCCAGGCTTTCAGAAGCGGCAACGTTCCTGGCGAGCCCGAGGCGACTGGGCCCGCGATCCTCAAGCTGGTCGATGCGGCCGAGCCGCCGCTGCGTATTTTCTTCGGCGCCGGCGGACTGCCGTTGACGCGGCGGGAATACGCGCAACGGATCGCCACCTGGGAAAAGTGGAACGATGTGTCGGTCGAAGCGCAAGGTGGCAACAAGCAAAAAGATTAAAACTCATGGGAAGGCTGGGGGGATGTGCCATCCCCTCCAGACCCCCCATCGATTTTTGGCACCACACGAAAATAACTACGGGG
>CAXUNZ010000089.1:0-4659 GCA_964252525.1 uncultured Acetobacteraceae bacterium
TTTGGGGGGGGCGCCGGCCAGCCGCTCGGCCGCGCGGGCGTGAGCCGCGCCCAGCATCAAATCCTTCGACTGCTCGGCTTGCTGGCGCGTGCGGGTGGCGTCAGCACGCGCCTCCGCCAGGACCTGGCCGGCGCGCTGCGTGGCATCCGACACCGCATCCGAACGCGATGCCGCGGATGGCGGGAGCGACGTCTTCACATCCGCCCCTGTCACCTCAACGCCCAAGCCCGCGCCGCCGCGGGTCAATGACGCGAGCTGCGCGTTCATCGCCATCACGATTTCGCCGCGCACGGTGCGCCCCGCCGCCTGCAAGGCCAGGAAATCATCCAGCGGACGCGCGGCGGCAATCGCCACAGCGGCGCCGAGGAAAATGCGCCGCAGCGCCGCGGGGACGTCATCGCGCGCCACGCCATACGCGCTTGCATCGGCAATGCGCCAATAGATCGCCGCATCCAGCAACACGATGCCGCCATCGCCGGTCAGGTAAGGCGCTGCATCGGAGGCCCGCTCGCTCGCCCGGGCGGCGGCAACCTCAAGGACCTGCTGCCGCTCCGCATCAGGCAAAAGCACGATGTTCCCGAACGGCCGGGGCAGGGCGAAACTCAGTCCGGCGTGCCGCACCCCTACCACGCGCCCAAAGCGCAGCAGCACGGCCTGTGATCCCGGCGGCACCCAGCCCGTATTGCTGAAGGCCCAACCCGCCGCCAGCAACACCGCCGCCGCGAAAGCCAGGCGCATAAACACCGGAGCGCGGCTACTTGCCGGCGGCGGCATCGCCTGGCGGCCCCTGCACCAGCACATTGAACGGGGCGGCGTCCGTGCGCAGCACAAGGCGCGTGTTCGGCCCGATCATGCCCGACAGCGTGTCCAGCGAGCGCAGCAACATGTAGAGTTGCGGGTCCGCGCCATAGGCGTGCGCCTGGATCTCCGCCGCCTGGCGCCTGGAATCCGCTTCGATGACCGCGGCCTGGGTCTGCGCGTCGGCCAGCATGATGCGGCTGTCCCGCTGCGCATCGGCGCGGATTTGCGCGGCCTCGCGCAAGCCCTCGGCCGTGCGTTGCGCGGCCACGGTGTCGCGCTCGGCACGCATGCGCGCAACCGCTGCGGCAAGCGCCGCATCCGGCAGCCCAAGGCGTTCGAGGCCGGCCTGGCGAACCTCGATGCCGTATGTCGCCAGCATCTGCGCCTGCAATGGCGCGGTCAGGCTGGATTCGAAATCCGCCAGGTGCCGCCGCGCGGGATCGGCGTTGATCAGGTCGGAGAGGGCAAAATGGCTCGCGCCGGCCTGCAGGGCCGAGGCCGCCGCGGCGCGCAACCGGCGGGCAGCCTCGTCAGGGTCTCCGTGGAGGGCGCGCAGATAGCGCGCAATCGCCTCCGGCTCGGCCGCCACCTGCCAGGCAACAAAGGCCTGAACCAGGATGCGCTGCCCGTCGCGCGTGCCGGTCTCGACCGGCTCGCTGCTCGTCGTGCGCAGCCGCAGATCCACGCTCACGGCGGACTGGATGGGGGCGGGAAGTTTCCAAGTCAGTCCAGGCTCGGTGATGACGCGCACGGGACGGCCGAATTGCGTGACGATGACCGCGCTACCTGCGTTGACCATGATTACGCAGGCCGCCGCCGCCGCGCAGACCAGCGCCACGCAGGCAATGGCCGTGCGCTGGAACATGATCAATGGTTCCGCACGCTAGGGTGCTCCCTTGTCGAGCGTGGAGCCCGCCGCCGCCGCAAACGGCCGCAAATCCAGCACAGGCGCTTCAGGCCAGTTCAGGCGATGGTCGATAATGGTTTTCGGCGCGTGTGCCAACGCCGCGTCCAGCGCCGCAAAATAGCGTTCCGTCAAGAAGACCTGCCCGCCGGCGTGCGCCGCACCCCGGTCCGCATCGAAGCGGACCACCTCGGCACGGGCGAGCGCAACGGTTTCGGCCGCGATGGCGTGGGCGGCGCTTGTGATGTCATAGGCCGCTTGGCGCGAATGGGCGGCGCTTGCCGCCGCCTCCCCATGTGCCAGGGCCGTGCTGGTTCGCACGGTGATGTCGGCCGCGCGCATGGCATCGGTGGCGCCGGCCGCACCGGCGGGAGGGGAGATGGCTTCGATCAGGACGCCGATTACCTCCAGCCCCGTGGCGTGCCGGTCGAGGGCCGCTTGCAGGCGGTTGCGCAGGGCGTGTTCCATGGCGTTCCACCCGGCGCCAAGCCAGGAATCCGGCGTGCGCGCCGCGAAGTACTCCGCGACCACCTGGCCGGAAAGCGCGCGGACCAGTGCCTCGGGATCGGCGGTGGCGTAGGCGGCGCGCAGCGCATCCGCGTCCGTCAGGCCGGTCCTGTAGAGGATGCGCACACCGGCGCTGAGGCTTTGCACAAACTCGCGCCGAGCGGCCTCGCCTGCCACCAGCAGGGCAACGCCGCCCGATACCGGGTTCTGCGTGGGCATGACCCGATCCTCGGCATCGATGGGCGATGCGGCCGGATGTGGTGCCAGGCTGATATCGTGGATCGCGCCGTATTCCAGCGCGTGCGCCGCGCCGAACGGCAAGGGCAGGCCGGCATGCAGACCAGCGTGGAGTACCGACACCGGCGCACCAAAGCGCTCGTAGATGGCGCGGCCGTCCAGGGGGACCTCGATGACGCCGCTTGCGAGCCAGACCAGCAACCCGACACAAGCGGCCATGGAGAGAAGGCGGCGCATCAGAACGGGGTAGCGCAGACCGGGTGAGGCGGGAAGTAAGGCAAGCCGGCCTTCCTTGCCACGCGCTGCCCGTGTACAAAGGCCGCCCATGACGCGGTACGTATTCATCACCGGCGGCGTGGTCTCCTCGCTCGGCAAAGGCATTGCGTCCGCGGCGCTGGCCGCCCTGTTGCAGGCGCGCGGCTATCGCGTGCGCCTGCGCAAGCTCGACCCCTATCTGAACGTCGATCCCGGCACGATGAGCCCCTACCAGCACGGCGAGGTCTTCGTCACCGATGACGGCGCGGAGACCGACCTCGATTTGGGCCACTACGAGCGTTTCACCGGCGTGCACGCCACGAAATCCGATAATGCAACGACCGGTCGCATCTATGCCGACGTGATCGCCAAGGAACGCCGCGGCGACTATCTCGGCGCCACCGTGCAGGTGATCCCGCACATCACCGACGCCATCAAATATGCCATCGTGCGCGACACCGATGATCTGGATTTCTGCCTGATCGAAATCGGCGGCACCGTGGGCGACATCGAAAGCCTGCCGTTTCTCGAGGCCATCCGCCAGCTCGGCAACGAACTGGGGCCGCAGCGCACGCTGTTCGTGCATCTGACGCTGGTGCCCTACATCCCCAGCGCCGGCGAGCTGAAAACCAAGCCGACGCAGCATTCGGTCAAGGAACTGCTCAACGTGGGCATCCAGCCGCAGATGCTGCTGTGCCGCTGCGATCGGTCCATTCCCGAGAACGAACGGCGCAAGATCGCCTCCTTCTGCAATGTGCGGCCAGAAGCGGTGATTGCGGCACTGGATGCGGACACGATCTATGCCGTGCCAATCGCCTATCATCGCGAAGGCATGGACCGCGAGACGCTGCGCCATTTTGGCCTGCCCTGCGAGGACGAGCCAGATCTTTCGCGCTGGCAACGCATCATCGATGTCGTGCGCGCGCCGGAAGGCGAGGTGCGCATCGCGGTCGTGGGCAAATATACCAACCTGCTCGACAGCTACAAATCGCTGGCCGAAGCGCTGAACCATGGCGGGATCGCCAATCGTGTGCGCGTGCGGCTCGACTGGGTTGACAGCCAGATTTTCGAGCAGCCGGATACGGTCGAGCGGCTGGAGGACGTGCACGGCATATTGGTGCCCGGCGGATTTGGCGAGCGCGGCTCGGAGGGCAAGATCGCCGCGGTGCGTTTTGCACGCGAACGCAACATTCCCTTCTTCGGCATCTGCTTCGGCATGCAGATGGCGGTGATCGAATGCGCGCGCAACCTGGCCGGACTGCCCGATGCGTCCAGCACCGAATTCGGACCGAGCTCCGAGCCCGTCGTCGGCCTGCTGACCGAATGGGCGCGCGGCAATGAGATGGAGCGCCGCGCCGAGGGCGGCGATCTGGGTGGCACCATGCGGCTGGGGTCCTATCCCGCGCATCTGCAGGCGGCCTCGTTGGTGCGGGACATGTACGGCGGGGCGAGTCACATATCGGAGCGTCACCGCCACCGCTACGAGGTCAACGTGCATTACCGCGAGCGGCTGGAATCCTCGGGCCTGATCTTCTCCGGCATGTCGCCCGACGGCATATTGCCCGAGATCATCGAGTACCCCGATCATCCCTGGTTCATCGGCGTGCAATATCACCCCGAGCTGAAATCCAAGCCGTTCGCCCCGCACCCGCTCTTTGCCGGATTCATCGCCGCCTCCGTCCGCCAGGCGCGCCTTGTCTGAAGCGCGTCACGTGCGCGTGGGCGAGGTGACGATCGGCAACGATCTGCCGTTCGTGCTAATCGCCGGCCCCTGCCAGATCGAAAGCGAGGCGCACGCGCTCGAGGTCGCGGCCGCGCTCGTGGAGATCACGCGCCCGCGCGGCATCAAGCTGATCTACAAGAGCAGCTACGACAAGGCCAATCGCACCAGCGCCAGCGCCGCGGGGGGGCGGGGGGCGGCCCCCCGGGGGGGGGGGTTTTGGGGGGGGGGGGGG
>CAXUNZ010000089.1:4669-11776 GCA_964252525.1 uncultured Acetobacteraceae bacterium
ATCGCACCAGCGCCAGCGCCGCGCGCGGCATCGGCATGCCGCGCGGGCTGGAGATATTGGCGCGCGTGCGCGGCGATTTCGGTGTGCCGGTGCTGACGGATGTGCATGCGCCCGAGCATTGCGCGCCTGCTGCGGCCGCGGTGGATGTGCTGCAAATTCCGGCGTTTTTGTGCCGGCAGACGGACCTGCTGATTGCCGCGGGCGAAACGGAGGCGGCAATCAACGTCAAGAAGGGACAATTTCTGGCGCCGTGGGACATGGTCAATGTCGCCGCCAAGATTGCCGCCACCGGCAATACGCGCATCCTGCTGACCGAGCGCGGCGCGAGTTTTGGCTACAACACGCTGGTGTCCGATATGCGCTCGCTGCCGATCATGGCGCAGACGGGCTATCCGGTGGTGTTCGATGCCACCCATTCGGTCCAGCAGCCCGGCGGGCTGGGCGCGGCATCGGGCGGGGATCGGCGGTTTGCACCCGTGCTGGCGCGCGCCGCCTTGGCCGTGGGATGCGCTTGCATCTTCATGGAAACGCACCCCGATCCGGACCGCGCGCCGAGCGATGGGGCGAACATGGTGGCGCTGCGGGACATGCCGGCGGTGCTGGATATGTTGAGCGCTTGCGATGCGGTGGGCAAGCGATACGTTGGGTCGTTTCAAGCATGTTAGAAAGCTGGGGGAGCAGTGCCTGCCCCCCCAGACCCCCCGTCTTCATTTAAGATTTTAATTTTCCACTACGCGTATCTTTCCCATCATGCCGTTATCCTCATGCTCCAGGATATGGCAGTGAAACGCGAATTCGCCGACATCGGCGGTGGTGAAGGTCATGCGCAGCTTCACCACGCCAGGTGCGCCGGGATAGCCGGTTGCAACATCGCCCACCAGCGGAGCGGCCGGCACGTTGATGACATCCAGCAACGGGTGCTGGTCCGGGTCCGGATCGTGGCTGGTGATATCGCGGAAATGAACCTGGTGCATGTGGAAGGCGTGAATTTCAAGTGTCGAGTTCTCGATCGTCCATTCTTCGGTCACGCTTTGCTTGCCGTGCAGATGGACGGTCACCTGTGGCGCCAGATTATGGGCCGTGAACGGTTTGAGCGCGGTGTGCTCGGGATTGACCTGGTTGTCGGACGCGGCGACCTGCGTGATGTAGAAATCCGTCTGGCTGGGATCGTACTCCGAGATCGTTGGCGTGTGTTTGAGCCAGTCGGTCAGGCCGTAGGTAAACTGGCGGCTATACTCGGAAAGCACGAAGGTGCGGCGAACGGTGGCATGATCGCCCAGCGTGGACAAATAGGGTGCCAGCGAGGGTTCGCCGGCGAGCAGGTCCTGATCCTGGCCGTCCGACGGCCCAGGGTTGGCGACCGGCGTACCCGCCGCGGTGATCAGCAGCAGCCGGCGCGCGGGATAGAGGTTGCCGCCGCAGCCTGGCGCCACCTGAGAGCTCTGCAGATAGAGCGCCGCACCCGGCAGCGGCGCGTGCACCACGAATTCCACGCGGGAGGCCGGCGGCACCAGGAACTGCTTTTTCGCGACATCGAAAAAGCCGAAATGGCGTGCGCCTTGCGCATCGGCCAGGCCAATGCCGTCACGCGCGAAAACCTCCAGCGGCAGCGTGGTCTGCACGCCGTTCTGTGAAAGCACCAGTTCGGGCGCCAGGAAGGAGTTGGCCGAGGCGTTGACCAGCCTGAATATCTGGCGTTGGCCGGGCTGCATCGTCTTGGACAAAAGCTCGTTATCGGGCGGAAAGCCGCTCTGGCTTTCAGGCACGGGCGCGCCGTTGAGCAACAGCGTCCAAAGCTCCACGCCACCCAGATCGTTGGTCGCGCCAAAGGCGCATTCGCCCGCCTGATCGGCCTGATCGATGCGCGGATCGAGTGTGACCGGCGCATCGGCGTGGCGCGCCGTGGCGCGCGCGCGGGCCGTTTGCGCGCCAGGCTGGCGAAGCGGTGCGTTCGGGTGCACGCGCGCATCGCAGGCCGGTCCGGACAGGCAGGCGGGATTGGGTATGTCGGAAACAAGCAGGACCTCGTCCGTGACACCGATGGAGGCGCGATAGGCATCGCCCGCGTCTTCCACGACAATGGCGCCGATCAGGCCCATTTGCGTCTGGTGCTCGGCCTGGCCGTGGCGATGGGTGTGATACCAATAGACACCGGCCGGATGGTTGGCGGGAAGCTGGTAGCTGTAGGTCAGTGTGTCGGGCGAGGATTGGCAGGGCGGCAGGCTGGCCACGGGACCCAGCCAGTTTGCCGGGTAGATCGCGGTCAGCAGCACTTCGTCACTGCACGTTACCGGCGGCACGAACAGGCCGTGGACGTGCAGGTTGGACGTACCGTCGGCCGAGTGCGCCTCGTTGGCCATGATCGGATAGTAGCTGCCATCGGCTCCCGGCGCTTCCTCGAACACCGGCTTGCGCTCGCAGAGGCCCTCACCCCCATACTGGTCGATCGGGCAGTTCTGCGTACGAGATTTGCCCGTATCATGCAGACTGTTGGTGATCTGCACCGTCATCGTATGTCCGGCGCCCACGCGCAGCACAGGCGCGGTCGGCAGGCCGTTCGTGTTGAAGCACAACCTCTTGGTGCCGGCGTCATAGCCGATGGTGAAATTGACGCTCACATCCGCACCCTCACCGATCGAGGGCAGGCTTTGATAGGTCGTGGGCGGGGCGGGGCATTTCGCCACCGGAATTTGCCGCTGGCGGGCCCATTCCCCGACATCGGCGCCGGCATCGTTGCCGATCGCGCATATGCGCCCCCAAAGGCTGGCCTCGGGGACTTGGCCGGTGGAGCCGGCGATCGGAAAGGCTGCCAGGATGGCGGTCAGAGTGGCGACGTGTTTGCGGCTGCGCATGTGTGCAAGGCCCATACTGAGAAAGGAATTGCAATCCTGGTCCGGGGGCGGAACCCCCGGACCTTCCGAGATTTTTTACTTCTTGCCGAAGTTGAAATACCCCATCAGATCGTCGATAGCCGGCATGTTCGTGGGAACATACGGGTTGTTCTGACTGGTCTTCGGATTGGGCAGGCTGTCACGCGTGTAGGAGTAGATCGTCGGCAGGCTCCAATTCGCCTCGACGAACTTCAGGAACGATGCGTGATCGCCGTAGCTGTGCACCATGCCCACGCCCTTGGAGTAGGGCGAGACCACCAGCATCGGGATACGCGTGCCGTCGCCGAAGTAATCCACCGTCTGCTCGAAGCCGGAGTCGTAATAGCCGCCGCCTTCATCGTTGGTGATGAACACCGCCGTGTCCGCCCAAAGCGCCGGATTGGCCTGCAGCAGATCGATGATCTTCTTCACGTAGCCTTCGAAGATGTCGTATTTCGACGAAGAGGGATGGCCGTCATTGAAGCCGCCCGGCTTGACGTAGGAAACCGCGGGCAGCACGCCGGCCTTGAGGTCGGAATACAGATCCCTGGTGTCCTTGAGGTTGTCGTGCCGGCGCTTGGCGCTTTCCATGACGTAGGACTGATAGAGGAATGGGTTGCAGATGTTGCAGTTCAGCACGCCGAGCGCCTGACCCTTGACCGCCGCGTTCCAATCCTCGCCGTAATAGGTCCAGCTGACGCCGCCCTTGTCCAGAACGTTGGCAATGGATTTCTGGTGCTGCGGCGGGATGGTGAAGTCGTTCGGTCCCAGCGTGGCCTTGGACCCGTCCGCATTGTAGCCGGGATTGTAGTTGTTCAGCAGGTAGTAGCGGTTTTTCTGGCAATTGGCCGCCGGCTTGTAGGACAGCGCCTTCAGGTAGCTCACGATGCCGGCAACCGCGGGCTGTGTCGTGTCGGAACAGTTGGTGTAGGTGCCTCCGCCATAGCCGTCCTGCGTGTACCAGTTATTGGTGCCGGCTTGCGGGTTGGGGTTTTCGATCTGGTTGCTGGGCGGAACCGCGGCGTTGCCCTTATCGTCCTGGTAATAGACTTGTCCGCCATAGCCCAGAACCACGCTGTCCGCGCCCGTGCCGCCCTTGTCCGGCTGGTGATAATTGTCACCCAGCGCGTAAGCGTCGGCCAATGATTTGAAGTAGGGCATATCGCCCTGCTGGACGTTATAGAACCCCATCGAAGTGGAGCCTTCGCCCGTGCTCTGGTCATTGAAATTGGGCGGCTGCTGCGCGCCGTTGGAGCCGGCGCCGATCGTCACCTCGACCCAGGGAAACAGGTCGTTCAAGCAGCCGGACGGATTCGCGGCGGTCACGTTGGCGGCCGCGCAGTCCATTTGCTGGAACATCTGGTAAAAACGATGCACGGGGCTGGCCGCATAAGCGTCGTAAGGAATATTCGGCGTCAGTTGGAACGGATTGTTGGATGGTGTCGCGGCATTGGGCAGGCGCGTGTCGATGCTGTATTTCGGCAGGCCGGTGGCGCCCGTGGTCAGGATCGTGTAGTCGCCATTTTCCAGGCCATAATCAAAAGCCTTGGCGGCCTTGACGGTGGCGAAAGGCGGCGGGTTGGAATCGCTGGCATATTCGGGTGCGCCGCCGGTCATGACGGGCGGAAACGGATTGCTGCCGCCGGTCGTGTAGGCAGCCTTGCCGCCGGGCGAAATGCTGTAGGTCGTCGTGTCGGTGGCGGAGTACTGCGTCGCCAGGCCCGCGTTCGGGCCAGGCGTGCCGTCGGCGTTGACGATGCCTTCGCTAAGCAGGTTCATGGCCGTGCCGGCCGGCGGAACATACGTTGCGAAAACGTGGTCGAACGAGCGATTCTCGCCGACAATGATGATGACGTGTTTGATCGGCGTCTTGGTATTGCCGTCGTTCGGGCCGGTCGTGGCGGCGAATGCCGGCGTTGCGGCATTGGCGACCATTATGGCGGCGGAGGCGGAGCTGAGTAGGCGTTTGCGCAGGCGACTGGGCATTTTTTTTCCCTCGATTGCTCAAAACGAGCAGGCGGGTTGATAGCGGAGTACCGCGCCGGCTTGGTGTCAGAGCCGTGCACATTACGTTAAGGTTTTATGAAGGCGTTTGCCCCGAGCAAGCCATGAAAACGGCTGGCGCAGCGGCGCAGATCTCGGTCAAGATGGCCGTTTCATACTCAGATCCAGCGCGCGCATTGCATGCGCAACGCCGCCAAGATCGCGCACCGCGGCAATGGGCGCCGCGGCGAAGGCAGCAAAGCTGCTCGTCAGAAATGCCGCCAAGTCCAGGCTTTCACCTGCGCGGCCCGAGGCGCCAGGACGCCGAAAATGCGTTTCGGCCGCAACGCCGAGGCTTGTTGCCAGATCTGCATGTACCGGGTGGCTGGCGTAGATCAGCATGGGATCCTGCGGCAGCATGTCACCGGCATCGTGCGGGGCAAGACCGAGTTTCTCGCAAATGATGGTGGCAATGCCGTGCAAGGCGATGATCTTGGGATGATTCGTGCTGTGCATGAAACAGCCCGCTCGCGCCCAGCGGTCGAACCAGGGGAGGAGATCGACTCCGTGGCCTGCCCATTGCTCGATCATGGCGGCGCGTTGTTGCGCGAAGTGATCGAAGTAGCCGAGCCGCGCAAAAGGAAGTTTGCTGTAGAGCGGGATCGTATCCTCGACATCCAGCCCGGCAAGAAATGCGCAGGCGGCGATGCGCGAATGAAAGCGCTCGGTCGGACCGGGAATGCCCTGTGTGGGATCGGCGCTGTAGCAGGCATCGGGATGATAGCCGCCAAAGACGAGATGCGGAATGCTGATCACGCGCACGCCCAGCAGGTTAGGATCAGCGGCGCGGAGCTTCGTGCCCGTCGGGGTGGTGATGATGACATCGCATGCGCGCAGTTCGCTTGCCGCGGCTTCGGCGGCCTGGTCGGAGTGGCTGACATCGGCGAAGCGGTGGTTCAGCACCTCATGGCCAGGCAGAATTTGGCGCAGGCACGCTGCCAGGCCGGCGTGCTGGCAATTGAACAGAACACCGATCTTCACGGCCGGACGCGGGCTGCTCAGCTCGCCCGGCCGCCGTCGAGCAATTCCTCGTCGCAGAGGATTTCGGTCAGTGCCGCGTAACTGGCGCGTGCGGCCTGGCTGGGCACGGCTTGCATCGCCGGTGTCCGGGGCGCGGCGGCAGGCAGGGTTTCGGACTGCGCGCGCATCAGGTGCGTGGTGAAGACGCGCATGACATGCGCCACGCCTTCGGGCATGATACCGCGCAGATCGGGTTCGAAGTAGGCGCCGCGCACCTGCGGTGCGGTAATGATCTCATAGCTCGGGAAATAGGCCACCGCCTCATGCGCGCGCGCCACTTCCTCGGCCACCACGCGCAGCGCGGATTTGCTGTAGGTGTTGGACACCAGAACGTGGCGGTTCTCATAGGTGGCGACGAGCGGCACGGGCGAGACGGTCAGTATCACGCGCACCTCGGGATTGACCGCGAAGAGGTCGGCCAGGAACAGATCCATATCGCGCCGCATCTCGGTCACGTCGAAATTGTGGAAACGCGCCTCGTCCGATGTCTCGGCGCCGAGCACGCCGGGCGGCACGGGCAGGGCGGTGCCATCTGGCGCCAGCCACGCCTCGGTCAGGCCGAGAGTGAAGACGAAGACGCGGCATTCCTGGAACACGCGCCGCACGGCGAGCAAATGGCGCCGGCGCTCGGCCTTGACCTCCTCGGGCGAGGCGAAGCCGGCGGGGAACATCTGTGGACGCAACGGGTCGATGAACCGCCCATCCGCGCGGCGCCAGACGCGGGTCGCCGGCCGATGCAGGCCGTAGGCGCCGAGCAGCAACTGGTGGAGCTGGCGTGTGGTGTAGATGTTGCCGAAACGCGCGGAAAAGACCGGCTCGGTGGGCGAGGCCGGGGCCTCGGTCTGCAGGTAGGCGTAGCCCGATTGCTGGAGGTGACGGGCAATGTGCTGGGCGAAGCAGGAACCGGCGGCCGCGACCGGATCCTGCGCGGTGAAGGTGAATTTGACGTGGCGGACCGGGTCGAAGTCCGCGGGTGCCACGGCTTGAATGGCCGTGCTCCAGAACTGATCGGCCGGCAGACCGCGATAGGGGTGCGTGGACATGCCCGCAGGATGCGCCGGGGGTGCGGCGGTAGGCAAGAAGCTGGGACGGCACGTCCCGCCTTAGCCTTAAATATCCTATGTCAGCCGCAACGCCCGAAAAAGCGCCCGCATCCGCCCCACATCAAGCAGGA
>CAXUNZ010000090.1:0-11699 GCA_964252525.1 uncultured Acetobacteraceae bacterium
ATGCCCTGCAATGTAGTGGCCCGGTATGTCAAAGGAAGCGCGTGCGGGGGTGGTGTGATAAATCTGCTTATATTCGGGGCCGGTTATTCGGGCTTGGCGGTCGCGCGCGCGGCCCAGCAGATGGGCGCCGCCGTCCAGGTGACCAGCCGTGGCGGCTGCCGCGCCGAGGGCATCGACGTAATCGCCTTCGAGGATTCCGCTTCCACCATTGCGCGGGCAACCCACGTGCTCAGCACCGCGGCACCCGGGGAGACAGGCGATCCCATCCTGGCACGCTGGGGCGAGGCTTTGCGCATCTGCGGCGCCGCCTGGTTCGGTTATCTGTCGACCACCGGCGTCTATGGCGATCGGAATGGCGGCTGGGTGGACGAGGACACGCCACCGGCACCCTTGACGGCGCGGTCGCGCCGGCGGGTTGCGGCCGAGCAGGCCTGGGTGGCGTGCGCGCCCGGCCGGCCCCTCGATCTGATCCGGCTCGCCGGCATTTATGGGCCCGGACGCTCGGCGTTCGACGATATACGCGCGGGCCGGGCGCGGCGCGTCATCAAGCCCGGCCACGCCTTCGGGCGCATCCATCGCGACGACATCGCCGCTGGCGTGCTGGCGGCGATCACCCATCCGCCCGCCGGCACGCGCGTGCTCAATTTCAGCGATGACGAACCGGCCGAAAGTGCGGCAGTGCTGAGCGAGGCCGCGGCGCTTCTGGGTATGCCGCCGCCGCCGCAGGTGCCGTTCGCGAAGGCTTGGGACGATATGAGTGCCATGGGGC
Organism: uncultured Acetobacteraceae bacterium; assembly: GCA_964252525.1. GTDB lineage: Bacteria > Pseudomonadota > Alphaproteobacteria > Acetobacterales > Acetobacteraceae > CAJCIS01. Next base: position 770 of record CAXUNZ010000090.1, read on the forward strand.
GAAGTTTTTGGGCGGAAAATCGCCGCGTGGCCAATGCGAAGACCAAGGCGGCGTTGGGGTTGGCTTGGCGTTATCCGAGTTACCGGGAGGGGTTGCGGGCGATAAGAAAGGAAGAACTTCTTTTTTGAAAAAAAGAAGCAAAAAACTTTTGCCACTTGAGGTACGCGTTGGCCGCAAAGCGCCGCCGACATTCAAAAGTCTTTTTGCTTCTTTTTCTCCAGAAAAAGAAGTCCTTCCTTCCGTACCGCCCGCACCGCGGCCGCCAGCTCCTGCACCTGCGCCAGAAACCGCTCCACCGTCGCCGGCCCCGCACCGCCATCCACCAAACTTCCCGCCAGCGTCTCGATCAATGCGGACGCCACCACCGCGCCATCCGCCGCCTGCACGGCTTGACGTGCCTGCGCGGGCGTGCGCACGCCAAAGCCGATGGCGATCGGCAAATCCGTCACCACGCGGATGCGCGGAATGGCACGCGCCAGCTCATCGGCACTCGCGGTGCGCGTGCCGGTGATGCCCGAAATGCTGACGTAATAGACAAATCCCGAAGACCCGCGCAGCACCATCGGCAGGCGCGCATCGTCTGTCGTTGGCGCGACGAGGCGGATGATGTCCAGGCCCTGCGCTGCCGCCGGTTGCGCGAGCAGATCCGCCTCCTCGCTCGGCAGATCGACGACGATCAGCCCATCCACGCCGCACGCACCGGCATCCGCGCAAAACCTCGCGACGCCGTAGGCCAGGATGGGATTGAGATAGCCCATCAGCACCACGGGCGTGGCGTCATCGCGCGCGCGAAAATCGCGCACCATGGCGAGTGTTCCAGGCAGCGTCGCGCCGGCCAGCAAGCCGCGCCGTGCCGCAAGCTGTATCGTGGGTCCATCGGCCATAGGATCGGAAAACGGCATACCGATTTCGATCAGGTCGGCACCTGCTTCGGGCATGCCGCGCAAAATCGCGGCGCTCGTTGCCAGATCGGGGTCGAATGCTTCCAGATACGGAATCAGCGCCCCACGTCCTTCGGCCCGCAATTGCGCGAAGCGCGCGGCGATGCGGCTCAAAGACCGGCGCCGAGATGAGCCGCCACGGTCGGCACGTCCTTGTCTCCGCGACCCGACAAATTCAACAGAATAATCCGATCGCCCGCCATGGCGGGCGCGATCTTGCCGATATGGGCCAGCGCGTGCGCGCATTCCAGCGCGGGAATGATGCCTTCCATGCGCGTGCACAAAGCAAACGCGGCGAGTGCCTCGTCATCGGTGATACCGACATACTCCGCGCGGCCGATATCGTGCAGCCAGGCATGCTCCGGCCCGATGCCGGGGTAATCCAGGCCGGCGGAGATCGAATGCGCCTCGTTGATCTGACCTTCGCTATCCTGCAACAGGTAGGTGCGGTTGCCGTGAAGCACGCCGGGCCGCCCGCGCTCGATGCTCGCGGCGTGTTCGCCCGAATCGAGGCCCCGCCCCGCCGCCTCCACGCCGATCAGCCGCACGTCGGCGTCATCCAGGAACGGATGAAAAATCCCCATGGCGTTGGACCCGCCGCCGACCGAGGCGATCACCACGTCCGGTAGCCGCCCCTCCGCCTGCAGCATCTGCGCGCGTGCCTCATTGCCGATCACGCTCTGAAAATCGCGCACCATGGCGGGGTAGGGATGCGGCCCGGCCACGGTGCCGATCAGGTAGTAGGTGTCGGCCACGTTGGCGACCCAGTCGCGCATCGCCTCGTTCATCGCATCCTTCAGCGTGCCGGCGCCGGCCGAGACGCTGTGCACCTGCGCGCCGAGCAGCTTCATGCGGAACACGTTGGGCTTCTGCCGCTCGACATCGGTGGCGCCCATATAAATCACGCAGGGCAGGCCCATCAGTGCGCAGACCGTGGCGGTGGCCACGCCGTGCTGGCCGGCGCCGGTTTCGGCGATGATGCGCGTCTTGCCCATGCGCTGCGCGAGCAGGATCTGGCCGACGCAGGAATTGACCTTGTGCGCGCCGGTGTGATTGAGCTCCTCGCGCTTGAAGTAGATCTTCGCGCCGCCGAAATGTTCGCTCAGCCGCCGCGCGAACCATAGCGGGCTGGGCCGGCCGACGTAATGCGTCAGCAATCCGTCAAACTGGGCGCGAAAGCCGGGGTCAGCCCGCGCCGCCTCGTAGGCCGCCTCCAGCTCCAGCACGAGTGGCATCAGGGTTTCGGCCACGAATCGGCCGCCATAATCGCCGAAGCGCCCTCGTCCGTCGGGCCCCTGGCGAAGGGAATTCAGTTCAGTCGCAGGCAAAGGCTGGTCCACGCCCGATCCATAGCACGGCGCGCACGGTGGGGTAGCGACGGGCGGTGAAGAATTAGGTGAACGTGGCCTGCGTTACGCCATCCCACAATGCTCGCCGTGGCTTCTTCTCACCCCTCCCGCTCCAGACAAACCAGCGTAAACAACCCTCCGGGCGGCATCGGCGTCATCACGGCGCGCGCCTGATCCGCCACCCCCACCAGCGCGGAGAACGGGAAATCCGGGTGCCAGCCCAGTGCGCGCCCCAAGGGTGCCATGGCGCGTTCCACCCACAGCCGCGGTCCGCTCGGCGCGGAAAAATGGTTGATAAAAAGAATGTGCCCGCCCGACCGCACCAGGCGGCGCATTTCTGTCAACAACCGGTCCGGATGGGGCACCACGCTGGCCACGAACATGCCAACGGCAATGTCGAAGCTGGCATCTGCCAGCCCCGTTGACTCGGCATTGAGTTCGAGCAGCGCCTCGATGTTGCGCAGCCCGTGTGCCGCGACGCGCTCACGCGCCAATTGCAGCATGTCCGGCGAGAGGTCGACGCCCGTTACCCGCTTCTGCGCGGCATAGAGTGGCAGGGCGAGACCCGTGCCCACGCCCACCTCCAGCACCCGGATGCCCGGCAAGGCATTGACCGCCGCGACGGCGCGACGGCGGGCGCGGCCGGCAAACGCGCCGAACATGCGGTCATAGAGCGCCGCCTGCCGCCGATAGGCGGTGCGAACGTCATCATGGTCAAGCCGGGTGGCGCGTGCGTCCATAATCACGCGCCACGTGCCGCGTCCGGTGCCGGCTGGCAATGGTCAAGACGCATCCGGCGCGCAATGGTGGAGGGTGCGGACCCGCCCGGCAGTCAGACCCTCGATCAGGCCTCCGGGCGTTGCAGGTTTATGGCCGCCGCACGGCCGTTCTGCTGCTCCTCCACCTCGAAGGCCACCACCTGCCCTTCGTTGAGATTACGCAGCCCAGCCTTTTGGACAGCACTGATGTGAACGAACACGTCCTTGCCGCCTGTCACGGGGGCGATAAAGCCGTAGCCCTTCGTCGGGTTGAACCATTTGACGGTGCCTTGCGTCATGACGAACCTCTCCCTCAGGGGGCCCGGTTCGTTCTTGGCGTCTGGTGCCGGGCCCTCGCCGAAAGGTGAGGCTAGTCCCCTTCTCCGGCCTGTGCAATGAACTGTCCGCGGCGTTCAGGTTGAGCGGATAGCGTGCAAACGCCTTCAATAACTGCTAAACACCGGTGCGCTTCGCGGAGGAACTGCTTTGCTCTTCATCATCCTGTGGCTCAACGAGCACCGCAACCTGGTCATGTGGCTGATGGCGTTGGTCATGTGGGTCGCCGCCTATGCCCTGTATTTTCGCAATATCGTCGTCCGCTGGTTCCGGCACGGGCAGAAGCATAGCTGGTCGGTCAACCTGGCCACCAAGAAGGCAGTCTCGCACGGTCGGGAAGAGGTGTATTGACCTTGTAGGCCAAATTCCACCGCCTTGCGCCGGGACGTTCTAGACGCGAGGATGCCACGTTCCGTTTTTGCCAGGCCGCCGGTTCAAGCGCCGGTGGAGACCGCCGGGCACCTTGCTGTCATCCCATCGCCGCTTCCTGATGCGGCACGCGTGTCGCGCGGCCGGCGACAGCGCCGATAATCTCCGCCGCGCGGGCGGCCGGCTGCGGCGAGCTGAAGACGTAGCCCTGAACCTCGGTGCATCCTTCCCGCCGCAGCCAGTCGAGCTGCTCCTCGGTCTCCACGCCCTCCACGAGACTGTCCAGCGCCAGATGGTTGCACAGGCCCAGCACGGCGCGGATGATCGTGCCGCCATCGCCATGCATGTCGGCCAGAAAGCTGCCATCCACCTTGACCTTGTCGAAGGGGAAGCTGCGCAGATAGCTCAACGACGAATAGCCCGTTCCGAAATCGTCCAGCGCCAGCCGCACGCCCAGCGCCTGTAGCCGGCGCATGATCGTGAGTGCATCGCCGGTGTCACGCATCACCACGCCCTCGGTGATCTCCAGCTCCAGGCGCGAGGGTTCCAGCCTCGATTCACGCAGGGCGGAGCTGACGATTTCCACAATGTCGGAACGCTCGAACTGCACGGGCGAAAGGTTGACCGCAACGCGCGTCTGGCCCGGCCAGCGCGCCGCCTCGTGGCAGGCCTGGCGCAAAACCCAGGCGCCTATGCCGGCAATCAGGCCCGTTTCTTCCGCCAGCGGGATGAAGCGGCTGGGCATCACCATGCCGAGGCTTGGGTGGTGCCAACGCAGCAGCGCCTCGAATCCAGAGACGCGGCGCGGTTCGAGCTGAACAAGAGGCTGGAAATAAACCTCCAGCTCGCCGCGTGCTTCCGCCTCCCGCAAATCGAGCTCCAGCGCGCGCTTGGTGCGGACCGAATTTTCCATCTCCGGGTCAAACACCTGGTAGGCGCTGCCGCCCTCGGCCTTGACGAAATAGAGCGCGATGTCCGCGCGGCGCAGCAGATCGTTCAGATCCTCGCCGGCGTCCGGCGGCATGGCCACGCCCACCGAGACGCCGATGCGCAGGCGGTAATCGTCGACATCGTAGCCCTCGCCAAGCTCATTGACGATGTAGCGGGCGAGCGAGGTGGCATCGCGCCGCTGCACGCGCCCGATGCGCACGACGGCGAATTCATCGCCGCCGAAACGCATGACGATGTCGGTCGGGTCGGCGCAGCCGCGCAGGCGCGTGGCGACCTGGCGCAACAGCTCGTCGCCCACCGGATGCCCACGGGTGTCGTTGACCTGCTTGAAGCCATCGAGATCGATCAGCAGAACCAGCGCGCTCTCACCCTGGCGCGTGGCCGCGGCCATGCGCTTGATCAGCACGTCGGAAAAATAGCGGCGGTTGCGCAGGCCGGTCAGAGGATCGAGCAGCGCCTGTTTGGAGAGGCGCTCGCGCAGCAGGTAATTGGCCAGCACCAGGCGCGTGGCGATCAGCGCGCCGACGATCAATGCCAGCATGACCGAGAGCACCACGCGCTGCAGAACGTAAAAATCGGCCAGGGCGACCTGGGTGTCCAGCGTATGGGTGACCACGATCGGCACGGAGGCGGGCGCGCGGAAGCCCACCAGCCGGTCGGCCGCACCTAGACGGTCCCGGAACTTGCCGAACGTGCTGTGTTCGGCGGCCATCAGGGCGGAATCTCCTTCGGAGACGCGTTTGCTGAGGGCGGAGATCGGATCGCGCGAGCGGGCGATGACCGCCCCGTCGCCGCGCAACTGAACCAGGCTGTCCTCGCCCGCTTCGTAGCTCGTCCCACCGATCAGCGCCGAGAGCCGGAGCGGATCGAGCGCGGCCACCGCATAGCCGCTGACCCGGCCGGCACGGTCGAGCAGGGCGCGCCGGACCTCGACCACCCATTTGCCCGTGGCGGGATCCAGATGCGGCGGCAGGATCGTCGGTGCCGGAGGCTCCGCCGGGGCGGCTGGCTGGGATTGGGCGATCCGCGCCAGCCTGTCCACCGGTGCCGCGGTGTTGGAAGGCGCGGAGACACCATCGGGCCCTGTGACGGCCACGTGCAGAATGCCGAAGCGTTCCGGCGGCGCGATGGTGGCAATCTGCTGCTCGATGGCGGCCAGGCCTGCGGCGTTGCCATCCTCGACCATCTGCGCGCGGGTCTGGGCCAGGCTTTGCAGCATGCCGACCTGGTCGAACACGCGCAGGATGGATTGCTCGAGCTCGGCCGCGCCTGCATCGGCCCGGTCCAGCACGGCCGCGCGCTCTGTCCATTCCGCCTGGCCCAAAGTGGTCAGCGTGCCGGTGAGCAGCAGCAGGCACAGCAGGCCCCAGCCGCCATAGGCGATCAGGGTCGAGCGGTCAGGTCCATGCTTGCGCGCGCGTTCCAGGCCCCGGCCGGGTCCTCGCATGACCATCGTGGGGCTGTGCCCGGCTTCGTCTGCGCCCATGGGCCGTAGCTTTAACGCTTTTCACAGCGGCGCGATAATCTTATTTTGGGCAGGGTCTCATAAAGCGGGCGGTGGGACAGGATGAACTTAAGGCTGTAGGGGATGTGCCATCCCGCAAAAGACCTTCCGCCTTTAACTCAACTTCTCCTGCAGTCGCGGCACCCTCCGCCGCTTGGGTGCAGGCGCGAACATATGCTGCAGCCGATCCAGATACAGATAGATCACCGGCGTCGTATAAAGCGTCAGCGCCTGGCTCAGGATCAGTCCGCCGACCATGGCATATCCCAGCGGCTGGCGCAGTTCGGAACCGGCGCCATGACTCAGCATCAGCGGCAGGCCCGAGAGAAGTGCCGCCGCCGTTGTCATCATGATCGGCCGGAAGCGGAGCAGGCAGGCTTGGCGTATGGCGTCCAGCGGCGCGGCACCGTCATTGCGCTCGGCATGGATGGCGAAATCGACCATCATGATGCCGTTCTTTTTGACGATGCCGATCAGCAGAATAATGCCGATGATGGCAATCACCGACAGATCGCGCCCGCCTAGCATCAGCATCAGCAGCGCGCCAACGCCGGCCGAGGGCAGCGTGGACAAGATGGTCAATGGCAGGATGTAGCTTTCATACAGGATGCCCAGGATGATGTAGACGGCGATCAGTGCCGCGGCGATCAGGTATGGCTCCGATGACAGCGAGCTTTGAAAAGCCGCCGCGTTGCCCTGGAAGGATCCCTGCAGCGACGGCGGCACGCCAAGCTGCTGATTGAGCGCGCCGATGGCCGATACCGCATCGCCGAGTGACTCGCCCGGCGCCATGTTGAAACTGATGGTGACGGAGGGGAACTGGCTCTGGTGGTTGACAGCCAGCGGCGTGATCGGGTCGGTGGACAGATGCATCACGGCGGAAAGCGGCACGACATTTCCCGTGGCGCTGCGCACATAGAGGTCACGCAACGTGGCGATATTGCCTTCGCGATCGCGCGGCACGCCAAGCACCACCCAATAGGAATTCAGCTGCGTGAAATACTGCACCACCTGGCGCTGCCCGAAAGCGTCATAGAGCGTGTCGTCAATCTGCTGCGGCTGCACGCCAAAGCGCGCGGCAGCATCCCGATCGATCTTGAGCGTGGCGGTCGTGCCCGCGTTCTGCTGGTCGGAGGTGACATCGCGCACCTGGTGCAGGCCGCGCACGCGGGCCAGGATGCGTGGCGACCAGGTGTTCAACTCGCTCGGATCGGCATCCTGAAGCGTATACTGGTATTGCGTGCGCGCCAGGCGACCGCCCACGGTAATATCCTGCGCCGGCTGCATGAACAGGCGCACGCCCTGCACGTGAGAGACCTTTTCGGACAGGCGCGCGATCACCGCCATCACGCCCTCGCGCTGGCCCCAGGGCTTGAGGTTGATGAAGACGCGCCCGTTATTGGCGGTCTGCCCGGAATTGCCCGCGCCCACGAGAGAGGCGAAGCTGTCCACGGCCGGATCGTCATGCACGATCTGGTTGATCGCCTCCTGGCGCTGCACCATCGCGGAGTAGCTGATGTCCTGATTGGCGTCGGTAATGCCGATGATCAGGCCGATATCCTGCGTCGGGAAGAAGCCTTTGGGGATCATCACGAACAGCACGCCGGTCACGCACAAGGTGGCCAGGAACACCATCAGCGTGACGAAGCGGAAGCGCAGCGCGACATTGAGCGTGCGCTCGTAAAAGCCGAGCATGGCATCGAAAATGCCTTCGATGAAACGATAGAACCGCCCGCGCCTGCCGCGCTCCTGCTTGAGGAAGCGCGCGCACATCATCGGCGTCAGCGTCAGCGACACGAAGGCGGAGATCACCACGGTCATCGAAACCACGATGGCGAATTCGCGCAGCAGGCGCCCGACGATGCCGCCCATCAGCAGCAGCGGGATGAAGACCGCGATCAACGAAATGCTGATGGAGACGATGGTAAAGCCGATTTCGCCCGCGCCCTTCAGGGCGGCCTCCATCGGCGGCATCCCTTCCTCGATGTGACGATAGATGTTCTCGAGCATGACGATGGCGTCATCGACGACGAAGCCGACGGCAATCGTCATGCCCATCAGCGAGAGGTTGTCCAGGCTGAAGCCGAGCAGGTACATCATGCCGAACGTGCCCACCAGCGCCAGCGGCACGGTAACGCTTGGAATGATCGTCGCCCACAGGCTGCGCAGGAACAGGAAGATGACGAGCACGACGAGCGCCACGGACAGCATCAGCGTGAACTGCACGTCATGCACGGATGCGCGGATGGTCTGCGTGCGATCGACGATGGTGTGCACATGGATGTTGGGTGGAATGTCCGCTTCCAGTCTCGGCAGCGCGGCTTTGACGCGCTCGACCGTGGCAATGACGTTCGCGCCAGGCTGCTTATAGACGATCAGCAGCACGCCCTTGTGGCCATTCTGCCAGGACAGCAGCTCATCATTCTGCGGCCCGCGGCGCGCGGTGCCTATGTCTCGCACGCGCACGGCGGCGCCGTGGCGATAGGCAAGCACCAGATTGGCGTAAGGGTCCGGTTCGGTGATCTGGTCGTTGTCCTGAATGGTTAGCGACTGAAGCGGCCCGTCGATGCTGCCCTTGGGGCTGTTGACCGTGGCCGTGGCCAGCACGCCGCGCACATCCTCCATCGTCATGCCCATGGATGCGAGCTTGGCGGGATCGACATCGATACGAATGGCCGGCTTCTGCTGGCCGCCCACGGCAACCTGGCTGACGCCGCTGATCTGGCTCAGCTGCTGGCTCAGCACGTTCTCGGCGTAATCATCCACCGTGGTCAGCGGCACCTCGTCGCTCTGCACGGAGGCGATGAAGATCGGGCTGTCGGCGGGGTTGACCTTGCGCAGGGTCGGCTGGCTGGGCAGGTTTTTCGGCAATTGGCCTTGTGCGGCGTTGATCGCCTCCAGCACGTCGGTCGCCGCGGTATCGACGCTGCGGCTGAGATCGAACTGCAGCGTGATCGAGGAGGTGCCCAGCACATTGGCCGAGGTCATCTGCGTCAGCCCGTTGATCTGGCTGAACTGAGTTTCCAGCGGCTCGGCAACCGAACTCGCCATGATCTCCGGGCTGGCCCCTGGGTAATTGGCGGAGACCGAAATCGTCGGGAACTCGACCGTGGGCAGAGGTGCGACCGGCAATAGCGGGTAGCTCGCGATGCCGGCCAGAAAGATCGCGGCCATCAGCAGCGACGTGCCGATCGGGCGCTGGATGAAGGGGGTGGAGATGCTCATGTCCGTCTCAGCTCGGCCGTGCCGGACTGGCGCCTGACGCGGGGTGGGGATCGACCTTCTGGCCATTCTGCACGCGCACCTGGCCGGCGGTGATGATGTCCTCCCCGCCGTTCAGGCCCGAGGCGATGACGACCTGCCCCTGCCCCTGGTAGCCCAGGGTCACGTTCTGCATGGAAGCGGTGTGATCCGGCTTGACCACGAAGACATAGAGGTTGTCCGGCCCGTGCTGGACCGCCGAGATGGGCACGCTCAGCGCATCATGCAGCACATCGAGCTGGATTCGGGCGGAAACGAACTGCCCTGGCCAGAGCTTGCGGTCGGTATTTGCAAACGTGGCCTTGAGCGCGATCGTGCCCGTGGTCGCATCGATGCTGTTGGACGGCGTCAGCAGATTGCCTTGCGAGAGCGCCGTGCCTCCATCGGAGGAAAAGGCGACGACCGCGGGCGCATGCACGCGCGTCATGGCATCCCGCACGGCGGGCAATTGCTCCTCGGGCAGGGTGAACACGACCGAGATGGGCTCGACCTGAGTGATGGTGACGATGCCGCCGACGTCGGAGGCATGCACCAGATTGCCGACATCGACCTGACGCAGCCCGACCACACCCTGGATCGGCGAAGTAATGTTGCAAAAGGAGAGGTTGAGCGCGGCCGTGGCCGCCGCCGCCTCGTCGCCCTGGAGATTGGCGGTGGTCTGGTTGACCGTGGCCTGCTGCGTGTCGAGTTGTTGGCGGCTGGCGAAGTTGGTGCGCGCCAACGACGTGTAGCGCGATAAATCCAGCTTGTTGTTCTGCAACATGGCTTGGTCAGCGGCGCGCTTGGCTTCGGCCTGCGCGACCAGGGCGGCATAGGGGCGCGGGTCAATGACGGCGAGCAGGTCGCCCGGCTTGACGTCCTGGCCTTCTGTGAACGCGATACGCTCCAGCGTGCCGTCGACGCGCGCACGCACCAGCACGGACTGGTAGGCCTGCACGTTGCCGATGCCGGTGGCATACACCGGCACGTCCACCCGCGCTGTCTTGGTGACCGTGACGGGAGGCGGTGCGGCAAATCCGGGCGGCGGAGCGGATTGGGCCCACACCATCGTGGGAGCGACAGCGGCGTATGCCGTTATCGCAACGCAGTGGCGGGCGGCAGACGAGATCAAGGGCATTTCCTCGGCGCAGGGGCGCCTGTCGGGGAGAGCGCGTCGGTGATTTATGCCTGACACGCGTTGGCGGCTCATCCGTAAAGCACGGCATTTGGTCATGTGTGTGCCATGTGCCAGGGGAGCGGGTGCAGACCGCCCATGCATGGAAAGGCTGGGGACCTCCGGGCCATGGATTTGATAAGGCGAGGGGCTTTGCCCCTTGGACCCCACTAAGGACAAGTCCTTAAGGCTAGGAGCTCCGCCCGTTGCCACCAGCGCTCGAGCCGGTGGCGCTCTCGTGGCACCCCCCGCGGGCGCCCGCGGCGGGGGCCCCCCCCGCGGCGCGCCCGCCCGCCCGTGGCAACCCC
>CAXUNZ010000091.1:0-7150 GCA_964252525.1 uncultured Acetobacteraceae bacterium
CCCGGATGGCGCGTTCGGCTTCGTCCAGATCGGTGATGCCGCCGCAGCGCACGCCGCGTGCGCGCGTCAGGCCGCTGCCGAGCGCGCGCAATGCCCCGTCGCTGTCCGTGCGGCCGATCAGGCACGCAATTTTCGTGCTGCCGATATCGAGCACACCGAAAGGCCCCGCGCGCAGATTGCGCGGACGCGGCGGCGGTTCGGGCGGGAGCGCGGGCGGCAGGCTGAGCTGCCCGCGACGCGAGATTTCGTTCACGTCGCTCTCCTGTTGGCCGTGTCCGCGGGACGTGCTTCGGGCGGTGGCGTGACCGGCGTGGTGGTGGTCACGCCCTGCCTGCTGCGCACGGCCATGCGATCGGGCAGGCGCAAATCGAGCGAAATCAGCGGCCTGTCCAGCATGTTTTGCGAGGCCTGCAAATCGTGCAGACGCTTGAGGGCGGCGTCCTCGTGACCTTCCGGCAGCATGACGACCATGGTGTTTTTCAGCTGCAGATTCCAACGCCGCTCGCCGATGCGCACCAGCGCTGCCACGTGATCGCGCACATCGGTGAACTGGCCCAGCAGATCGAGCATGGAAGCAGCATGCGCGGGCGCACCGGCGCCGACGACGAGCGGCAATTCGCCAAAAGCCGCGACATCCTCATTGGTGACGATCTGGCCGTCGCGATCGATGAGCAGGAATTTGCCCTGGTTCTGCCAGATGGCAAACGGGCGGCGTTCGGCGATGGCGACGTAGATCGTGCCGGGGAGGCGGCGCTCGACGGCCACATGTTCCACCCAGGACAGCGCTTCGATCCGCGCGCGCGCCTCTTCAACCGAAAAGGCCAGGATGGGATCGCCGACATTGACGCCGAGCGCCGCGCGCAGGAGCGGTTCGGGCGTGTTCTGCCGGCCGTTGATGGTGATGGTCTGCACGCGCAAATCGATGCGTTTGGCAAAGCTGTTCTGCAGGCGTGCGGCGGCACCGCCCGAACGCGCGGAATGGACGACGATGAGGCCTGCCATGACGACGGCAAAGCTGATCAGGCTGAGCGAAAGCGGGCGCAACATGCGCCTCTGTCGCCGCAGCATGAGCTTCATGCGCGAGGGACGCGCAATTTCGCGGCGGATCACACGCGGCATTGCGCTTGCTCCACCATCCAGGCGCAGAGCGCGGGAAACGCGATGCCGCAGAATGCCGCCTGTTCCGGCAGCAGGGAAGTGGGTGTCAGGCCGGGTTGCGTGTTGACCTCAAGCAGCACGAGATTGCCAGGCTCTCCGTCGGTATCGTCATAGCGGAAATCCGCGCGCGTGGCGCCGCGGCAGCCCAGCGCGTCATGCGCCGCGCGGGCCAGATGAAGCGCGCGCGCATGGATATCGGGGTGGATGCGCGCGGGCAGGATATGGTGCGAACCGCCTTGGGCGTATTTGCTTTCGTAATCGTAGAAATCATGCGCCGCGGCGATGTCGGTGACGGTCAGCGCGCGTTGGCCGAGCACACCGACGGTGAGTTCGCGGCCGGGGATAAAGCTTTCCACGAGGGCCTGACTGCCGAAACGCCAATCCCGCGCGATTTCGCGGCGATTATTCGCGCCGCTGCGCAGGATCTGCACGCCGACGGAGGAGCCTTCGTTCAGCGGCTTGATGACGTAGGGAAGCGGCAGCGGGTCGGCGTGTTCGAGTTCGCCTACGTCGATGACGCAGCCACGCGCCACCGGCAGTCCGGCCGCCGTAAACACCGCGCGGCTGGCGGCCTTGTCCATGGCAAGCGCGGAGGCCCGCGCGCCCGAATGCGTGTAGGGGATATCAAGCCAATCGAGCACGCCCTGTATCACGCCGTCCTCGCCAAAGCGGCCGTGCAGCGCATTGAAGACGGCATCGGGCTTGGGCGTGAGTGCGGCGATGACCGCACCCAGATCGACGCCCACTTCGATCGCCTGGACGTCATAGCCCGCTTCGCGCAAGGCGGTGATTACCTGCGCACCGCTGGCCAGACTGACCTCGCGTTCGGCGGAGATGCCGCCGTGAAGGACCGCCACACGCTTCACGCCACGATCTCCGCGCGCGCGGCCGGCGTGCCGATGCGCTTGATTTCCCAGTCCAACGTGATGCCGCTGGTCGCGCGAACGCGGCGGCGGACTTCTTCGCCAAGACCTTCGAGGTCGGCGGCGGATGCCCCGCCGGTGTTGAGCAGGAAATTGCAATGTTTTTCGCTGACCTGCGCGCTGCCCCGCGTCAGGCCCCGGCATCCGGCGGCCTCGATCAATTCCCAGGCGCGCGTGCCTGACGGATTGCGGAAGGTGGAACCGCCCGTACGTGCGCGCACCGGTTGGCTCGCCTCGCGGCTGGCGCGGATTTGTCCCATGCGCGCGGCGATGTGTCCCGCATCGCCCGGCCGCGCATGCAGGCGCGCGCGCACGATGACGCAATCCGCCGGCAGCCCTGAATGGCGATAGGAGAAGCCGATATCGGCGGCGTTCAGACGCACCAATTCGCCTTGGCGCGTCAGGATTTCCGCCCAATCCAGCACGTTCGCGATATCGCCGCCATAGGCGCCGGCATTCATCGCCACCGCACCGCCGATGGCGCCTGGAATGCCGCTGAGAAATTCCAGGCCCGCAAGCCCGGCCGCCGCGGCATGTTCGGCCACATTGGCATCGAGCGCGCCCGCGCCGGCAATCACGCCCTCACCATCGATGCAAACGTCGCCAAAGCCGCGCGCCAGGCGCAGCGTGACGCCGGCAATGCCGCCATCGCGAACGATAAGATTGGAGGCGGCGCCGATGACCGTGAGCGGAATGTGCAAGGGCAGGGCTGCGAGAAAGCCTGACAAGTCAGCAATACTGGTTGGGCGCACCAGCACCTCGGCCGGACCGCCGACGCGAAACCACGTGCCGGGTCCAAGCACCGCATCGGCCTGTACGCGGCCCGCAATGGGCGGCAGCGCATCAGCCAGATGCGCCATAGCGGCTGCCGCCATCATCCCACACCGCCAACGGCGCGCCGTGGGCCCTGCAAAAGCTGCAATTGTGCGGGCAGCGCCTGTGCCCAATTTGTGATCGTGCCCGCGCCAAGACAGACGACGAAATCGCCGGGCTTGGCGATGGCGTGAACCATTTCGGCCAGCCGGTCCGGACTTGGCAGGGCGACCACGCTACGATGGCCGCTGGCGCGCAAGCCGTCCACGAGCGCATCACGATCAATGCCGGCAATCGGGGCTTCGCCCGCTGCATAGACGTCAGCCACGATCACGGTGCCTGCATCGTTCATGCAGGTGCAGAATTCGGTAAACAGGCTTGCCAGGCGCGAGTAACGGTGCGGCTGGACAATGGCCACCACATCGCGTGCGCCGGCCTGGCGCGCCGCTTTCAGCACCGCGGCGATTTCGACCGGGTGATGGCCGTAATCGTCGATAATGGCGATACCTCCCGCATCGCCCGTGCGCGTGAAGCGGCGCTTGACGCCTTTGAAGTTCAGAAAGGCGCTGCGGATCGTCTGGTCATCGATTTCCATCTCGACCGCAACGGCCACTGCGGCCAGCGCATTGGACACGTTGTGCTGGCCAAGCATCGGCAAGCGGTACGGTCCCATGCGGCGCGTGCGGTTGCGGAAGCGGTCGGTCACCTCGACCTCGAAGGTGGCGCCCAGCGTGTTGGCGACCATGCGATCGGCGCGGATATCGGCTTGCGGTGAAAAACCGTATGTGACCACACGGCGGTCGATGCGAGGGATCATGGCCTGCACGGCGGGATGATCCATGCACAGCACAGCAAAACCGTAAAAGGGGATGTTGGAGACGAACTGGTCGTAACCCGCCGTCATCGCCTCTTGCGTGCCCCAATGGTCCAGATGCTCGGCGTCCATGTTGGTGACGACGGCGATCGTGGCCGGCAGACGCAGGAAACTTCCGTCGCTCTCATCGGCTTCGACCACCATCCAATCGCCCGCGCCCATGCGCGTATTGGTGCCGTAGGCTTCGATGATCCCGCCATTGATCACGGTCGGGTCCATGCGCGCCGCCTCCAGCACGGCGGCGACCAGGCTGGTTGTCGTGGTCTTGCCATGCGTGCCGCCAACAGCGATCGCCCAGCGCAGGCGCATCAACTCGGCGAGCATTTCCGCGCGCCGCACGATCGGTATCAGATGCTGACGCGCCGCGACGATTTCCGGATTGTCCGCGCGCACGGCGGTGGAGACGACCACGACCTGCGCATCGCCCAGGTTTGCCGCGTCGTGACCGACCGCCACCTTGATGCCCTGCGCGCGCAGCCGGCGCACATTGGCACTTTCGGAAACGTCGCTGCCCTGCACGGCATAGCCAAGCGTGTGCAGCACCTCGGCAATGCCGGACATACCGATGCCGCCGATGCCCACGAAGTGGATCGTGCCAATGCTGAGCGGAAGGGCCCTCATGCGCGCACCCGGGCTTGTTCTTCGACCAGATCGGCCAACGCGTCCGCGGCGTGCATGTGCGCAGAGGCCGCGGCGGCGTGTGCGGCTTGTGTGAGCGCGTCCGCGTCAACCAGCTTCGTGCCAAGGATTGACTCGAGTGCCTGCGGCGTAAAAGCCTCCTGCGCGATGATGTGGGCGCCGCCAAGGGCGCGTGCATTGGCGCTCTGGTGATCGTCGATCGCGCCAGGCAGCGGCACCAGGACGGATGGGCGCCCCGCTACAGCCAGTTCGGCGACTGTCGAGGCGCCGGCGCGTGCAATCACCAGATGCGCATCCTGCAACCTGCGCGCAACATCGTCGAAAAACGGCGCGAGCTCCGCGGCAATGCCGCAGGCCTTGTAGGCCGCACGCACGCGCGCCATATCTTCGGGACGGCATTGCTGCACGACGCAAAGCCTGGTGCCATTGCTCAATCCGGCGAGAGCCTGCGGTACCACGTCACTGAAGATACGCGCGCCCAGCGATCCGCCCAGCACAAGCAGGTTTATGTGAACGCCCGGGGGCGTATATGCGTGGCCTGCGAGTGCGGCGATTGCCGGGCGGACCGGATTGCCGATCACTTCTGTCCGCCCGCCCGCCGGCACGCGCTGCGTGCCCGCTATCCCCAAAGCCAGAACGTCCGCGCGCGGGCTCAAAAAAATGTTGGCGCGCCCCAAGACCGCATTCTGTTCGTGCAACACGATGGCGGGCCGCGGCCGCAGCGATGCGGCGGCAAGCACTGGCGGTACGGACGGATAGCCGCCGAAGCCAACAACGGCCGCAGCATCGAGGTTTTTTAGAAGACGCCGCGCGGTGAGCGTTGCCGTGGCCAGGCCCGCCACCGCCCGTCCGGCACGCAGCACGCCCCGGCCCGAGAGACCTGCGCCGCCGAGCACAAAATGTTCGCGCCCGGCGAAGACCTCGCTTTTCAGCGCGCCGGAACGCGCATCTGTCATCAGCACCACGCGGTGGCCACGCGCAATCAGAGCCGATGCAAGCGCCTCGGCAGGGAAAAAATGTCCCCCTGTGCCGCCCGCGGCAATAACGATGGGTCGCACGGCAGGCCCCCTCATGACGGGTCGCCATGCGTGCGCCGCCGCGTCAGCGCCAGCAGCATGCCCATGCCGAGTGCCACCGACAGGGCCGAACTGCCGCCATAGGAAATGAAAGGTAGCGTCATGCCTTTTGTCGGAATCAGATGCAGCGAGGAGGCCATGTTGACGAAAGCCTGCAAGCCAAATCCCGTTATCAAGCCCGCCGCGGCGACGATGTTGAATTCGTCGTTTTCCTGAACCAATTTCAACAGACCACGCAGAACGATGAAGGCGAACACGGTCAGGATCAGCAGGCAGACGATCAGCCCGAATTCCTCGCCCGCCACGGCATAGACAAAATCGGCGTGCGCGTCGGGCAACAGATCCTTCACGCGGCCCTCGCCCGGCCCGCGGCCGAGCAGGCCGCCATTGCCAAAAGCCTGCAATGCCGTATCCACCTGATAGTGATCGCCCTGCTCGGGATGCAGAAAGCGCGTCACGCGGCTGCGAACGTGCGGGAAGAACGCGTAGGCGGAGAGTGCCGCGCCCACCATGCCCGCCGCACCCATGCCGACAAAGGCCATGTTCATGCCCAGCACGAAAAGCTGGGTGAAGAAAACCGCGGTGATCACGGTCAGCATGCCGATATCGGGCTGTGATTTCAGCAGAAGCAGGATCACGGCAAAGACGCCAAAAGCCGCGGTACTGCCGCTCAGCCCGCGCCCGCGGGTCAGCAACCATGCGGTCACCACGGCAAAGCACGGCTTGAGAAATTCGCTCGGCTGGATCGACATGCCCGGCAGCGCGATCCAGCGGCGCGCGCCCTTGATCTCCACACCGTGGAATAAGGTCAGCAGCGTCAGCGCCAGAGCGATTGCGCATCCGGCCACGGCAATGCGCCGCACCACGCTGGGCGACAGGAGCGAGACGCCGACGATGACGCCGCCCGCAAGCGCCAGAAACACCAGCTGCTTGAGGATGAAAATGTCACGCGATTGATGGATGCGCTCGGCGACCGCGGGACTTGCCGCCAGCACGAGCACGTAGCCGAAGCCGATGAGCGTGATGATCGAGAACAAAGTCCAGCGATCGACCGTCCACCACCACCGGCCCAGCGTGGAGGTGTCCGCGCGCGAAAGGCTCGCCATCAGACGACCTCCGCGCGCGCATCGGCGAGCAGTCCGACGAGTGCGGCAAAGCGCGCCCCTCGTGCTTCAAAGCCCGAGAACTGATCGAAACTCGCGCAAGCAGGCGATAGCAGTACGACGCGCGCACCCGACGCGCGGGCCGCGGCAAAGGCGGCGGGCACCGCGCGGTCGAGCGTTTCGGCGATCTGGTGTGCAACGCCATGCGCGCTCAGGTAGTCGGCAAATTTCGCGCCATCCCGGCCGATCAGGATCGCGCAGGCCACGCGCGGGAAATACGGCGCCAACGCATCGATGCCACCGGCTTTGGCAATGCCGCCGGCGATCCAGACAAGGCGGTCATAGCAGGTCAGCGCGCGCTCGGCGGCATCCGCATTCGTCGCCTTGCTGTCATTGACGAAGCGCACGCCATTGATTGTGCCCACCAGCTCCTGACGATGCGCCAGGCCGGGAAAAGTGATGATGCCCTCGGCAATCTGCGTTCGCGCCACGCCCAGGGTGCGCGCAAGTGCTGCCGCGGCGGCGGCGTTCTGCGCGTTGTGCGGTCCGGGCAGGGCATGGGCA
>CAXUNZ010000091.1:7160-11686 GCA_964252525.1 uncultured Acetobacteraceae bacterium
CTCGCCGGTCGTCTCGCGCAGCACGCCTTCATCGCACCAGGTATCGGCCGGCGCCACGCCCGAAATGCTCCGTGCACCCGGCAGGCTTGCCAGCATGGTGCGGCTGGCTGCATCGTCGATGCCGACGAACGCCGCATCGCCAGGCATCTGGCGCGCAAAGATCTGCCGCTTGGCCGCGGCATAACCGTCCATGTCGCCATGGCGGTCCAGATGGTCCGCACTCAGATTGAGCATCACCGCCGCATCGAACCGCGTCGTTGCGAGTCGCTCCAACATGTAGCTCGACATTTCCAGCACATAGACGCCGTGGTCGGGCAACAGCTTCAGGCTGAGCGCCGCGGGCCCGAGATTGGCGCCGGCGGCATTGGGCACGCCCGCTTCGGTCAGGATATGCGCCAGCAGCGCCGTCGTGGTCGATTTGCCGTTCGTGCCCGTAATGCCGACAAAGCGGGCGCGGCTGCCGGTTGCGCGCACGGCCTGATAGAGCAGTTCGACATCGCTCAGGATCGGCCTGCCGGCCAGGCGTGCGGCAAGTGCGATGCGATGCGGCTCCGGCAGGCGGTGCGGAATGCCGGGCGAGAGGACCAGCGCATCGAAATCGCCGATGTCGGCCGAGGGGTCGGCGACCAGAAAGCCCTCGCGCTCGGCGGTATCGCGCGCAAAGGCGGCATCGTCCCAGCCATTCACCAGCGCGCCCATGCCGCTCAGCGCCCGCATCGTGGCCAACCCCGCGCGGCCGAGGCCAACCACCGCATAGCGTCTCCCGGCAAAGATGTTGGCCGGAAAACGCATCAGCGAATTTTCAGCGTGGCAAGGCCACACAGTGCCAGGATCATGGAGACGATCCAGAAGCGTATGACGATCGTCGGCTCCGCCCAGCCCTTCTTTTCGAAATGGTGGTGCAGCGGCGCCATCAGGAAGACGCGGCGGCCCGTGCGCTTGTACCAGAAAACCTGGACAATGACGCTGACCGTCTCGACCACGAACAGCCCGCCGACGATCACCAGCACGATTTCATGCTTGACCGCCACAGCCACCGCACCGAGCGCACCGCCCAGAGCCAGGCTGCCGGTATCGCCCATGAAGACCGCGGCCGGCGGCGCGTTGAACCACAGAAAACCCATCCCCGCGCCGATCAGCGCGGAACAGAACACGGCCAGTTCGCCCACGCCGGGCACGTGATTCAGTTGCAAATAGTCGGCGAAGACGCGGTTGCCGACCAGATAGGCGATCAGCGCGAAAACACCGGCGACGATAATCGTCGGCACGGTGGCCAGCCCGTCCAGGCCGTCGGTCAGATTGACCGCATTCGACGAGCCGAGCATCACCAGCATGCCGAAAATCGGAAAGGCCCAGCCCAGATTCAGCAGCACGCCCTTGAAAACGGGCACCGCCAATTCGCTGCCCAAGGGCATGCGCGTCAGCACCACGATCCAGGTCGCGCTGACCAGTCCGATCACCAATTGCACCACCAGCTTGCCGCGCGCGGACACGCCGCGCGTATTTCGCCGGGACAGTTTCAGGTAATCGTCCGCCGCACCCACACCGCCATAGCCGATCGTGCAGAACAGCACGGCCCAGACATAGAAGTTCAGCAGATCGGTCCACAGCAACGTGGAAAAAACCATGGATGCCAGGATCAGGATGCCGCCCATGGTGGGCGTTCCCTTCTTCTCGATCAGGTGGCGCGCGGGTCCGTCCTCACGTATCGGCTGGCCGCCGCGCTGCACGGATTTCAGCCAGCGAATCACGCGCGGCCCCATCCACAAACACATCACCAGAGAGGTCAAGCACGCAGCGCCGCACCGGAATGTCAAATAGCGGATCAGGTTGAACAGCGCGAACTTTTCCGGAAAGGCGTGCGCCAGCAGATAAATCATGCCGCCCGCTCCACGCCCAGAATGGCGTTCACAACCGCGCGCATGCGGCTGCCCAGGCTGCCCTTTACCAGCACGGTATCGCCCGCGCGAACCGCCGCGGCGGCCATGGGCGCGAGTGCCGCGCTGTCGGCCGCATAGCCGCCGCGTTGTTCCTCGGGCATGACATCGTACAAAAACTTCATCCAAGGTCCGCACGCGTAGAGCACATCCACCGAGTCGCGCACGGCATCGACAAGGCTTTCGTGTTCGGCGCGGCTGTGATCGCCCAGCTCCAGCATATCGCCCAGTACGGCCAGGCGCCGGCGCGCCGGCTGCAATTTCAGCACGGCCAGAGCCGCGCGAATCGAAGCGCCCGAGGCATTATAGCTTTCGTCAAGCAGGCTCGCCTCGCCTTGCAGGACCGGGTAGCGTGCGCCCCGTCCCCTCACAGCGGTAAAACGCGCCAAAGCCTGCGCGCTCACCGCCAGATCGGCGCCCACGGCCACGCACGCGGTCAGGGCGGCCAGTGCGTTGCTGACCATGTGCCGCCCCGGCGCATTCACACGGAAGCGTATGTGGCGCGCATCGATAATGGCGTGCACGTCGCTGCCGTTTTCATCGGCGGTGACATCGATCAGGCTTTGCACCCCAAATTCGCGCAGGGACACTCCCTCTGGCACACGCTCGACCAGACGGCCATACTGCGCATTGTCGGCCGGCAGAACCGCCGTGCCGCCTTGCAGTACACCGCCGAATATCGCCGCCTTTTCATCGG
This sequence comes from uncultured Acetobacteraceae bacterium, assembly GCA_964252525.1. Classification (GTDB taxonomy): domain Bacteria; phylum Pseudomonadota; class Alphaproteobacteria; order Acetobacterales; family Acetobacteraceae; genus CAJCIS01. Next base: position 9,795 of record CAXUNZ010000091.1, read on the forward strand.
CAATGGCCTCAAGGCTGCCGAGATGGCCGATATGTGCCGCCTCGATGCTGGTGATCACGGCGACATCCGGGCCCGCCAAGGCGGCAAGCGGGGCGATTTCACCCGGATTGTTCATGCCGATTTCAACGACCGCGAAACTCGACTCCTCGGGCATGCGCGCTAGCGTCAGCGGCACACCCCAATGGTTATTGTAGCTTGCATGCGCGGCGTGTGTGGGGCCGCTCGCACTCAGCGCCTCGCGCAGCATCTCCTTGACCGTGGTCTTGCCGACACTACCGGTCACCGCCACGACCGCGCCTTGAAAACGCGTGCGCGCAAATGCACCGAGCGCGGTCAGCGCCTCCTGCGTGTCGCCGACCAGAAGCAGCGGTGCGCCGTCCGGCAATACTTGCTGGTCGTGCACCATCGCACCCGCGGCACCGTTTTGCAGCGCCTCCGCGACATGCGCGTGTCCGTCGCCCGTCGGCGTGCGCAGCGCGACGAAAACATCTCCCGGCTGGATCGTGCGCGTGTCGATCGACACGCCATCGGCGTGGAACGGGGCCAGCATGATGCCGCCCGTGGCGTGCGTCAGATCCTCGGCGGAAAAAAGATGGCTCACGCGCCGGCCACCTCGCGCAGGATTGCAGCATCGTCGAAGGGCCGCGTCAGCTCTGCCATCGTCTGGCCCTGTTCGTGGCCCTTGCCGGCCACGACAAGCACATCGCCCGCGCGCAACGCGCCAAGACCCGCGGCAATGGCGTCCGCGCGGTCGCCGATTTCGATCGCACCGGGACATGCGCCCAGAATGGCGGCGCGGATCAGCGCGGGATCTTCGGAGCGCGGGTTGTCATCGGTGACGATCGCCACATCGGCCAGACGCCGCACCGTCTCGCCCATCAATGCGCGTTTGCCCGCGTCACGATCGCCGCCCGCGCCGAAGACGCATACCAGCCGGCCAGCGGTGTGCGGACGCAAAGCGCGCAGCAGCCGATCCAGTGCATCGGGCGTGTGCGCGTAATCGACGTATGCGGCCGCGCCATTGGCCAGATTTGCCACCAGCTCCATGCGGCCCCGTACGCCACGCAGCCGCGGCAGCCGTGCCCACGCATCCTCTAAGCCCGCACACGCCGCAAGGGCCGCCGCCATGATCGCGTTGTCGGCCTGAAAGCGGCCCGGCAGGGCCAATTCGATCTCCTGCGCGGCACCGCCCTCGATGCCGATGCGCAAAATTTGTCCGTGCGGCAGCGGCGTGGCGTTCAACAGGCGGCAATACGTTCCGGCGTGTCCAACCGTGCGCAGATCAAGCCGGCGCGTCGCGGCAATGGCGTGCAAGGCCGCAAGGCTGTCGGGCTCCATATCCGCGTTCACCACCGCCGGCGCGCCCGCCGGCAGTAGCGCGCTGAACAGGCGCAGTTTGGCCGCCCGGTAGGCATTCTCCGAACCGTGATAATCCAGATGGTCGCGGGTGAAGTTGGAAAATCCCGCCGCCGACAGGCGCATGCCATCAAGGCGGTATTGGTCCAGGCCATGCGACGAAGCTTCGATGGCCGCGCAAGTCACGCCTTCGCGCGCCAATTGCGCCATCATCGCCGCAAGCGCCACGGGATCGGGCGTGGTCAGCCCCGCGCCGCCAGAGTGACTCGGCGCAATCACGCCCAGCGTTCCCAGGCTCGCCGCGCGCAGCCCCGCGCCCGTCCAAAGCTGGCGCAGGAAATCGACGGTGCTCGTCTTGCCGTTCGTGCCTGTTATGGCAACGATCGTTTCAGGCTGTAAAGCCTCGCGCGCCGCCGCCAGCAGGGCAAGCGCACGACGCGGTTCATCATGCACAATCAGTGGGCGCGCGGGAACATCATCGGGCCAGGCCCGGCCCCGCGGCGCCCCCCCCCCCCCCCCCCCCCCCCGGCCCCCCC
>CAXUNZ010000092.1:0-10091 GCA_964252525.1 uncultured Acetobacteraceae bacterium
GCATGAGGCGGCCGCGGTGGCGCGGCGCTCCACGGCCGCCTCATGCAGGCTCGCCGCGGCCGTCACCGCGGCGAGCCTGGCGGCGTTGGCGTCATCGGCGGTCTTTTTGGCTGCCGCCGCATCGGCGTCCGCCTTATCCTTGGCCGCCTTCTGTTTGGCGGCATATTCCGCCCATTGCGCCCGACGCAGATCGCTGCACTCGCGCGCACGCTGTGGCTCGGTCATCATGCCGGCCAGCGCGCCGAATGCCCCGCCGGAGGGCGCGCTCCGCCGGCAAGGATCGTACTGGCCCTGGCCGTAGCCACCTTGCGCGTAACCGCTCTGGCCGTAGGATCCCTGGCCGGCTTGCCCGAGCAATCCCAGCAATCCGGTCTGTGCGTGGGCGCTTCCCGCGCACAGACCCGCCAAACCAATCACCAACACAAACCAGCGCATAGGTTCATTCCCGCTCAACTCCAGACGGAAGTTAACCCAGGGTTATCTACAAAGCGAATCATTTCCACTCAGGATTGTGTAGGCGTCACACCTGCCAGGCACGCGTTCACGCACAAACTCACCCAGGCCGGCATGTTGCAGCAATGCACACCGCCCTCCGCAGCCACGTGATCGATGGCGCCGTGCAGCAAACCCCCGCCCAGATCATCGACCACGCCGGGCCGCCTGGGTCCGCCTTCGGTGACGAAGAGCAGGCGATTTGCACCATATGCCCGCAGCCGCGCCAGCAATGGCCGCATCTGCGCCACCGGCGTATGCCCGGGCCGCTGGCAGACGAAAATCCGTTCGGCCTCGGCCAGCGTGCGCGCGAACTTCGCCTTCAAATAGGCCAGGGAGCGGCGCATTTCGGCCAGCACCGCCGCCTCGCCATGCTCGTCAGCCCACCGCTCCGTGTGCATCACCGAGCCGTATTGGTCATTAACCAGAAACCATTCCGCCCTGGGTGTATATTCCACCTTCAGCCGCACCGCCGCCGGATCGTCGAAGTCGGCAAATCCGCACGCCAGACCCCGCAGCAATGGCTGCAATTCGCAGGAATTGAAGCGCAACAATCCCAGCGGCGACGCGCCCCAGTTGCTCTGCACCATGCCGAATTCACAATTGCGGCCCAGGCTTTCGAAACGTAGCGCCATCTCCTCCGCCGAGCACCCCAGCGCCCGCCCGATCACGTCCCGAAGCGCGTCGGTCATGAAGCGGTCGCCGCCCTCGGCCGCGCAGACCGGCGCCAGCCGACGCGGAGTCACTGGCGCAAGGGCCCCAATCGACACCAGCCGCACCCGCCGCAGAACAATGCCCAGCCGCGCCCGTCCGCCAAGCCCAAGCTCGCGCGCCTCCGGCGCCGCCGGCATCCGGATTTCCAGCACCGCGGGCCCGGCCCGCTCAGCCACCTCATAGCCCAGGGTCACGACCGCGCCGGTCTCCAGCCTCTCGCGCCCAAGCGCCACACCGTCGAGAAAGAAGGCCACCACCTGGGCGGCCAAGGAAGGCGGCACCAGCCGCGCTTGCAGCTCGACTTCCAGCAGCCACCGTCCCGGCGGCAAGATCACATCGATAAGGCCACGATGCGAAGTCGAGCGCACGCCCTCCCGACCCGGCCCGCTCCAGCCGGCGCGCAGGCAGGCCGGGCCCGCTTCACCTTCGCCAAACGCCAAGTCCAGGCCGACCTGCATGGCTTGGTGCGCACCGTCCCTCTGCATGGGCGCAGGCTTACCCGCCGAGCGCTGTGGGTGAAACCGCTCCCGATGCCACGCGTAGCCAGCATCTCCCCTCCCGCCACGGAAGGCCCTCTCATGCGCCGTGTCTATCGCCTGCTCAGCCTCGGCTTCGGCCTTGCCGGCTTCGCCAAATTGCTGGCTCTGGAGTCCGAGCAAAGCAAGGCGCGCACATGGGGCTGGCCGGAGGATGTCACGGTGATCATCGGCGGCCTGGAACTCGGCGGCGCTATTTTAATGTCGAACCGTCGCACTCGCCACATCGGTGCGGCGACGGTCACGGCCACGTCCGTGGCAATGCTGGCGGCCGAACTCGAGCATGGGCAGGAAGCATTCACGCCCACGCGCGTCGTCTTGCTTTTGCTGACGGCAACGGCACTGCTGTAGCGGGAAGGCCGGCCGGACAGTGCCGCCCTCCAAGCCTTACGTCAAATGCGCCAGTTCCAGGTATTCCACGGACTGCATCTCCATCAGCCGGGATGCCGTCCGCTCGAATGCCCCGGCTCCCTTGCCGCGCTCATAGAGCGCATCCGGCAATGCATCGGCCGATGCCACCAGTTTCACCCGATGCTCGTACAACGCGTCGATCAGCACGATAAACCGGCGCGCGACATCGAAATTGGCCGGACTCAGCTGCGGTATGCCATCCAGCACCAACGTCTCGAAATGCGTGGCCAGCGCCAGGTAATCGCCAGCGCCTAGCGCCTGGCCGCATAGCGCGCTGAACTCGCAGCGCGCCACGCACCCCGCGGCCAGCGGAATGTGCAACCGCCGCCCCATGACGGAGAGTGTGCGGGGCTCGGCCGCCGCGCCGCCGGCCAGGCGCAAGAACGCCTCGTCCAACGCGCGTTCCGCCCGCCTGCCGGCCGGCACGTGCCATGTCGCCAAACCCGACAGGCGCTGGCGCCGGTAATCGCGCTCGCCCTCCAGCACCAGCACATCCAGTTTCTGCTTGATCAGCGCGATGAAGGGCAGAAATGCGTCCCGCCCCGGCTGCCCCGCGAACAGCGCATCGGGCAGGGTGTTGGACGTGCACACCATCACCACGCCCCGGTCGAACAGCGCCGCGAACAACCGCCCCAAAATCATCGCATCGGCAATGTCGTTGACCTGGAATTCGTCGAAGCACAGCAGCGCGGCCTCGGCGGCAATGGCGTCGGCCAATGGCGGAATGGGGTCGCTGCCGTCCGGACTGGTCCGTTTCCAGGCGTGGATGCGCGCGTGCACCTCCTGCATGAAAGCGTGGAAATGGATGCGCCTTTTGCGCGCCACGATCGCCTGCCGATAGAACAAATCCATCAGCATCGATTTGCCGCGCCCGACTTCGCCGACCAGATACAGCCCGCAAGGCCGGGCGTCCGGCGCGCCTTCGGCGGCCCGGCGCCGCAGCAGCCGGCTCAGCAACCCGCTTCCGGCCCGCGCCGGCGGATCATACCCCCTCAGCTTGGCCCATAAATCCTGCAGCTGCTCGGCGGCCGCGCCCTGACTGTCATCGGCCTGCAGCACACCCTCGGCCAGCAGCGCGCGGTAGGCGCTGAGTGGCCCGGCCGGGGGGGAGATGAGGGTTGCCTGTCCGTCCATGGTGCGCTGCCGCATAACATGGTGCGCGGCCTGTCACCATCGCGCGAGGCGGCCGAACTGTGGCTGCATCGATGCCGTTGCGCCACTCAGTGCTCACGACGAAGTCGGATAATCGATCGCCATGAAGACCATCCTTTTTGCCGCCGCAGGCTCGTTGTTTCTGGCGTTTGCCGCCCATGCAGCCGATGCGCCTCAGGCCGGCGATGCGCAGCCTTCCGCCACCCAGACGGCGCCCTCCCTCGGCGCCTCGAGCAACAACAGTGCCTGCATCGATACCGCGACGGTCAGCCGCACGGCCTACAGCACCGACGACGATGCGGAGGGCGATTCGACCGCTTGCTCGCACTTCCTTTCCACCCAGATGCTCGTGCAGCCCATCGCCGCCGGTCGCACCTGACGCCTGTGGCTTGAACGGCGGGAGCGTTTGACGCATTTCCTGCCGATGATCGCCGACACGCTCCTCGACTATCCGGCCCTGGATGCCGCTCCGCTGAACCAGGATCCGTTTCCCCATATCGTCGTTAAAAATTTTGTACTGCCCCCGGCGCTGTCACGTGTCTACGACGGCCTGCCGAAAATGTCCCGAGGCGGCTCGTTTCCGCACGAAGCTCTGCGGCTGGGCTCCGACGCCCGCGCCTTGATGGACGAATTGGAAGGTCCGCGCTTTCGCCAGGCCATCGCCTCAAAACTGGGCCTGGACTTGGACGATGCCCCGACCATGCTGACGGTTCGGCTCTTCACGCGCGAAAAGGACGGCCAGATCCACACGGACAGCACGGCCAAGCGCGTGACCGTCCTGCTCTACCTCAATCCTGAGCAGCAGGCGTTCAGCCAGCAGGAAGGCTGTCTCCGCCTGCTCCGCGGGCCTGACGATCTCGAGGATTTTGCGGTCGAAATCCCGCCGACTCACGGCACCTTGTTGGTCTTTCCGAACGGCCCAACCACCTGGCACGGTCATCGGACCTATGTCGGGCCACGCCACAGTATCCAGCTCAATTACATGGAGAACGATTCAGCCGCCCGTTCGGAACTTCGCCGGCATAAATTGTCGGCTTTGGTCAAACGCTTCTCGTTTGCCGCCTAACGGCTGAGTATCATAACGCGGTGCTGTGAAAAGCAGCTGCGGGGCCCGGCAAGTGGAGCCTGCCTTGTCTAGCGCGCCCGGCTCACCGTATAATCAGCGACATCCATCAGGCACGACCGCATCGGCGAGGGCGCAAAAACCTCAAGCGCCAATTTCGCCCGCTCCGCATAACTCGAAGCCCGCGCTAAAGTCGCATCGATCGCACCCGTCCGCGCCATCAATTCCAGCGCATGCTCCAGATCATCCTCGCTCTGTTCGCTGGCCTCGATCGTGCGGCGCCAGAACACGCGATCTTCCTCGCTACCCAAATTATAGGCCGCCAGAACCGGCAGCGTGATCTTGCCCTCGCGGAAATCGTCGCCCACCGTCTTGCCCAATTCGCGCTGATCGGCCGCGTAATCCAGCGCGTCATCGACCAGCTGGAACGCCATGCCGATGGCGCTGCCATACGCCGCCAGCGCAGCCTCGCTCGCCTCGGGCACGTTCGCCACCACGCCCCCCACCCGGCACGCCGCGGCGAAAAGGGCGGCCGTCTTTCCCTGAATGACCTCCAGGTAGCGGTCCTCGCGCGTGGACAAATCGTTTTGCGTGACGAGCTGCAATACCTCGCCTTCGGCAATCGTCGCTGACGCTTCGGACAAAATCCGCAGCACGTGTAAATTGCCGTCCGCAGTCATCAACTGAAAGGCACGGCTGAACAAGAAATCGCCCACCAGCACGCTGGCCTGGTTGCCGAACACGGCATTGGCACTCGCCAGGCCGCGCCGCAATTGGCTGGCATCGACCACATCGTCATGCAGCAACGTCGCCGTGTGAATGAATTCCACGCACGCGGCCAACGCCACGTGGCGCGGCCCGGCATAGCCGCACAGGCGCGCGCAGGCCAGGGTCAGGATAGGCCGCAGGCGCTTTCCGCCGGCCGCGACCAAATGTGCCGCCAGCCGAGGGATCAACTCGACCTCGCTGTGCATATTGGCCACGATCAGCTGATTGCAGGCGTGCAGATCATCAGCCACCAGAGCCGCGAGGCGCGCCAGCGCGTCGGGTGCCGATGCGGGCAGCCCGGCCGATGGCAGTGTCGCGGCGCGTGACAAAAAAGGCTCCAGGCGGATTGCCCGCCCGATATCGGCGGCGTTGGGAAGGAGGTCAATATCATGCGCGTGAGGGGAGGTTGCGATTGGAGGTCCTGCTACGAAGCAACAATGTGATCCGGCTGCACTTCCTGGTGAGCCTGCTGCGTGATGCCGGCATCAGCGCGCAAATCCTCGATGCGCAGATGAGCGCCATGGAAGGCGGTATCGGCGCCTTCCCTCGCCGCCTGGTCGTGGACGCGGATTATGCCAGCCGGGCCCGGCGCGTGCTTGCCGAAGCCGGAGAGTCGTGACCCTCACCCACGGCACATTGCTCGGTGGCCGCGTCCGCTACGCGCAGCTGGCCGAAGGTTACCGCACCGGCATCGAACCCGTGCTGCTCGCGGCCAGCATACCGGCGCGCCCCGGGGAAAATGTCCTGGAGGCGGGCACCGGCGCGGGCGCCGGCCTGCTGTGCCTGGCCGCGCGCGTGCCGGGCCTGACCGGCGTGGGGCTGGAGCGCGACCCCGCCCAGGCCAGTCTGGCCGCGGCGAATTTTTCCGATAACGGCTTTGATCGCCTCAGGGCGGTGCAAGGCGACATCATGGACTGGCAGCCGGATGCGCTGCTCGACCACGCCTTTGCCAATCCCCCCTGGCACGACGCCCTGGGAACACGCTCGCCCCACCCTTTCCGTGCGGCGGCCAAAACGGCGGACGTGAACGGGCTGGAAGGCTGGACACACGGCCTGGCGCGCCGTCTGCGGGCGCGCGGCACGCTCAGCCTGATCCTTCCCGCGTCGCAATTGTCGGCGGGCATCGCCGCGTTACGCGCCGCCGGCTGCGGAGAGACATCGTTGCTGCCGCTGTGGCCGAAACGGCAAGCACCCGCCAAGCTCATCATTCTGCAAGGCGTGCGCCTGGGTCGCGGCCCTTCGATCGTCTGCCCTGGATTGGTACTGCATGACGATGACGGCGCCCTGAGCGCGCAGGCGGAATTTTTACTGCGCGACGGCGGCTCGCTGGCCAACGGTTACGGAACAACAAGTTGATTTCGTGCCGCTTCTGCTGCCTCGACAGCCATCAATCCCCGTGAAAAGGCCGACACCGTCCAGCGCGGCCGCATGCCCCCCACCCGTCGATTTTAGGACGCCGCCTAAAATAATGACGGGGGGTCTGGGGGGGATGGCACATCTCCCCCAGTCTTCCGACGAGTCATCTTCCTGCGTGTTGGTATATTACGGCCAGTCTCAATACACGAGCTTGCCGCCCACCAGCAGCAACAGGGTTGCGAGCACGCCGCGGACGGCCGTATCCGGCACGCGGGCGGCAAGCGTGCTGCCGATGGCGATGCCCGGAACCGATCCCAGCAGCAGCGAGCCAAGCAAGCCCCAATCGATCGTGCCGAGAAGGATGTGACCACCGCCGGCGACCAGCGTCAGCGGCACCGCCTGGGCGATGTCCGTGCCGACAGCCCGCGCGGCCGTGAGTTCCGGATAGAACAGCATCAGTGCCGTAATCCCGATCGCGCCGGCGCCGACCGAAGACAGCGTGACCAGTATGCCGATCACCACGCCGGTGGCGATGGTCAGCAGCACGCGCCGGCGTGGGTCCCACATCGGACGGGCGCGTGAGGCGCAGCGGGCAAGGGCCGGTCGAAAGGCGAGCGAGACGGCAGTCAGCAACAAAACGACGCCAAGCACGCCCGAAACCAGGCGTGAGATGGCGTGCGTATCGATGCTCATTTCCTTGAGCGCGAGCAGCGTCACCACCGCGCCCGGCACGGAACCGGCCAACACATAGCCCACGATGCGCCAATCGACCTGCTGGTGCCGGCTATGCACAAAGCTGCCGACGCCTTTCATGACAGACATCTGCACAAGGTCGGTACCCACCGCGGTCACCGGATGGATGCCGAAGAGCAGGATCAGCAGAGGCGTCATGATCGCGCCGCCGCCGACCCCGGTCATGCCGACCATCAGCCCGACGCCAAGGCCCGTGGCCGCGTGCGCAAGCCCGAGATACAGGGCAGAACTCAAGGAAGATCCCGCAAGAACGCCGCGCCTTCTATCGAACACCTGCTCCCGCTTCAATCCTCCCCCCGCGCGGAGTACAGCGTCCCCGGCGGCACGCCGAAGAGGAGGTTTGATGACGACGGGTTTCGATCCTTCACGTGAGGCGGGCTTCTATCATGCCCCGCAAGACGCCTATGCCCGTACCAGGGAGCTTCCGTTCCTGGGCACGCTTAGCTGCGAGCGGAACCGGCTGACCGCGGGCGAGTGGACCGAACTCAAATTGATCTACGAAGTGGGAGGCGCCGGCCTTGCCGACGGCGCCTGGCTGAAGCTTGCGTTCAAATTCTATTCCGATTGGGCGCTGCTCCAGACGTCCGACCCCTCGGGGGCAAACTATGTCTCGGCCGAATATGAAGCGGCCGAATTGCTGCCCGGCCAGTCTCCGGCGACGATACGCTATCTTGGCGTGCGCTTCGACCAGAAGGGCCATGAGCGGCCATTTCAGAAGGCAGTGCTGATCGACGTCGTTGACGGCTATCTTAATCCCGGCGATCGCATCGTAATTCGCATCGGCGATCGGCGGCAAGGCGGCGGCGGCACAAGGGTGCAGAGCTTCGCGGAGGCCGGCTTTCGCTTTCGCATGTTTATCGATCCGCTCGGCAGCTCCAAATTCGCCGAAGTTCCCGGCGACCTGCTGTTCGACATCGTTCCGGGGCCGCCAGCCGGCGTGCAACTTATCGCGCCGCGCCTGCTGCCACGGGGCGAACCCTTCGCCTGCATCATCCGCGCCGATGATTTGTGGGGCAATACGTGCCGGGACCTGCCCCTTCCATTGCTGTTGCGGATCACCTCACCGTCCGGAAAAGAGCACTCGCTAGCTCCGACGTTTGAAAACACCGGCTGGGCGGCATGCCGTATCGCCGATGTCGCGATGGAGGAAGAGGGCGAATGGGTGCTCTCCGCCAGCCTCCCGCACACCCCGGGCGTGGCGCCGGCCATACGTTACGTGACCGTCGAGCCCGGGCGCGCGCCGCTTTACGCCGATCTGCACGTTCATTCCAACGACACGGTCGGCACCAACGACACCGCCTACAATCTCGCCTATGGCCGCGACGTCGCGGGGCTGGACGTGCTGGGCTATACGGCCAACGACTTCAACGTCAGCGAGGAACGCTGGAACCGCACGGTCGAGCTGATCGAACAGTTCAACCAGGATGGGCGCTTCGTCTGTTTTCCCGGCACCGAATGGTGCGGAAACTCAAGCGCGGGCGGGGACCGCAACGTCGTCTTCCTGCGCGGCGGCAAGCCCGAATTCCCGATGGACAGCCATGGCAGGCTGGTGCGCTCCGCCGACTGGAACGAGGCGTCCCGCGGCAACATGCGTCCAGGCGCCTGGCCCGTCGACGAGCTATACGCCGCCTACGCCCGGGACGCGGAGGGGCATTTGCTGATCCCCCATGTCGGCGGCCGCCGATGCATCCTGGATTGGCATCATCCCGAACTCGAACGGCTCATCGAGGTCGTCTCCGCCTGGGGCCAATTCCAATGGGTCTATACGGACGCGCTGAGCCGTGGCTACCGGCTCGGCGTTTCGGCCGCCAGCGACGAGCACCAGGGGCGCTGCGGTGGCGGCATGCCGGGCACGGCGGTTTTCGGATCGCGCGGCGGGCTGACCGGCGTCTTCGCCGATAACCTCGACCGGACAGCCATTGCCCGCGCCCTACGCGCGCGGCGTACGTTTGCCACCACCGGCGAGAGGAGTGTGGCCATCCTCTCGCACGGGCCGATTTTCATGGGATCGCAAGGCGCGCTCGACCGCGCCGGTGCGCTCAGCCTGCGCCTGCTCGGTGACATGGGATGGGAGGAGATCGCCATCTACGACGCCGACCGGCTCGTCTGGCAGCGCGACGAGCACAGCCGCCTCGGCTACTCCAACCGCCGGCTGCGCGTCCGTCTCGGCGGCGCGCGCATCAAGGATCGCTATCGCGGCGCGTGGTGGACGGGCGAAATTCGCGTGCGCTTCACGCCGATCCTCGACGTCGCCGCCTGCGGTTTCGACCATCCCGAGCAACGATTCTGGCGCAAGGGCGCCGACAGGATCGGCTTTGCCACCGTGACCCATGGCGATGCGGACAGCATTGAAATCACGCTTGGCGAGGTCGCGAGCGCGGTCATAGAGGTCCGCGCCAAAATCCACGGCTATGCAAAAATCGGCGATCCGCTGCAGCCGCCGGCTCATTTGGACATGCCCGCGCTCGATCTGGTCGCGGAAGGAGACAGGCTCCTCGACGGCGGGACGTTCCGGCGGGAGCTGGGCGGCGTGGAGCTCATGGCGGCCATCGAGCCCGTCACCGGCCAAGCCCTGCTCCGTGACGTCGATCTCCGCCTGCCAATATCCGAACTCGACCTGGCGCCGGCCGAGGAGCACCGCTTGTTCATGACCGCGTGGCAACAAGACCAGTCGCGCATCTGGACCTCGCCGCTTTTCCTGACCGGAAAATAGCGGCGCGGGCCAGGGCATCAAAACAAAAGGTCCGGGAAGCGGAGCCTCCCGGACCTTTCTGCCCGTCGATATGAACGTGCGCATGGTGGCCAGGGGCAGGTGCGCCCCCGGCCATGACAGGCCGGATTAGAAA
>CAXUNZ010000092.1:10101-11667 GCA_964252525.1 uncultured Acetobacteraceae bacterium
CATGCCGCCGCCCATTCCGCCCATGCCGCCGCCGCCGCCAGCACCCATGGGCGGGGTCTTCTCGGGACGATCGGCCACCATCGCCTCGGTCGTGATCATCAGCGAGGCAATGGACGCGGCGTGCTGCAGCGCCGAGCGCACGACCTTCGTCGGGTCGATGATCCCTGCCGCGACCATGTCCTTGTACTCGCCCGTCTGCGCGTCGAAGCCGTAATTATAGCCGGTGTTCTCCAGCACCTTGCCGGAGATCACCGCGCCGTCTTCGCCGGCATTCTCGCTGATCTGGCGCATCGGCGTCTGCAGCGCTTTGCGGACCACCTCGATGCCGAAACGCTGATCGTCGTTGGCACCCTTGATGTCCTTGAGCACGAGCGAGGCACGCGCCAGCGCCACGCCGCCGCCGGGCACGATGCCCTCCTCGACCGCGGCACGCGTCGCGTGCAGGCCATCGTCCACGCGATCCTTGCGCTCCTTGACCTCAACCTCGGTCGCCCCGCCGACGCGGATCACGGCAACACCGCCGGCGAGCTTCGCCAGGCGTTCCTGCAGCTTCTCCTTGTCGTAATCGGATGTGGTCTCCTCGACCTGGGCGCGGATCTGGGCGCAGCGGCCCTTGATGTCCTCGCTCTTGCCCACGCCCTCGACGATCGTGGTGTTCTCCTTTTCGATCAGCACCTTCTTGGCGCGGCCGAGCATGTCCAGCGTCACGGTTTCGAGCTTGATGCCGAGATCCTCGCTGATGACGGTGCCACCGGTCAGGATTGCGATATCCTCCAGCATCGCCTTGCGGCGATCGCCGAAGCCTGGCGCCTTGACCGCCGCGACCTTCAGGCCGCCGCGCAGCTTGTTGACCACTAGCGTGGCCAGCGCCTCTCCCTCCACGTCTTCGGCAATGATCAGCAACGGCCGTGCCGATTGAACGACGGCTTCCAGGAGCGGTAGCAGCGTCTGCAAGGACGACAGCTTCTTTTCGTGGATCAGGATGTAGGGGTCATCGAGCTGCGCGGTCATCTTTTCCGCGTTAGTGATGAAGTAGGGGCTCATGTAGCCGCGGTCGAACTGCATGCCCTCGACGACATCGAGCTCGGTCTGGATACCCTTGGCTTCCTCGACCGTGATCACGCCCTCATTGCCGACCTTCTGCATCGCTTCGGCGATCATGCGGCCGATTTCGGCCTCGCCGTTGGCCGAGATCGTACCGACCTGCGCCGTTTCGGCCTCGGAGGTGATCTTCTTGGTGCGCGCCGCCAGTTCGGTCACGACCGCATTGACCGCCTGGTCGATGCCGCGCTTGAGATCCATCGGGTTCATGCCGGCTGAAACGGCCTTGCCGCCTTCGCGGATGATGGCTTGTGCCAACACGATCGCCGTGGTCGTGCCGTCGCCTGCCACGTCATTGGTCTTACTCGCCACTTCGCGCACCATCTGCGCGCCCATATTCTCGAACTTTTCGGAAAGCTCGATTTCCTTGGCGACGGTCACACCGTCCTTGGTGATGCGCGGCGCGCCGTAGCTCTTGTCGATGACGACGTTGCGGCCCTTGGGACCGAGCGTCACCTTCACGGC
>CAXUNZ010000093.1:0-11576 GCA_964252525.1 uncultured Acetobacteraceae bacterium
GACTTCCGGCAGGCCGCCGGTGGGCGCGCAGATCAGCGCGGCGCCGCTGGCCATGGCCTCGAGCGCGGTCAGGCCAAAGGGTTCTTGCCAGCGGCTGGGCACGACCACGATGGCCGCGCGCGCCATCGCCTCCAGCACCGCGGCATGGGGAAGGTGGCCGCGCAGAGTGACGCCGCCTTCCTGCGCCGAGCGGCGCAAGGCGCGCAGGAACGGCGTGTCGGGGCTGTCGGGGCGAAAGCGATCGGCGCCGATCAGCTCGGCACGCCAGCCGGGCAGCTGAGCGGAGATGGCGGCAAAGGCGCGCACAAAGGCGTCCGCCCCTTTATCGGCCACGGCGCGCCCGACGAACAGGAATACCGGCGCGCGGTTCACCTGCGCCAGCGCGGGCGGCAGCGCGGCCAGATCGATGGCGTTGAGCAGCACGTGAAGGTCGCCGGCGGCTGGCGGCAGGCCCTGCGCGAAGCGCGTGCGCAGATACTCGGAGACGCATACCACATCCATGCGCGCCAGCAGCGCCGCGCGGTCGGCCGGCGTGCCGGCGGTGCGCATGGCCTGTGGGTCGTTGTGCAGGAACAGCGCCACGCGCGCATCCGGCAGCGCGGCCGCGACATCGCGCGCCAGGTTGGCCCGGTTATGTACCTCGACCAGCCGGGGCTGAAGACCGCGCAAGCGGGCTATGGCGCCGGCCATGTAGCGTTCCGTGCGCCCGAAAGGCGGCCAAAGCACCGGTAGGACCGGCAGGAATTTCGGTGTGGTGTAGGCGCCCCGTCCCGGATCGGCGCCCACCACGATGTCGCCCTCCGCCGCCATCAGGCGCACCATCATGCCAACGGCGCCGATGGCATGGGGCGAAAAGCCCTCGCGCGGCGGCAGGACCGTTACAGCTGCAAGCTCTCGTATTTGGCCAGCCTCCACGCCGCCGGCTCGGCCGCGGCGTCGTCATACCATTGCACCACCAGGGGATGGCCACGCACGGCCTGGCAATAGGCGGCGGCCTGCGGCGGCAGTTCCGGCCGGTAGGTAAGAAATCGCGTCACCACGGGGGCGAACATGGCGTCGGCCAGTCCGAACCCGGCGCCATAGAGAAACGGTCCGCCCCGTCCAAACTCGCCGATTGCCTCGCGCCAAAGCGTGGCGATGCGGGCGATATCGGCCGCCACGTCCGCGTCATTCACCACGCCCTCGAAATTGCGGCCCAAATTCATCGGCATGGCCCGGCGCAGCGCGGCGAAGCTTGCATGCATCTCGGCCGCGGCGGAGCGGGCATGGGCACGCGCCGCGCGTTCGACAGGCCACAGCGCCGGCTCGATTTCCGCGCAGTATTCGCAGATGGCGAGACTCTCCCACACCCGCGCGCCGCCATGCTCCAGATAGGGAACCAGGCCCGTCGGCGTGCTGCCTTTCAGCGCCACGGTCTGGCCGCTGCCCAGCAACGGCACGACCTCCACGCTGACATCGAGCCCGGCAAGCCGGACCGCCAGCCAGCCGCGCAGCGACCAGCTCGAATAGCGCCTCGTGCCGATCACCAGCCTGTCCCGTTGCATGCAAGTGCTCCCGCGCGGCGGCAATCTGTTGCAAAATGATGCGTGTGGCCAGAGCACCCGCGCGATTTGCGCCAAACGCGCTTCGCGCTATGCATCGCCGATGCCCGATCAGACACCGACCGCCACGCTCGAGACGTTCGCGCAGCTCGACATAAGGGTCGGGACGATTGTGGACGCCAGGCCTTTTCCGGAGGCGCGCAAGCCCGCTTTTCAGCTCTGGATCGATTTCGGCGAGGCGATCGGCACCAAGTGCTCGTCCGCGCAGATCACGGTGCACTACAAGCCCGACCAGCTGATCGGACGCCAGGTCTGCGCCGTGGTCAATTTTTCGCCGCGCCAGATAGGACCCTTCATGAGCGAAGTCCTGACGCTGGGTCTGCCCAGCGAGGAAGGCGAGGTCATCCTGTTGCGGCCGGATTTCAAGGTTCCGGATGGCGGGCGGCTGTATTGAGGAAGAAAACCTTTCCCACTTGAAGAAGACGCGTTCTTGACGTCCCGCGCCGCGGTCACCTGGGATCAACTGCACCGTGACGCCCGCCGCCTCGCCGCCGCGCTGAGCGGTGGCCAATACCAGGGCATCGTCGCGGTCTCGCGCGGCGGTCTCATCCCCGCTGCGATCCTGGCGCGTGAACTCGATATCCGCATGGTCGAATGCATCGGTGTCTTCAGCTATGCGGGCGAGGCAGGGACGGCGGGGCCGCCGCGCATCATCAAGCCCGCGGTTGCGGCCGGCGACGGCACCGGTTTCCTCGTGATCGACGATCTGGTCGATAGCGGCCACACCGCGCGGGCGGTACGCGCCATGCTGCCTCGTGCGCTGTTCGCCTGCCTCTATGCCAAGCCGGCCGGCCGGCCCTATGCGGACCGCTTCGTGGCCGAAGTGGCGCAGGAGACGTGGATCGTGTTCCCCTGGGATACAGCGCCCCCTTAAAAGGCATAACGAAAACCAAGCCTGTCGAATGCGCGCCATTAAAACCGGAAAAGTTTTTTGGTCCTTTTTTTCAAAAAAGGACTACTTCCTTTTATGACACTACGATTCCCAAGATGGCTGCCGTTCCTGCTGGGCGCCCTGCAGGCGGTAGGCCCGATTTCCGTCGACATGTACCTGCCCGCGTTTCCCGCGCTGGAACACGATCTGCATGGCGCCGCGGGCAGCGCGCAAATCACGCTCGCGACCTGGATCCTGGGCCTCTCCGTCGGACAACTGGCCATGGGCGCGATCGCCGACCGCTTCGGCCGGCGAGTGCCGCTGCTGGCGGGGCTTGCGGTCTATGCCGCCGCAACGGCCGGCTGCGCGCTCGCGCCCAGCATCGCCTGGCTGGCGGCCTGGCGCTTCGTGGCCGCGCTGGGCGCATCTTCCAGCATGATCGTGCCCCGCGCCATCGTGCGTGACCTGGCAGACGGCCATGATGCGGCGCGGCTGATGGCCCAACTGATCCTGATCCTGGGCGCCGCCCCGATCCTGGCGCCGAGCCTGGGCGGACTGGTGCTGCAGTTCGGCAATTGGCGGGACATCTTCTGGGTCATGGCCGGCTTCGGCGTCTGCAGCCTGGCGCTGGCGATCGCTTTCCTGCCGGACACGCTGCCCGTCACCGAACGCCGCGCGCTGCATCCCATCGCCCTGGCTGGCCGCTACCGCGTCATCCTGACCGAGCGCGGCTTCCTGACGCATGCGCTGATCGTCTCGGGCGTGGGGTTTGCGCTCTTTGCCTATCTCGGCGGCATGCCGGTGCTTTTCATGGAGCGCTTCCATCTCAGTCCCGGCCAGTTCGCCGCGGTCTTCGGCCTGGTGGCGGCCAGTTACATCCTGGGCACGCAGCTCAACGTCCATTTGACCGGCGCGCTGGGGCTCAGCCGCAGCCTGCACGTGACAACGGCCTGCTATGTGGGATTGACCGCCGCCCTGGTGGCCGTGGCGCTGGCGCCGCAAGGCTGGCCCTGGGTCATGGGCGGCCTGCTGATGCTGGGCCAGTGCGTGGTGGGATTCATCGCGCCCACCGCAACCGTCGGCGCGTTGAGCAACCATTCGGCCCATGCCGGCAGCGCCTCGGCCGTGTTGGGCACGATGCAATTCGCCATCGGCAGCAGCAGCGGATTTTTGATGGCGTGGATGGCGGATGGGTCGTCGGTGCCCATGGTGGGGCTGATGTTGGCGGGCGCCGTGGCAATGAAGCTGGCCGATCTGTGCCGCCCGGCGAGCCGAAGTGCCACTTCTGTCAAAGTCTTTTGACAATTTTCGTGAAATCACCACGCGCGCATCCGTAAGACACCGTTTCGCCGTAGTGGGTATGGCAGCGTGACACGAGTGCCGTTAGTGTTTTGGGCGATGCAGCCCAACGCCACGCTTCCGTGACCAATAACGCCGGCGAGCCCGGTTCGGAGATACTGTTGCAGCGTTGCGCCGCCGGCGATCGCGCGGCCTTCCGTGCGCTCTATGACCGACATGCCGCCCGGCTCTACGCCGTGGCGCTGCGGATTACGCGCCACGCCAATCTCGCCGCCGATACGGTCCAGGAAGCCTTCATCCAGATCTGGCAGAACGCGCGCCACTACCATCCGGAGCGCGGCTCGCCCGAAGCGTGGATGACAGGGCTGACGCGCTACCGTGCGCTGGACCTGGTGCGCCGCGCCGGCCCTGCCCTGATCCCGCTGGAGGATGAGCACGCGGCCGAATCCTTCGACGATCTTTCGGTTTTGGACGAGGCCGCCGAGGGACGCGCGTTGCGCGAGTGCCTGGAACGGCTGGACCCCAACCGCCGGCGCCTGGTGGTGCTGGCCTTCGTAGAAGGGTTTTCCCACGCGGAACTGGCCGCGCAATTCGTCATTCCGCTGGGCACGATCAAGTCCTCGATCCGCCGCTCGCTCGCGACCTTGCGGGAGTGTCTGGGCGGATGAGCGAGACCGAAGACCTGGCCGGACTGTACGTGCTGGGCGCGTTGAACGCCGAGGAGATGCGCGCCGTGCGGGGGGAAGCCGAGCGCGACCCGGCGCTGCGGGCGGAGATTGTGGCCTGGGAACGGCGGCTGACGCCTCTGGTGGCTCTTGTGCCTGCGGTTGAACTGCCCGCCACGCTGTGGCCGCAGCTGGAGGCGCGGCTGGCGCGCCTGGCCGCACCTGGCCAGAGCACGGGCGAGATCTACCAGCCGCCGCAGCACCAGCGCCCCAAAAGGCGCGGCGAGGCCCGCGCGCTCGTCTTCTGGCGCAGCACGGCGCTTGCCTCGATGGCGGTGGCGGCCGTGCTGGGCGGGCTGCTGGTGACGCGGCCGAAGCCCGCGCCGCCGGTGCTGGCCATGATCATGCCAGCCCAGCCTGGGCTTGGCGGCTGGCTGATCACGCTGCACCCGAACGGCGAGGTCAATGCCGTGGCACAGGGCGCGCTGAGCCACACGCTGGCGCAGGATTTCCAGCTCTGGGCGCTGGCGGAGGGTAGCGACAAGCCTGTGCCGCTGGGATTGCTGGCGATCACGGGCCGCACTGGCCTGCCGCCGCCGCCCGGTCTGCCGCGGCAAAAATTCAAGCTGCTGGTGAGTTTGGAGCCGGCGGGAGGTTCGCCCACGGGGCTGCCGACGGGGCCGGTGGTGTATTCGAGTGGCGTGGTGACGCGGTAGGCGGCCCTCGCGTAAATTACGGCGGGCGGTCTGGGGGGGCAGGCACTGCTCGCCCAGTCTTCCTGAAGAAGGTTCTTCTTTCTTGAAAGAAAGAAGCAAAGAACTTTTGCAAATTTGCTTGCCGCTTCGCGCGGCCTGCAAGGTGTTGCGCGACAGCCCGCAGGCCGGCGGGCCGGCGCATGTTGGCGAGCAGCAGGCCGACGCGCTGCCGGCGCTTGGTCGTCCAGCTTTGTTTATACGGGTCGTCGCCACGGCCGAAATCCAGGGTGCGCACACCCTCCCGTGCCATCAAATGCTCGATCATCATCGCGGTCAGCACCGTGCCGGGCGAGAGCGCCCGCGCATCCTCATCATGCGCCAGCTTCAGCACCGCGGCCCAATCCTGCCGGACCACCCAGATCTGCGCGGCGAGGACGCGTTCCTGCACGCGCAACAATCCCAGCCGCAGCGAACCTTCGGCCGCGCAGGCGCGCATCAACACGCCGTTGAATGCGGGATAGGGCTCCGGCGCCTTCCAGCTCGTGGCGTATACCTGTTCGTAGGCGGCAATGCCCGCGTCGATCTCATCGGGGGTCCGCACGATCCGAAATGCAGCGCCTTGTGCCAGCAATTGCCTGGAGCGACGGCGCACCGCCTCGCGCACCGCGCCGGGACGCCCGGCGAGGTAGGATGGCCAGTCGCGCACGCGCTCCTCGTGCCAGTTGGCGAAATGATTGAAACGCAGCGTCACCAGGCCGGTGCCGACCAGGGCGGCGGTGATGGCCCGCGCTTGCGCTTCGTCCAGCGCCTCCAGCCGCACGGTGGCGTGGCCGCGGCACCATGCCGCAAAGCCGCGCCATAGCTGCGCCGACTGCGTGTTGTTCAGTCCTGGCGCCAGCATCGGGCGCCACAGACAGGTGTAGGGCGTGCTCAATGCTCCGGTGCGACCTGAGCTGACCATCATGGGAAACAGTCCCGCCGAACCCGCCTCACCCGACAGCACGAGCAGCACCGCGCGCGCGCCATCCGGCAGGCCCGCGGCGATGACCGTGCGATACCACGCGGGCGTGGAGAAGAAATCGCCCCCGAGCAGCGCGCGCGCCGAAGCCGGCAGCGCCTCCACCGTGTCGTACTCCGCCGCGGTCAGCTCAGCCTTAGAGGGCATACCAGACCCAGCCGAACATTTCGTGCGCGGCCCAGAATGCTTCTTGCCAGGCGCGGACGTTCGGCGTGAGGGCGCCCACCGTCCAAGGCGCGCCGGCATCGATCTGGACGGGCGCGGGCACGGCGCTCAGCCCGGCGCGGCGAAAGGCCAGCAGCGCGCGGCGCATGTGCCAGGCGTGCGTGACGAGGTAGATGCGTCCGATGCCCTGCGCGCGCAGGATCGCCGCGCTGTTGGCCGCATTTTGCCAGGTGTCGCCCGACCGGTCCTCGGCCCAGCGCACTTGTGTTGCAAAATCCTCTTCCATGCTCTGGGTCATCATGGCGGCCAGCGAGGGCGCGCCGGTGCGGATGACCCCGCCGCTGACGAGCACCGGCAGATGGGTGCGCCTCGCCAGTCGGACGCCGGCGGCTTCGCGCTGCAGTGTCAGCATGCCGACATGCCAGGTGATGCCAAGCGGCGTTGCGATTCGCTGCTGGTCCCCGCTGAGGATGACGATGGCCTGCGGCGGCGCGGACGGGTCCACATGCGTGTCGAGCCCGCTTCCCAGGAGCGCCAGAAGGTTGGTGGACACGGCCGGCAATGCCAGCACAAAAAGGCCCAAGATTCCCCAGGCTGCAAGCCGGCGGCGCCTGAAGACCACTCCGATGCAAGCGAAAACCAGCAAACACCCCGGTGGCAAAATGAAGTTTTCTAGAAGCGCGTGCATAAGGACAAAAGTTTTTTGGTTCTTTTTTACAAAAAAGAACAGACTTCCTTCTTTCTGATGTTCGATATCTCGTTCCAGCACATCAACGATACACCGGAGCTCGCCGACCGATGGCGCGCGCTGGAGAATGTCAGCGAAGGTGGTTTCTTCCGCGGTTGGAGCTACCTCGCCACGCTGCTGCCCCATTTTGCCGCGCCAAGGCTGCTCGCGGTGCGTCAAGACGGCCAGGACATTGCCCTGGGCCTGTTTAACGCCAGCAAAACCTGGCGCGGCACAAGCCTCATTCTGCACGAGGCGGGCGCTCAGCCGTTCGATGGCCTCTACGTCGAACATAATGGCTTGCTGCTGCGTTCCGGCGCGCAGGCCTGCCTTCCGGCCGCGCTGGCGGTGGCGGCGCGGTGCGGCACGGTCGTGCTTTCGGGCATCGACACGCCGCATCTGGAGGCGTCGCGCCGGGCGGGCCGAGTGGTGGCGCGCAAGACCAGCCGGGCGCCGGCCATCGACCTTACCGCCCTGCGGGGCGCCGGGCGGCCATACCTGGATACGCTCAGCGCCAATGCCCGCGCCCAGATCCGCCGGGCGATGCGCCTGTATGGTCCTGATCTGGCCATCACGCCGGCCGGCAACGTGGCGGAGGCGCTGTCTTTCCTTGAACGGCTGGTCCAGTTGCACCAGGCGAGCTGGGCGGCGCGCGGCCAGCCCGGCGCGTTTGCCATGCCGGCGATCCGCAGCTTCCATGCCCGCCTGATCCAGACCGCCTGGCCGCGCGGCGAGGTGGCGTTGCTGCGCGTGGCGGCCGGCGCGCGCGAGGTGGGCTTTTTGTATCAGTTCCAACACGGTCGGGCGGTGCTGAACTACCAGGCGGGCCTGGCCGCGGAGGCCGATGCGCGCTTCAAGCCGGGGCTGGTCTGCCACGCTTTGGCGATCGAGCTCGCGCTGGCGGCAGGGGCGGCGCGTTACGATTTCCTGGCGGGCGCACAGCGCTACAAGGACAGCCTGGTGCCGCGCGGCGCGGATGGCGGGCAGGCGCTGCATTGGGCGACGTTGTACCGCGCGGGATCGCCGCGCGGCCTCTTGGCATCCCTCACGGCGAAACAGCCAGGGGAGCCGCCCCTGAACCCGGTCACGCGACAGCGTGCTGCGCACGACGGGGCCTGAGCCCCAAACCCCCGATCTTTTGCCAGCCTTCTCTTGCTTGGGTGTGCGTGCTAACGCCCGCCCTTCATGCTTCCCCTTATCGCCGTCCTCAATGGGCCGAACCTGAACATGCTTGGCTCGCGCGAACCAGCGCTCTACGGCGCCGCGACCCTGGACGATGTGGAAGCGCTCTGCGCGGAAACCGCGCATGCCCTGGAGCTTGCCATCGATTTCCGCCAGAGCAACCACGAGGGCGAACTCATTACTTGGGTGCAGGATTGCCGCGACAAGGCACGCGGCATCGTGATCAACCCCGGCGGCTTCAGCCATACCTCCGTGGCGCTGGTGGATGCCGTTCTCGCGGCCGAACTGCCCACGATCGAAGTGCATTTGACCAACATCCATGCGCGGGAGGAGTTCAGGCGGCACTCCCTGGTCTCGCGCGTGGCCAACGGCGTCATATGCGGGCTTGGCATGCGCGGCTATGGCCTGGCGCTGACCGCGATTGCTGAAATGCTTCTGGACGAGGATCCATGACCAGCCTGCGCATCGATACCGATGCCATCCGCCAGCTCGCCGAAATCCTGCAGGACACTGGCCTGACGGAAATCGAGGTCTGCGAGAAGGACAGCCGCATTCGCGTGGTGCGGGCGCCGGCGACGATCCACGCCGCCCTTGCCGCCCCTGCGTCGGTTCCCCCCGTGCCGGTGCACGCGCCCGCGGCCGCGCCCGAGCAGGTCGCCGACCTGTCCCAGCACCCCGGCGCGGTGACCAGCCCGATGGTCGGCATCGCCTATCTCAGCGCCGAGCCGGGGGCGGCGCCCTATGTCTCGGTCGGCCAGAGCGTGAGCCTGGGCCAGACGCTGCTGCTGATCGAGGCGATGAAGACCTTCAACCAGATCAAGGCCCCTCGCGCGGGCACCGTCAGCCAGATCGTGATTTCTTCCGGCGTGCCGGTGGAATACGGCGAAGTGCTGATGGTGATCGACTGAGACACGCCATGACCACTGGCGCGTTGTTCGGAAAGGTCCTGATCGCCAATCGGGGCGAAATCGCCCTGCGCGTGCAGCGCGCGTGCCGCGAACTGGGCATCCCGACCGTGGCCGTGCATTCCACCGCCGATAGCGAGGCGATGCATGTGCGCCTGGCCGATGAGAGCGTGTGCATCGGCCCGCCCTCTGGGCGGGAGAGCTATATGAACATGGCGGCGATCCTGTCCGCCGCGCATGTGACGGGGGCTGATGCGATCCATCCGGGATACGGGTTCCTCTCGGAGAATGCCACGTTCGCCGAAATGGTTGAGGATCATGATCTGACCTTCATCGGCCCGACCAGCGCGCATATTCGCATGATGGGCGACAAGATCACCGCCAAGGCGGCCATGGCCGGCCTGGGCGTGCCGCTTGTGCCGGGTTCGGACGGCGCTCTGCCCGATCTGGATGGCGCGCGGGACGTCGCCGAACGCGTCGGCTATCCGGTGCTGATCAAGGCCGCAGCCGGCGGCGGCGGGCGCGGCATGAAGGTGGCGCAGCACGCCGGCGAGTTGGAAGAGGCTTGGCGCGTGGCGCGTACCGAAGCGCGCGCCGCCTTCGGCAATGACGAAGTCTATCTGGAGAAATACCTCGACCGGCCGCGCCACATCGAATTGCAGGTGCTGGCGGATCATCATGGGCAGGTCGTCCACCTCGGCGAGCGCGATTGCAGCTTGCAGCGGCGGCATCAAAAACTGCTCGAAGAGGCGGGATCGCCCGCACTGACCGCGGGCCAGCGCGATGCGATCGGAGAGACGGTCACCGCGGCGTTGCGTCAGCTGGGCTACCGCAATGCGGGCACGCTGGAATTTCTCTATCAGGATGGCCAGTTCGCCTTTATCGAAATGAACACGCGGCTGCAGGTTGAACACCCTGTAACCGAAATGGTCACCGGGCTCGATCTGGTGCGTGAACAAATCCGCATCGCCGCCGGCCAGAAGCTCGGCTACACGCAGAAGGACGTGAAATTCCACGGTCACGCCATCGAGTGCCGGGTCAATGCCGAGGACCCGGAAACCTTCATGCCCACGCCCGGCCGCGTTCAGGCCTTCCACGCGCCGGGCGGCCTGGGCGTGCGCATCGATTCCGCGCTGTATGCCGGCTACGTCGTGCCGCCGTATTACGACAGCATGATTGCCAAGCTGATCGTGCACGCGCCGGATCGGCCGCAGGCGATTGCGCGGCTGCGGCGCGCGCTGGAGGAATTTGCCGTGCTGGGCATCAAGACGACACTGCCGTTGCACCAGAGGATCGTGGAGGATCCGGCGTTCCAGGCAGGGGATTATACCATCCACTGGCTGGAACGGTTTGTGGCGGGGCAGTAACATAGGCCTGGCTGCCTCAACCGTCGCCGATCAGAGAGGCCGCGCATCGAGCCTCGCCCAAGATCACGAGTGGGACGGCTGGCGTATACACCGGCGGCATCCCCCCATATCTTCCCCGCCTGGATGTGGCTGGGCAAACCGGGAAGAGGCAACATGGTCCGTGCCGCGGGCAAGGCAGAGGATGAAGCAACCGCCGCCGAACGCCAGACCAGCAGCCTGGCGGGACTGGCGCTCGTGCTCGGCCTGATCGTGGCCGGGCTATATCTGGTCGAGGCGCTGCGTGCCAATCTGGCATGCGCGCCAGGCCATTACGGGGTTTGATGACGGCGCGGTCAAATGCGCGCTTCTTTGAAGCAAACTCGGCGTCATGTCCTGGATCAGGATTTTGCCTGTGTCACTGGACAAGATTTCGTTGGACTGTGCGCACGTGATCTTGTGAAGCTCCTGCTTTGGACAGGAGTGCTCAAGATGGTGAAGGCACAGGCCGCCCGATGTATCGCCGTGACCGCTTTACTGGCCCTGAATGCGCGGACCGCTGCGGCGCAGAACGTGGTCAGGTTGCCGCTTTCGCAAGGCAATTTCCCGATCTCGGCGGCTGTTACGGTCAAGGCCGGGACGGATCTGGTATTCCTCAGCGGCGTGCTGCCGCCGATCATCGACAAGACGGCGCCTAAAGGCAGCGAAGCCGCGTATGGCGACATGCAGACCCAGACCGTGGGCACGATCACGCAAATCCAGACCACGCTGGCGCGCATGGGTTTGGGGCTGGGTGATATCGTGAAGATGACCGTGTTCATGGTCGGTGACCCCGCGCAGGGCGGCAAATTGAATTTCGCCGGATTGATGGCGGGCTACACGAAATTCTTCGGCACCAAGGACCAGCCGAACCTGCCCGCGCGCAGCGCCGTGCAGGTGGCCGCGCTGGTCGCGCCCGGCCCGTTGCTGGAAATCGAGGTCATCGCCGCGAAATCCCACTGATGCTTGCTTTCAGCCTGCCTGATTTAACACCAAGAAGCGGAAAGATTGACTTTGAAAAGACTGGGGGAGCAGTGCCTGCCCCCCCAGACCCCCCGTCATTAGT
>CAXUNZ010000094.1:0-11560 GCA_964252525.1 uncultured Acetobacteraceae bacterium
CCATTACTTTAAGCGACAGCCAAAAATCGGCGGGGGGTCTGGGGGGGGATGGCACATTTCCCCCACCCTATCTGCCTCCTACTCCAGCTCGATCACCACGGGCACGTGGTCGGAGGGCGTCTCCTCTCCGCGCTCCGCGCGTTGCGGCTGTGCGGCGCGCAATTTTTCCGCCACGGTCGGCGATAGCAGCGCGTGATCGATGCGCAGGCCGCGGTCCCGCTGCCAGCAACCGGCCTGATAGTCCCAGAACGTATAGACCGGCCCGGACGGCGCGATGGCGCGCAACGCGTCGGTCATGCCGGCCCAGATCATCCGCCAGTAGCGCGCGCGCGTGGCCGGCCGCACGAGCGCATCATCGGCGCCGAGCACGCCTTGCGCATAATCGACATCCTCCGGACAGACATTGTAATCGCCTGCCAGAATCAGCGGCACGTCCTCAGCCAGAAGGGAGGCGGCGTGCGCGGCCAGGTGATCCATCCAGGCGAGCTTGTAGGCGTACCCGGCCTCGCCGCCGCTATTGCCGTTCGGCAGATAGAGGTTGCCGACGCGCAGCCCGCTCTCGACCTGGATTTCGATGTAGCGTGCCTGCGCATCCTCGCCGGGCAGGCCGGGCAAGGCGCGCTGCGTGACTTGCACCGGCGCTCGGCTGAGGATCGCCACGCCGTTGAAGCCCTTCTGGCCGACGATTTCGGGCTGATAGCCCAGTTCCGCAAAACAGGTGGGAAAGGCCGCGGCCTCGCACTTGATTTCCTGCATCAGCAGGTGGTCAGGTTTTTCGCGCTCCAGCCAGCGGCAGATGTTGCGCTCGCGCGCGCGCACGCCGTTGACGTTCCAGGTGGCGATGCGCAACGCGCGGTCAGTCCACGGAGAAGCTGGTGCCGCAGCCGCAGGCGCTGGTGGCGTTCGGATTGCTGACCGCGAAGTAGCTGCCCATCAGCTTGTCCACATAGTCGAGTTCGGCGCCGGCCAGCAGGTCCAGGCTTGCGGGATCGACCAGCACCGTCGCGCCTTCGCGCTCGATGACCAGGTCATCGGGCGCGCGGGTATCGTCCAGGTCGAACTTGTACTGGAAGCCGGAGCAGCCACCGGCGAGCACGGCCACGCGCAGGGCGGAGGGATGGCCGCTGGCGGCGACGATTTCGGCGATGCGGGTGGCGGCGCGTGGGGAGACGGCGAAGGTGGTCATGGCGGTAATGTAGGGCGGCGTGGTGGTCAGGCAAAGGCTGTCGTGAAGGACAAGGCCGTGAACGCCTGGGGCACGGAGGATCAAAATATCCGGACTATGCTGGACTGGCCGCTCAACAAATTGGTCATGGACGTTGAGATCGGTTTCTGGTGGCCCGAATGGGGTGATCGTCCCGCCGACGCCGATGAGCGGCGGGAAATCATAAGAGCGTTCCTTACAACGAGGCCGAGCTTGATCCCGCTTCTGGGCCATCGATTTGTGCCAGAGTCGCCCTGTAAGGCAGGCAATCCCGTCTTTTCCATGTTTGGCTTTGACACGATCTACTATGGCAGCAATCTGTCGGAATATTTCGCCAATGAGTTCAGCGGCAGATTTGCAGAACGGCATGTCGCTGGACCTACACGCCACATCCCATTCTGGTCTGAAATCATAGACCATCATGATGTTGCCTATGCCTACTACGCCGCATCAGACAATTATAGAGGAACGATTGCCGCCTGTGAGAAGCGCAACAGAAATCTCGCAAGTCGACTATAAATGACAAAAGTTTTTTGGTCCTTTTTTTCAAAAAAGGACTGCTTCCTTCCTTCGCCCGCCCCTACGCCGCCGCGCCCCCACTCCGCACCGCATCCCGTGCAAACCGAAAATCCAGATTGCAGAACTCGCACGTCATGATGATGTCCCCCGAAACCGCCATGTGATCCAGGTCATCGGCGGGAAATTTCTCCAAGATACCGGCCAGGCGCTGCCGCGAACAGCGGCAGCCGAAGGCCAGCGCGCGCGGCCGCTCCACCACCACGCCCTCGCCATGAAACAACCGCCAGATCAGCCTATCGGCCGGAAGCGACTCATCGAGCAGTTCCGAATCCGTCAGCGTGCCTGCCAGCGCCAGCGCCGTGCGCCAGCTCTCATCCTGCTCGGCCATGTCCAGGGCTGGATCGATGCCGCCGGCTCCGGCCACGCGCTCGATGATCAGAGCGCCGGCGCGCCAGCCATCCTCGGTTTTGGCGCTGGCGAGCTGGACGTGGCATGCGATCTGCTCGCTGGCGCTGAAGTAATGCAGCGCCATGTCGGCCAGGCTCTCGCCCTCGATTGGCACGATGCCCTGGTAGCGGTCGGCGTCATTGCCCTGATCGACGGTAAAGGCGAGGTAGCCCTCACCCAGCAGAGCCGCGGCGTTGGGCGAGGGTTCGGCGGCCAGCAGGGCCGCGAGTTTGCCGGCATCCGCCCGCGCATAGCCGCGCAGGGCGCCTGCCTCCGTGCAGTCGGCAAGCAGCATGGGCACCGGCCCGTCCCCCTTGGCCTGCAGGCTGAACGAGCCGCGAAATTTCAGCGCGGAGGCAAGGGCGGCCACGAGCGCCAGCGCCTGGCCCGACAATGCGGTCACCAACTCGGGCGTCTCGTGGCGGGAGAGCAACGCTTCGGCAAGCGGCCCCAGACGCACCAGGCGCCCGCGCACCGGCCGGCGTGGCAGCGCGAAGGGCGTGACACCGCGCGGCACGACGATGTCAGGCACGTCCGGGCGCGCGCCGTCCAGGAAGGCGGGGGTTTCAACCATCGGGGCTAGATAGGGTGTTCATCGCCCGCTGAAAACACGCGGCGCCGCCATATGCGCTCCGGCCCACCTACATCCAAAATCCGGGGCCTGGGTCCTCAGCGGGCGCGCCACCAAGCGCCACCGGTTCATGTGCCGGTGGCACGGCGGCAGAGCCCCGCGCAACGCAATACCGCCGTCGCATCACACTTCGTGTGGCGCGAGACCGTGGGGTGGGGTATCAGCAGGCGCTTTCGAAAAGGCAGAAGGGGGCATTTTGAGCGCGTCCACCGTCGAAACCACGCTGATCGGGGGTGGCCCCATCACTCAACGGGGCTTCGTCGATCTCATCGATTGCCTGCAGGGTGTGCGCGGTTGGGCGCTCGATCTGCGCTCCCCTGGTGATCCTGTTCTTCTCGAACTCATGGTCGGTGAAGTGGTGGTGGCCGAAATTACACCCGATCTTGGCCGCCACGACATTTCGGACGCGCTGGGTCTGGAGGTTTCGCCCGGCTTTGCCTTTCCGCCCAGCGTGCTGGAACTTGTGGCCGAACTCGCGGAATCGGGCGAGGACCCTATCAGCGTGCGCTTCGCCGGTACCGAATTCGCACTGGGCATGAGCGAAGCGGCGCCCAAGGCCGAAGCCATCATCGCGCGTCTGCGCCAGCTTGCGGCACCACCGCCCACGCGCAGCAATACCGACGACCTGGATATGCTGCTGCAGGATTTGCGCGCGGACGCCACCGCGTTGGCCGAACAGCCGCTGCGCCCGGCGCCCGAGAGTTTGCAGGGTTTCATCGAGACGATCGCCATCGACACGTCCGGCCAGCTCTGGATCATTGGCTGGATGCGGCGCGGTCACCTGACCGAATTCTCCGCTGTCGTCAGCGAGCGGAAAAAAATTCCGGCGGCGGTCGCCGTCATGACCTATCTGCGTCCCGATCTGCCCCCGGATGCGTGCGGCATCATCGGCCTGCTGTCCTCCGATTGGCGGCCGACAAGTGTCACCAGCGAGTTTTTCGTGTTCTTCGGCGCCGGCGGCCGCTTTCATCTGAAAGATCATTCGCCGCTGCGCTTCATCACGAGTGCCGAACTGACCGCCGAATACGAACAAATGCGCGAGCGCTCCCTCGGTGACGGGCGGACCGCGGCGCTGCAGCGCATGATCGGCACGATGGAAAGCTGGCAGCCGACGCGCGCGGCCAATCAAAGCTTTGGCACGGAAACATCGATCGACCGCATCCTGCTTGTCCCCGGACTCGGATGCCTGGTCGAAGGATGGGTGGTCAGCCCGCTCAAGCGCATCGAAGGGCTGCGGCTGCGAATTGGCGGCGTGGTCATGGCCGCCCAGCCGGATGCGACGTATTGGAAGCCGCGGCTGGATCTGCGCGCGGGTTTTGCCGCCAGCGACCGGCTGTTGCAGCGCGCTGGCTTCGTGGCGCTGTTCACCGGCAGCGGCGAGCCCGCCGATTTTGCAGAACCGGTGTTCAAGATCGTCTTCGAAGGCGGCACCTCGGCCAACTGGCCGGTCCCGGTCAAGGTGTTCAGCCGGCTTGGCCATTCGGCCAGCGTGGATGATGCGCTGATGTTCTTTCCCGCGTTGCAGGAAGAAAGCTTTTTCGCGCGCTTCGCCGACGCCACGATCCGCGCGCAATTGGCCGCGATGAATCCGCTTGTGCCGATGAAGGTGGCGCGCGCCAAGCGTGCGATGATCATGGTGCTGCCCGCGGATCGCTGCGACATGTTCTTGCTGTTCGAGGAACTGGCCCAGCAATGCCGCGCGGCGGCCTGGGCGGACGGTATTGCGCTGATCGCCTCCAGTGCCGCCAACCGGTCGGATGCGTTGTGGCTGTTCCAACAATTCCAGCAAAGCGTGAACGTGCCCGCGAGTCTTCTGGTGATCGATGAGGCCGCGCAGGCTTTCGCGCAGTTGGGCGACATCCTGCGCACGATTGGTGCGGCGTGCTTTGTTTTTGTCGGGCCTGGCGTTTTCTTGACCGGGTCCGGATGGCGCCATGCGCGCGACATGCTGCAAGAAGGCGCAACAACGCTGAGTTTCCTGGGTCTAGAGCCGGACGAATTCGAACAGCAGGCTGCCGAAGGCGGCGTGAGCGCCCGCTGCTTTGCGTGGAACACGGCGCATTTCCTTCGTTGGTCCACGCATGCGCGCGGATTCCTTGGCGGCTTTCACCGGGAAAATGGATTGTTCAGGTCCAACGTGCCTTATGTCGTGCATCGCCATGCGGCGCGGAACAGCCGCTGGAAGCTGCCGACCAGGATAGAGGATGCGGTGAACACGGCGGTCTATAGCATGGGGGCGAGGTTCTGATGCCGGACACGCTGCCTGCTGCCGCGACGGCGCTGCCCGCGTCCGACGGACCGATTGCCGTGGTGGCGCACACCCATCCTTCGGTGACGAAGGGCGGCGCCGAGATTGCCGCCTACACGCTGTATGAAGGTTTGCGCGCTCTGGGCGTGGACGCCATCTTTATTGCCGCCTGTCCGCTGCAGGACACGGACAAATTGCTGCTCGCCTCCACGCGCGAGTTCATTGTTACCACCGACCCGCACCGCTACGACCATTTCTACCAGCTCTCATCGGGAGATGTCTGGCGACAATTCAAGGCGATCCTGGTCAGCCAGAACGTGCGCTTGGTCAGTTTTCACCATTTCCTTAATTTCGGTGTGAACACGTTGCGTGCCATGGCGGCGGAGACGAAAATCCCTTTCGTTGTCACGCTTCATGAATTCCTCTCGATCTGCAATCATCATGGGCAGATGGTGACGCGGCCCGGTCGGCGGTTGTGTCCGCAAGCGACCGAGGTCGCCTGCGCCACCTGTTTTCCCGAACACACCCGCCAGCAATTCAAGCTGCGGCGCGAATTGATTGGGGCGGCGCTTCTGCCAGCCGCCGGCTACATATCGCCCAGCCACTTTCTGGCCGATCGCATGGTGGCCTGGGGGCTGCCGCGCGAGAAGTTCGTTGTGATCGAAAATGGCCTGCGCGTGTTGCCGCCGCGGCAGGACCGCGTGCGCGCCGAGGGCAGCCGGTGGAATTTCGGCTATTTTGGGCAGATCACACCCTTCAAGGGCGCGGACACGCTGCTGGACACCATCGAGCTTCTGGCCAAGCAGCCGGGCATCGAAAAGAAAATACGCATCAACGTGCACGGCAACATCATCGGGCAGGAGCCGGATTTCGTCACCCGCTTCAACACGCTGCTCGACGGACACGCCTTTGCCCAGTATCTCGGGCCCTACGACAACGCCGATGTGCACAGCCTGATGTCGGCCTGCGACTACATCCTGGTGCCAAGCACCTGGTGGGAGAATTCGCCGGTGGTCATTCAGGAAGCCTACGCGGCCGGCCGGCCGTTGATCTGCACCGGCATCGGCGGCATGGCCGAAAAAGTGCCGAGCCGCCGTTCGGGACTGCATTTCCGCCTCAAGGATGGCGCCGATCTTGCGCGCGTGATGAGCGAGGCGGCGGATGAGGTGCTGTACAAGGCGCTGTGTTCGAACATTCCCGCGGTGTCGGATCAATCGAGCATGGCCGCCAATTACCTGGCCACGTTCACGCAACTCCTGACGCAGGGAGAGGATGCGGCCGCGCAGGATGTGCCCCGTACCTCGCCGCGCCGGCGGGCGCGCCAGGCGGCGCGGGCTTAGACGTCAGGCAGCCTCATGCGGCGGAGGCGACGCGGACCGCTTCGCGCGCCGATTGCAGCCGGTCGAGTACCGCGTCGCGGGCGGTTATGTCGTTCTTGTCGATTTCCGTCCAGGCAGCCTCGGCCTCGTGAAGGCGCGATTGGGCGTCCTGCGCGGTCAACTCGCCAACCGGCATCACATCATCGGCCAGAATCGTGCAGCGGTCTGGCGTGATCTCGGCAAAGCCGCCACCGACGAAGAACCTGTCACCCGCAGTGCCACCCTCGTAGATCGTGATGACGCCGCCGCGCAGCAGCGTGATCATGGGCGCGTGGTTTTGCATGGCGGCGAGGTCGCCCTCGTAGCCGGGCATGACGACCATCTCCACGTTGCGGGAGAGGAGGAGTTTTTCGGGGCTGACGATTTCAAGGGCGACGGGCATCTTAGCAATCCTAGAAAAGCTGGGGAGCAGTGCCTGCCCTCCCAGACCCCCCGTCATTATGTTACGCGAGGTCCAATTTTTGACGGGGGTTTGGGGGGGGGATGGCACTTCCCCCCAATTCTTTCTTACGCGTTCACCTTCATCTTCTCGGCCTTCTCCCGCGCCTGCTCGATCGTCCCCACCATCAGAAACGCCGCCTCCGGCAAATCGTCATGCTTACCCTCAACGATCTCCTTGAAGCTGCGCACCGTATCCGCCAACGGCACGAACACCCCAGGCAGGCCCGTAAACACCTCGGCCACATGAAAAGGCTGACTCATAAACCGCTCGATCTTGCGCGCGCGCGCCACCGTCAGCTTGTCGTCTTCGCTCAGCTCGTCCATGCCGAGAATGGCGATGATGTCCTGCAAAGACTTGTACGTCTGCAACACGCGCTGCACGTCGCGCGCCACCTGGTAGTGCTCCTCGCCGACGATGCGCGGGTCCATCGCACGGCTGGTCGAATCCAGCGGATCGACCGCGGGGTAGATGCCCTTTTCGGAAATGGCGCGGTTCAGCGTGGTCGTGGCATCCAGATGCGCAAAGCTCGTGGCGGGCGCGGGGTCGGTCAGATCGTCGGCCGGCACGTAGATCGCCTGCACCGAGGTGATGGAGCCCTTCTTCGTGCTGGTGATCCGCTCTTGCAGCGCACCCATGTCGGTGGACAGGGTCGGCTGATAGCCCACGGCCGAGGGAATGCGGCCGAGCAGCGCCGAAACCTCAGCGCCCGCCTGCGTGAAGCGGAATATGTTATCGACGAAGAACAGCACATCCTGGCCTTCTTCGTCCCGGAAATACTCAGCCATCGTCACGCCGGACAAAGCCACGCGTGCGCGTGCGCCGGGCGGCTCGTTCATCTGGCCATAGACCAGCGCCACCTTGCTGCCCTCGGTGGTGTTCTCGCCGAGCTTGATGACGCCGGCGTCCACCATTTCGTGGTAGAGGTCATTGCCCTCGCGCGTGCGTTCGCCCACGCCGGCAAAGACCGAGACGCCGCCGTGACCTTTGGCAATGTTGTTGATCAGCTCCTGGATCAGGACGGTCTTGCCCACGCCCGCGCCGCCGAACAGCCCGACCTTGCCGCCCTTCAGGTAAGGCGCCAGCAGATCGACGACTTTGATGCCCGTCACCAGCAATTCGGCGGATGCTGCCTGATCCTCGAACGCCGGCGCATTGCGGTGGATGGGATAGAATGTCTTGGCGCCGACGGGCCCGCGCTCATCGATCGGTTCACCGATGACATTCAGGATGCGGCCCAGCGTTTCCGGCCCCACGGGCACGGTGATCGGCGCGCCGGTATCGGACACTTCCTGGCCGCGGACCATGCCGTCGGTGCTGTCCATCGCGATGCAGCGCACGGTGCGCTCACCCAGCTCCTGGGCCACTTCCAGGACCAAACGGCGATTACCGATATCCGTGGAAAGGGCGCTCTGGATATAGGGCAATTCGCCCTCGAACTGCACGTCCACCACGGCGCCCAGTACCTGGGAAACGCGGCCGGTGTTGTTGCTCGCCATACTCTGGGCTCCCTTTACAGCGCTTCGGCGCCGGAGATGATTTCGATCAGTTCACGCGTGATGTTGGCCTGGCGTGTACGGTTGTAATTCAACGTCAGACGGTTGATCATGTCACCGGCGTTGCGCGTCGCATTGTCCATCGAGGTCATCTGCGCGCCGTAGAAGCCGGCATTGCTCTCCAGCATGGCCCGATAGATCTGAATGGCCAGGTTCTGCGGCAGCAGACGCGCCAGGATGGTTTCCTCATCCGGCTCGAACTCATAAATCGCGCGCGGGCCATCCGCCTTTTCTTCGGAGGCTTCCGGCGGCGGCAGCGGAATGAGCTGCATTTCCGTCGGCACCTGTGAAATCACGGAGTGGAACCGGTTATAGACCAGCGTCGCCACATCGAACTCGCCGCGAAAGAACATCGCCGACACCTGTTCGGCGATCTCGCGGGCCTGGCCGAATTCGATCCCTCTCCGACCGCCGAGCATCAGATCGCCGGACACGTCCGCAAACTCGCGCTTGAGAAAATCGCGTCCCTTGCGCCCGACAGGCAAAATCTTGACCGTCTTGCCCTCGGCCAGCAATCGCCGCACCAAGGCGCGCGTCTGCCGCCCGATGCTGCTGCTGAATGCGCCCGCCAGGCCGCGATCGGCCGTGATCGGCACCACCAGGTGCACCCGGTCCGATCCTGTTCCCGCCAGCAACGGAGACGCGCCAGGCTGCCCCGCCACATTGGCCGCCAGCCTGGCCAGCATCCCCTGCATACGTTCGGCATACGGGCGCGCCGCCTCCGCCGCACTCTGCGCGCGGCGCAGCTTGGACGCGGCAACCATTTTCATGGCGGAGGTGATCTTGCGCGTCGATTTGACGCTGTTGATCCTGCCGCGGAGGTCTTTTAGCGAAGCCATCTGTCACCAAAGCAAGGAAAAGTTCTTTCTTGAAAGAAAGAACCAAGAACTTTTATCTTTCGCTGTTGAAGCGCTCGACGAACTTGGACAAGAATTCTTCAAGCTTCTTTTCGACGTCCTTCTTGATCTCGCGGTTGTCTCGGATCGACGCCATGATATCGCCGCCGCGCAGCTCGCCTAGTACGCCTTTTTCAAATGCGCCCACGCGGCCGACATCCACCTTGTCCAGATAGCCGCGCGTGCCGGCAAAAATCACCACCACCTGCTCTTCGATCGGATAGGGCGCGAATTGCGGCTGCTTCAGCAACTCCGTCAGCCTTGCCCCACGCGCCAGCAATTGCTGCGTGCTCGCGTCCAGATCCGAGCTGAACTGCGCGAACGCCGCCATTTCGCGGTATTGCGCCAGCTCCAGCTTGATGCGGCCGGCCACCTGCTTCATCGCCTTGATCTGCGCAGAAGACCCTACGCGGGACACGGACAATCCCACGTTCACCGCGGGCCGGATGCCGCGGAAGAACAGCTCGGTTTCCAGGAATATCTGACCGTCGGTGATGGAAATCACATTGGTCGGAATATAGGCCGACACGTCACCGGCCTGCGTCTCGATCACCGGCAGCGCGGTCAGCGAGCCCGCGCCATGCGCATCCGACATCTTGGCCGCCCGCTCCAGCAGGCGCGAATGCAGATAGAACACGTCGCCGGGATAGGCCTCGCGCCCCGGCGGCCGGCGCAGCAGCAGGGACATCTGGCGGTAGGCCACCGCCTGCTTGGACAGATCGTCGTAGAAAATCACCGCGTGCATGGAATTGTCGCGGAAATATTCGCCCATCGTGCAGCCGGTATAGGGTGCCAGGAACTGCATAGGCGCGGGATCGGAGGCGGTCGCGGCGACCACGATCGAATACTCCATCGCGCCCTGCTCTTCGAGCGTGCGCACGATCTGGGCGACCGTGGAGCGCTTCTGGCCAATGGCGACGTAGATGCAATACAGCTTCTTGCTGTCATCGCCGCCGGCGTTGATCGATTTCTGGTTGATGATCGTATCGAGGATCACCGCCGTCTTGCCGGTCTGCCGGTCGCCGATGA
Organism: uncultured Acetobacteraceae bacterium; assembly: GCA_964252525.1. Taxonomy (GTDB): domain Bacteria; phylum Pseudomonadota; class Alphaproteobacteria; order Acetobacterales; family Acetobacteraceae; genus CAJCIS01. Next base: position 10,349 of record CAXUNZ010000094.1, read on the forward strand.
TCAGCTCGCGCTGGCCGCGGCCGACCGGGATCAGCGAGTCGATCGACTTGATCCCCGTCTGCATAGGCTCGTGCACCGATTTGCGCGGGATGATGCCGGGCGCCTTGACCTCGACGCGGCTGCGCTGCACGTCGTTCAACGGTCCTTTGCCGTCGATGGGATTGCCCAATCCGTCCACGACACGGCCGAGCAGCCCACGGCCGACGGGTACGTCCACGATGTTGCCGGTGCGGCTGACCGTGTCGCCCTCGCGTATGGCGCGATCGTCGCCGAACACCACGATGCCGACATTGTCGGTCTCGAGGTTCAGCGCCATGCCGCGCAGGCCGGCGCCGGGAAACTCGACCATTTCGCCGGCCATGACATTCTGCAGGCCGAAGACGCGGGCAATGCCGTCACCGACCGAGAGCACCTGCCCGGTTTCGGAAATTTCGGCCTCGGTATCGAAGGAGGCAATCTGCTTCTTGAGGATTTCCGATATCTCGGCGGGACGGATGTCCATCTCAGGCGGCTCCCTTCATGGCGTATTGTAAGCGTTGCAGGCGCGATTTGATGCTGCTGTCGAACAGGCGCGCACCGATGCGCAGCGTGATGCCGCCCAGCAGCGAGGCGTCCACCTGTTCTTCGATATTGACCTGTCCGTAGCCGGCCTCGATCAGGCGCGCGCGCAAGGATTCCCGCTGCACGGTGGACAAAGGGTGGGCGGAGGCCACACGCGCGGTGATCACGCCGCGCCTTTCGGCGACCAGGGCGGCGAAGGCGGTCACGATGGCCCGTAGGCGGGACAGGCGCCGATTGATGGCGATGACACCGACGAATTTGACGATACGCGGCGCGAATCCCTGCTCGCTCAGCACCGCGCGCGTGGCCGCGGTGGTTTGCGCGACATCGATCAGCGGGCTGGCCAGCAGGCGGCGAAAGGCCTCGCTTTCGTCGATGAGACGGCCCAAGGCCTGCATCTGATCGACGGTCTCGTCCAGCGCGTGCTCGTCATCGGCCAGGCTGTAGAGGGCTGCGGCGTAACGATCGACCAGGCCGCCGCCATGCGAAATTGTAGAGCCGCCTGAGGCCACTTGCTGGACTTCCATAAGGATGGGGACCGGGTCCGTCCCGGCGCGGCGCCTCTAGCATGGGGGTATGGCCGCGGCAACCGGGCCGAAAAACGACGGGGGGTTTGGGGGGGATGGCACATCCCCCCCAACCTTCCTTAGT
>CAXUNZ010000095.1:0-11460 GCA_964252525.1 uncultured Acetobacteraceae bacterium
GATCCGATCCTGGGGGCAGGCGGGATGGCTGGAGGCGCAAGGGCGGATTGGGGACAAGATCGCGCGCATTGTTGGCGCGGCGCCTGGCGAGGTGGTGGTGGCGGATAGCACCTCGGTCAACCTGTTCAAGCTGATCGTGGCCGGCGCGCGGCTACGGCCTGGGCGTCCGGTCATCCTGATGGAAGAAGGGGATTTCCCGACCGACCGGCACATGGCCGAGGCAGCGGCGCGGGTTGTGCCGGGCTTGCGGGTGGTGGCGGTGGCGCGGGAAGCGCTGATGGACGCGATCAAGGCGGACACGGCCTTGGTGGTGCTGTGCCATGTGCATTATCGCAGCGGGGCGCGGTGGGACATGGCGGCGGTGAACGCAGCGGCGCATGCGGCCGGCGCGCTGGTGCTTTGGGATTTGAGCCATAGCGTGGGCGCTGTGCCGGTTGATCTGAGCGGGTCCGGCGCGGATCTGGCAGCAGGGTGCGGCTACAAATTCCTCAATGGCGGACCGGGAGCGCCGGCGTTCCTGTGCGTGGCGCGCCGATTATGGGGCGAGATCGAGACGCCATTGCCGGGCTGGTTCGGTCATCGAGCGCCGTTCGATTTCGGCGCGGTCTATGCACCCTCGACGGGGGCGGCGCAGTTCCAGTGCGGCACGGCGCCCGTGCTGGGATTGGCGGCTCTCGAGGCGGGTGTCGATCTGCTTCTGAGCGCGGACCTGGCCGCAGTGTTCGCCAAGTCGGCTGCGTTGTTCGATGTTTTCGCGGCGCAGGCAGCAAGTTTGTGCCCGGACTTTCGGCTGATTACGCCGGTCGAGGCGGCGGCGCGGGGGAGCCACATCGCGTTCCGCCACAAGGCGGCAGAGGGGATAATGGCCGCTTCGACCGCACAAGGCGTGATCGGGGATTTCCGGCCGGCGGATGTTTTGCGGTTCGGGCTGACGCCGCTTTTCCTGAGGTTCGAGGATGTGTGGCGCGCTGTCTCGAGCCTGGCTATCCTGGTCCGATCGACTGATTGTCTTGCGTCGTCCAAAACGGTCAGTCGCGTTTCCGAATTACCAAGAACTGTCCCGTGACGATCGTTACGCGCGGAATTCCCGCTTCCTTGTTTGTCTTGTTCTGCCTCTGGCTGTTTCAGGGTGCCCGTCGGGTCAGCAGCTTGCGCCATCGCTTCCGCCCTTCGTGCATGAGGGCAGCTTTGTCCGGCTTACCGCATCCGGCGTTGTCTTTCCTGCCAAGGTCCTCGATTTCCAAAGAATAAGCCAACGCACTTACAACAGGAATGGAACCGATGTCGGCGTGGGCTACAACCAGCTGCGGCCGGAAATGCCGATCATCGCAACCGTTTACGTCTATCCGTCGACGCCGGTGATTGCGGCGGGATCGCCGGATGATGTGGTGCAAGATGCCAGGGCGCGTCAAACGAAGGCAGAATTTGAGAGCCGCCAGCGTGAGGTCACCAACGCGCATCCGGGCGCCTCTTTGCTGGGGCAGGAGGAGGTTTCGCTGTCTGAACATGGTGTCGCCTACCACGGCTGGCATGGCCGTTTTTCATACACACAGCAGATGGCCGGCGGACCTGCTGCCTTGCATTCCGATCTTTTTGCCTTCGGCTACCTCGCAGGCCGCTGGGATCTGGAATACCGCTTCTCTTATCCGGCCCCGCTGGATGCACGTCGCGATATCGACGCCTTCATGCATGCGCTCGACATCAACGCCGCGCCGAATTGACATGAATATCGGCCTGGCAATGGCGTGGTGGCGGCTGCAAGGGAGAGTCATGTCGCGTCCACCCATCCGCACGCGCAGCGATCATGGCTTTGCCGACGGGGGTATATGCGGACCATGCGATCTGAAGACCGGCTTTTCCGCGGTCAGTGCCCTTGCAAATTGGACAATCGGACGCATACCGGCAGAGGCACGATCCGCATCAAGGATGTTCAACTTGCGAAACACTGGCGCTTTGTTTCAGGGTTTGCTGGCGGCTTTCACGAGCGGCTCGGCCCTTGCCGCGAATGTCCTGTTGTCTTACCGGGGCAGGCCGTTGATGCCCATTACAGGCAATGGCGTTCCTGACGCGAAGATTTTGCGTTTCAAGGCGTCCGGCCATCTTCCAGAAGCCGGCAAGTGCCGCACCGACTTCACCATCCTTAACGTGTCGGATGGCAAGGTCTCGCTCAAAACGGCGCTGGCGGCGGGCTACATGCCATCGCCGGACAACTTTCTAAGAATTTGCCGCGATGCGCAATCAGGGGCGCTGAGCGAGCGTCTGCGTGTCAATGTGACATTGAATACGAACGGTGTTGTTATTGCGTCTCGTACCTGGCTGAGTTCCGATCCGCGGCGCGGCCGGGCGGCGGACACTGTCATATCGTTTGAGAATATCGAGTATCATGTCAGCGAGGCGAAACGGGTTGGCCGGTTGGCGATCGATCCCGGTAGGTAGTTCTGCAATGTCGAAAGCTTCGGGGTGAAGGTATTGTTGAACAAAGCTCATCCGGCTGAAACAGCCACGCGCGACGGTAGGAGGTGACCTTCAGGACTAGGCAGATCGCAATGCGGCGCGGCGTTAAGGCCGGCAGCGCGAGATTGATGGCGCAGGCAACAAAGACGAGGATGGACTGGAGAGCGGGCGATTGACAGCCTGCGTGGTCGCGCCCGGATGCGCCTGCAACACAAAGTGTAGCAGCGCCCTTTCCAGTGTTCCGATACAACTCTGAACCGAAGCGCGCGAGCTGGCGGACTCGTTCGTAGTTCGCCAACCCGCTAATATGGAAGAAGTTTTTGGCTCTTTTTCTCAAAAAAGAACCGTTTCCTTTCCTTACGCGCTCTTGGCCATGATCTCGTCGGCAATGTTCCGCGGCACCGGATCGTAATGATGGAATTGCATCGTAAAGGATGCCCGTCCCTTCGTCATCGAGCGCAGATCCGAAATATAGCCGAACATCTCCTTCAGCGGCACATGCGCGCGCACGATCACGGTGGAGCCCGAGCTCTCCTGGTTCTGGATCATGCCGCGCCGGCGGTTCACGTCGCCCACCACGTCACCCACGTGATCGTTCGGCGTGGTGATCTCCACATCCATGATCGGCTCCAGGATGATCGGCCCCGCCTTCTTCATGCCCTCGCGGAAGCACGCCTTGGCCGCGATCTCGAAGGCCAGGGCCGATGAGTCCACATCGTGATACTTGCCGTCCACCAGCGTGTATTTGAAATCGACGGTCTGGAAACCCGCCAGCACGCCGGTATCGGCTTGCACGCGGATGCCTTTTTCCACCGCGGGGATGTATTCCTTGGGCACCGAGCCGCCCACGACCTTGTTCTCGAACAGCACGCCGCCATTACGCTCCTGCGGCTCGAAAACGATCTTCACCTCGGCATATTGACCCGACCCGCCCGACTGCTTCTTGTGCGTGTAGGTCTCCGTATGCGGCTTGGAGATCGTTTCACGATAGGCCACCTGCGGCGCGCCGATATTGGCGTCCACACCGTATTCGCGGCGCAGACGGTCGATGATGATTTCCAGGTGCAGTTCGCCCATGCCGGAGAGGATTGTCTGACCGGTCTCCTGATCGGTCTTCAGCCGCAGGCTGGGGTCCTCGCCCGCAAGCTTCTGCAGGCCGAGCGTCATCTTCTCCACGCCCTCCTTCGTCTTCGGCTCGACGGAGATGTCGATCACGGGCACCGGGAAGGCCATGCGCTCGAGGATGACGGGATCCTCGCTGCTGGCCAGCGTGTCGCCCGTGCCCGTGTCCTTCAGCCCGACAAAGGCGGCGATATCGCCGGCGTGCACTTCCTTGATTTCGGCGCGCTTGTCGGCGTGCATCTGGAACATGCGGCCGATGCGCTCGCGATGATCCTTGGTCGTGTTCTGCACCATGTCGCCCTGCTTGAGCGTGCCGGCATAGACGCGCACGAAGGTCAGCGTGCCGTATTTGTCGTTGATGATCTTGAAGGCCAGGCCGGCGAAGGGCGCGTTGGGATTGGCGGGAATGACGCGCCTGTCGTCATGCACGTGCTCTTCCTGGCCTTCCTCGGCCGCCACCTTGATGCCGGGAATGTCGATCGGGCTGGGCAGGTAATCCAGCACGGCGTCCAGTAGCGGCTGCACGCCCTTGTTCTTGAAGGCGGTGCCGCACAGCACGGGGCGGAATTCGCCTGAAATCGTGCCTTTCTTGATGCACGCCTTCAGCGTCGGCACGTCCACGTCGCCGTTTTCGAAATACTGCTCCATGGCGTTGGTATCGACGGAGACAGCCGTATCCAGCAGGAGTTGGCGGTACTCGTCCGCCTTTTCCTTCATGTCCGCGGGGATCGGCTCGTCATGGAACTTGGCGCCCAATTCGCCGCCTTCCCAGATGATCGCCTTCATCTCGACCAGATCGACGACGCCTAGAAAATTCTCCTCGATGCCGATAGGCAGCTGCAAGGGCAGCGCCACGATGTCGAGCTTTTCCTTCAGCGTATCGAAGGCGCGGTAGAAATCAGCGCCCGTGCGGTCCAGCTTGTTGATGAAGATGATGCGCGGCACGTTGTAGCGGTCAGCCAGGCGCCAATTGGTCTCGCTCTGCGGCTGCACGCCGGCGACGCCCTCGATGATGAACACGGCGCCGTCGAGCACGCGCAGGGAGCGGTTCACCTCGATGTTGAAATCGATATGGCCGGGCGTGTCGATGATGTTGATGCGGTGGTCCTTCCACTCGCACGTGACGGCGGCCGAGGTGATCGTGATGCCGCGCTCACGCTCCTGGTCCATGTAATCGGTCGTGGTATTGCCGTCATGCACCTCGCCGATGCGGTGCGAGACGCCCGTGTAATACAGGATCCGCTCGGTCGTGGTGGTCTTGCCGGCATCGATATGCGCGGTGATACCGATGTTGCGAATGGCCTGCAGGGACGCGGTCGTCGTGCTCACGGGAACCTCCATGTCATGAAGGGCGCAACCAGGGCTCCCCTGCCGAGAAGGTTGCCCCTGCGCCCGTCCATGCGCCGGGCAGACCCGGCGGAATGGGGCGGGACATGCGTCAGATCGCGCGATTTTGCAAGGTGCAGGGCTGGGGGCTCTGCCCCCTGGACCCCCGCTAAGGACAAGTCCTTAGAACCTATTTGTGAGGACAGGAGGAGTCCGACGCCGCTTTACCAAGCGCGAGTCTGCCCCAAGCGAGGTACTGGGGCGGAGCCCCCTACCCTTTCACTTTGCAACACACCGCAACCCCGCCGAGTGCTACATCCGCGCCATGGACACCAACGCCGCCATCGCCTTCAACCGCTTCGGCCTGGGCCGCCGACGGGACGAGCCGGCGCCCGCCGATGCGCGCGCCTGGCTGACTGAACAGCTCGCCGGGCCAGATACCGCGCCAACCCAGGGCCTGCTCTCCTCCTCGGACGCGCTGAGCCTGTTGCGCGCGCTGATCGAGGCGAAAAAGGATGCGCCGATGGTCGACGGCAAGCCCGCGCGGACCGAGGAGGGCCGTGCCTTCTATCAGCATGGGAAAGCCGAAATGGCCGCCCTGCTGGCGCAGGCCATCACCACACCGGCCGGCTTTCGCGAGCGCCTGGTGTGGTTCTGGACCAACCATTTCACCGTTGCCGCCCGTACTCGCCCCGCGGCGGCCTGCGCGGGACCCTTCGTGCGGGAGGCAATCCGCCCCCACGTCACCGGGCGCTTCACCGACATGCTGCTGGCTGTCGAGCGGCATCCGGCCATGATCGCCTATCTCGATCAGGGCCGCTCCATGGGCGAGCACAGCGAATTGGGCGAACGCCGCCATCACGGCTTGAACGAAAACCTGGCGCGCGAGTGCCTGGAACTGCATACCGTGACGCCCGCCGCAGGCTATACGCAGGCGGACGTGACCGCCTTTGCCCGCATCCTGACGGGCAGCATGATCGACATGGCCCACGAACCGCATGGCTTCCGCTACGTCGCCGCGGCCCACGAGCCTGGCGAACAGACGGTGCTCGGCCGCACATGGCCCGACGGCGAGGAAGGCCAGGTGGCGATCCTGGCCTGGCTGGCCGACCATCCCGCCACCCAGCACCACCTCGCGTTCAAGCTGGTGCGGCACTTCGTGGCCGATGAGCCCGCCGCGGCCGATGTCGCGCATGTCGAAACCGTGTTGCGCAACACCGGCGGCGATCTGGGTGCCGCCTCCCGCGCGCTGATTGCGCTGCCAAATGCCTGGGTGCCGCTGACCAAGCTGCGCACGCCGCAGGATTACGTGGTGGCCGCCATGCGTGCGGTCGGCGCCCGGCCGGAGATGGAGCCGCAATTGCCCGACACGGTCAAAGGCCTGGGCCAGCCCATCTTCGGCGCCCCTTTCCCGATCGGCTGGCCGGACCGCGCGGCCGACTGGCTGGGGCCGGAGCAGATGATGCAACGCGTGGATTTCGCCTATCAATTCTCCGCCCGCGTGACCGACCAGGAGCCCGCGGTGGTGGCCGAAAACACGCTGGGGCCGCTGCTCGGCGCGCAGACATTGACCGAAATCAGGCGCGCGGGATCGCGCCAGGATGGGCTGACCTTGCTGCTCTCCTCCCCCGAATTCCAGAGGCGCTGAGACGATGGATCAGATGATGCTGACGCGCCGGTCGGCGCTGCTTGGGCTGACCGCCGCCTTTACGTTGGGCCGTGCCTCGCTCGCGCTTGGCGCCGCGCCCACGGATAACCGGTTTGTTGTTTTCCTGCTGCGCGGCGCGCTCGACGGCCTGTCCGCCGTGCAGCCCTATGGCGATCCGGACTTTGCCTCCCTGCGCGGGGAGTTGGCGCTGGCAAGCCCCGGCACGCCTGAGGGGGTGCTGGATCTCGGCGGATTTTACGGCCTGCATCCATCGCTGAAAAACCTGCACGACATGTATGTCGCCGGACAGGCCACCATCGTCCATGCGGTGGCGGGCCATTACCGCAGCCGCAGCCATTTCGAGGCGCAGGATTACCTGGAATCGGGCGTGGATCAGCGCCTGTCCAGCGGCTGGCTGAACCGCGCCGTGGCCACGATGCCGGCTCAGCCGGGGCAGGAGATCGCGCTGACGCTCGGCCTGTCCGCGCCGCTGATGCTGCGTGGCACCGCACCGGTGGAGGCTTGGGCGCCCGAGCATTTCGGCCAGGCGCCCGGCGAGGATTTCTACACGCGCTTGCAGCGGCTGAGCGCGCATGACCCGCTGATCGGGCCGGTGCTGGCCGAGGGGCTGAAGCAGCGCGGCGTGTCGCCCAGCATGGAAAATGGCGGCCCCAAGCAGGCGCAGGACGTCAAGCTGGCCGCCGCGGCAGGGCAATTTCTCGCCCGGCCGACAGGGCCGCGCGTGGCGGTGCTGGAAATGGAGGGTTGGGACACGCATGCCGGGCAAGTGCCGCGGTTGAAAAACCAGCTGAAGCAGTTGGATGATGCGCTGGCTGCGTTGAAGACGAATTTGGGCGATGCCTGGGCGCGCACGGCGGTTCTGGTGGTGACCGAATTCGGCCGCACGGCGCGCATCAACGGCACCAAGGGCACCGATCACGGCACGGGCGGCGTGGCTTTCGTGCTGGGCGGTGCCGTGGCCGGCGGGCGCGTGCGCGCGGACTGGCCCGGATTGGGCCAAGGCCGGTTGTTCGAGGACCGGGATCTGATGCCGAGCGCGGATGTGCGCTCGGTCGCCAAAGGCTTGCTGGCGGGGCATTTGCGTTTGGCGCCGGCGGCCTTGGCGCAGGCGTTTCCCCAGAGCGGGGATGCGGCGCCGATGGGGGGGCTGCTTAGGGCTTGAGAATAAAAGGCTGGGGGGATGTGCCCTACCCCCACCCCCCCCTCTTTTAAAATGCCCAACGGCCGCCGCAATTCGCACCGCTTTTCAGCCATGGTCGCCGCCCAATTCGGTGAGGCCGGACGAACCGTCCGGTGTCTTTCTCGCCGGATGCCGACACGATGCAAGTCCTTCGCCTTTATGGCCGTGTTCTGGGTGAAATCGCCCGCAATCGCCGCACGATGATCATGTTGACCGTGGCAAACCTCGCCGCGGCCGCGCTGCAATTTCTCGACCCCATGCTGTTCGGCCATGTGATTTCGCTGCTGGGGCAGACCGATGCGCACGCCGCGCCCGAGCTGATGAGCCGGGGCGCGCGGCTGATTGTTGTGTGGGCGGCGATTGCCTGCGCCGGCATCGGCGTCAATTTGCTGACCGCGCTGGGCGCCGAGCGTCTGGCGCATCGCACACGGCTGGACGCAATCGGCCGCGCATTCGGCCACGTCCTGTCGCTGCCCGTGGCCTTTCACAGCGGCGCGCATTCAGGGCGGGTAATGAAGACGCTGAACAGCGGCACGGACACGGTCTTCGGCCTGACACTGAGCTTCTTTCGCGAGAATCTGGCGACCGCGGTTGCCGTGTTCGTGCTGCTACCGTGCTCGGCGCTGCTGAATTGGCGCCTTTCCATCGTGCTGTTCGTGCTGGTGACGGTGTTCACCGCCATCACCGTGGTGGTGGTGCGCCGCACGCAATCCGGCCAACGCCTGGCAGAAGCGGCCAACAGCGCCATGGCGGCACGCGCGCAGGATGCACTGGGCAACGTGGTGGCCGTGCAATCCTTCGGGCAGCTCGAGGCGGAGTCGCGCGGGTTCGGCGCGCTGGTAAATCAGGTGATGCGCCACCAATTTCCCGTGCTGAACTGGTGGGCCGCGGTCAGCGTGCTGACGCGCGCGGCGAGCACGGTGGCGGTCATGTCCATCGTCATCATCGGCGCGCTGCTGCATTTGCGCGGACTGGCCAGCATCTCGGACGTCGTGTCCTTCATGGGATTTGCCACGCTGCTGATCGGACGGCTGGATGGGGCGGTGCATTTCGCCAGCGGGCTGTTCATGCGCGCGCCGGTGCTGGCCGATTTTTTCACCCTGATGGACACGCGCAGCACGGTACCGGAGCGTGAAGACGCCGAGCCTTTGATGGCCAGCCACGGCGAAGTTGCCTTTGAAAATGTCAGCTTCGCCTATCCCAATGGCCCGCGCATTCTGTCCGACGTGTCCTTCCTCGCGCGGCCTGGCACGGTGACGGCGCTGGTGGGAGCCACTGGCGCGGGCAAGTCCACGGCGATGAACCTGCTTCAGCGCCTGTCCGATCCCAGCCATGGCGGCATCCTGATCGATGGGCAGGATCTGCGGGACGTGACGCTGGACAGTCTGCGCGACGCGGTTGGCGTGGTCTTTCAAGAAAGCCTGCTGTTCAACAGGTCTATCCGGGACAATTTGCTGGTCGGCAAGCCGGATGCCACGGATGCGCAACTGCAAGAGGCGTGCCGGCTGGCCGAGGCGCACGATTTCATCATGCGCCAGCCCCAAGGCTACGACACGCTGGTGGGCGAGCGCGGCACGACGTTATCGGGCGGGCAGCGGCAGCGTCTGGCCATTGCACGCGCATTGCTGAAGGATGCGCCGATCCTGATCCTGGATGAAGCGACCAGCGCATTGGATGCGGCAACCGAAGCGCGGGTGACACGGGCGATGCAAAATCTGATGCGCGGCAGGACCACCTTTGTGATTGCGCATCGCTTGTCCACCATTCGCGACGCCGATGAAATCCTGGTTTTCGATCAGGGCCAGATCGTGGAGCGCGGACGTTTCGGGCAGTTGGTGTCTTCCGGCGGTGCATTTTCGGGCCTTGCCGCAAGCCAACTCAGCCCCGCCATGGTGGCGTAAAAAGGCTGGGGGGATGTGCCATCCCCCCAGACCCCCGTCGGTTTTTTTGCCTTCACGTAAAATAATGACGGGGGGTCTGGGGGGACAGGCACTGCTCCCCCAGTCTTCTGTCACGAAAAAGCAAACCTCCTGCCCCTGATGATCTCCCGGGCGGCGTTATACCCCGGCATCCCCGAGACACCTCCGCCAGGGTGGGTGCCCGACCCGCACATATAAAGGTTCCTGACCGGCGATCTGTAAGACGCATGCCCAAGAATCGGGCGCGAGGCCCAGAGCTGATCGAGCGACATATTGCCGTGCATGATGTCGCCGCCCGTCAGGCCGAACTTTTCCTCCAGATCCGCGGGCGAGAGGCTGACGCGGCCGAGGATCGAGGCGCGAAAATTCGGCGCGTATGTAGTGACAGTGTCTATCATGATATCGGCGACTTGCTCACGTGCGTCCGCCCAATCCATGTTGGGCAAAGTTGGTGCGACGTGCTGGCAAAACAGGCTGGCGACATGCCGGCCCGGCGGTGCCAGCGTGTCGTCGAGCGTGGAGGGGATGAGCATTTCCACGATCGGTTCGCGCGCCCAGCCATAGGCGCGTGCATCGTGATAGGCACGGTCCATGTAGGCGAGCGTGGGTCCGATGATAATGCCGCTGCCATGGTGGTCCGCCGGCGCGCGTCCCGGCAGGCAGGTAAAATCCGGCAATTCGGCAAGGGCGACGTTCATGCGGAACGTGCCCGACGCGTTCTTGTAGCCGCCGATGCGACGCTTGAAATCTGCGTCGAGCTCGGATGGCGGCACCAGGTGTTGGAAAAGCAGCTTCGGGTTGAGGTTGGAAACGATGGTGGTGGCGGGGATCTCCTCGCCCGATTGCAGCAACACGCCGCTGGCGCGCTTATTCTGCACGAGCACTTCGCGCACCGGCGCGTCCAGGCGTATCTCCACCCCGGCTTGCGTGCAAGCGCGCGCCATGGCCTGGGTGATCGCGCCCATGCCGCCGACGGCATGGCCCCAATTGCCCGTCTTGCCGTTCACCCCACCGAAAGTGTGATGCAAAAGAACATAGGCCGAGCCGGGCGTTGCCGGACTGGCGTAATTGCCGACAATGGAGTCAAAACCAAGCACCGCCTTGATTTCGTCGCTCTGAAACCAGCCATCCAGCACCTCGCGCGCGCTCTTTGTAAACAGGTCCAGCAGATCGCGCTGCTGCGGCAAGCCGAGACGCCGCAGGCTGTTGCCTTGCAAAAGCGTGCGCGGCAAGGCGGCAATGCCGTCGCCGACATTTGGCGGTGCCTGCATGGCCATGCGGCGCAGCACGTCGCCAACCTCGTCAAGCATCGCGTAGTAGCGTGGCAGCGTGTCCGCGTCCGCCTGCGAAAACTTGGCAAGTTCGGCCTGGCTGTGCGCCAGCGTCGGACCGAGCTTGAGATAGCGCCCATCGCGCGACGGCAAGAAATTGGCGATCGGGCGTTCGACGATGCGCAGGCCGTGCGCGTGCAGCGCCATGTCATCGATGATGCGCGGGTTCAGAAGACTGACCGTGTAGCTGGCGGCGGAGTTGCGGAAGCCGGGGTGAAATTCCTCGGTGACCGCGGCGCCGCCGACCACGCCGCGCCTTTCGAGTATTGTGACGCCATGGCCGGCGCGCGCCAAATAAAAGGCACAGACCAGGCCGTTATGGCCGCCGCCGATGATGAGCGTTTGCTTGGCCATTGCTATTTGTCCAAAGGGACAAAAGGAAGGGGGGGGGGGGGGGGGGGGGGGGCGCCGCCCCCCCCCCCCCCCGGGGGGGTGTGGTGGTGTGTTTGTTGGGGTGTG
>CAXUNZ010000096.1:0-11409 GCA_964252525.1 uncultured Acetobacteraceae bacterium
GTTCGCGCTCGCCGAAGATCGGCCGCTGGCGTTCCTCGCCGGCATCTGGACCGGCTGGACGTGCACGCGGAAGGTGGCGGAGGGAGAGATTGCCTGCGAGCTGTTTGCCTTCCTCACGACCGAGCCGAACGCCGAGGTAGGCGCGGTGCACCCCAAGGCAATGCCGGCGATCCTGACCGAGCCGACGGAGTGGGAGGCGTGGCTATCCTCGCCGTGGGAGGAAGCGCGGGCGTTGCAGCGGCCGTTGGCAGATGGGGCGCTGCGGGTGGTGAGGATGGGTGGGAGAGAGGATCGGCCATAACAAACGCCGCCATCGCCGCCGCCCTAGAAGCAGCCGGCGTGGAGTTCATCGCGGAGAACGGGAGTGGGGCTGGCGTGCGGATCAAGAAAGCGACGGCCGCGCAACCGCTTGATCATGCAAGATAAGCGGAGACAAACCTCGGCCTACGGACGACAGAGGGACTTTGCAATCAAGAAGAACTTGCCCAGGCCGGTAGGTAGTGCCCCTGTCGGGGCGACCATCCCTCAGAAGCTCTTATCCAGCCGCTTTCAATAGCCTGAGAAATGACTTTCGACACCTGCGCTGCATTATTTTTGCTTATGCCAAAACGCTTGCGCAAACTAGCGTTAGTCATTTTCTGATTTGTCATATACATGAGCGCTGCGTGCTGGTAACATGCTCGAACTCGCCCAGCTGTATCCATGTCTCCAAATCTCTTGGGCGCAAAAAGCGATACCCTGACGCCACCCTCATACCTAGCAAAGTCAGGAGCAGGCAGCTGATAAATTTCAATATTAGCTACAACCTTTTTCACACCGGAGCCACGCTCCTCGCAGATGCCGAAGCGCCTCAGTAATGCAGCCATGTCTTCATTCCTTGATCGCGGCGGTGCATCTAAAAATCGGCTCGGCTCTATAAGAGGCATCCCAGGATTGGTAATCTCTAGTCGGTCTTCAAATATATCGATCATCGGGCCACTGCCACTGATTGTCATATCCTGATGTATCAAAGCATTTGCAACAAGTTCTCTGATGGCGATATGAGGGTAGATAGGTGTCTCAACACGTATTGCTTTGCGAACCTCCTCACTTTTTGGTAGGATCGAATATAGGTGATCTATCATCAATTTAAAACCGCGCGCGTATCCGCAAGGAACAGTAAATTCTGTCGGGTCGGCCGCTTTAGATTTGCCCTTATATCTTACGATGCGCAAAGCCTTTCGCTTCACACGAGAAAAGTCGGCAAGATCGTTTGCAAATAGCATGGCGCCGAGGTTTGTAATGTTCCATCGGCCTGCGACGTCCCGTGAGATAAGCCTCTCCTGTGCCAAAGTCTCAAGGATAAGCGCATTCGAAGTGGGTAATGGATGCTCTAATACCTCAAAATACGACCGAAAGTCTAATAACTTCAGGACATCCTCTTCGCTTACGAAAGAGGACGCAGCCCCAGCCTCCCAATTAAAGGCCATCAGCTTACTGTTAAGTGAAGCCTCTCTGTCGGGGTAGCCAGATAAAGGCGGTGTGGCTTCGCCGATGCGAATGTAAGCTATGCCCTGGAATTTTGTTGTAATTCTTTGAGCCGCCGCAATTTCGAGAATAATCACTTTCCCATTTGGATGTGCCACTTCAGTGAATTGAAGATTAATTGATGGCGACAATTGACCCGCCATCCAAAATTCGTACGGTTGGCCTTTGATCTTGTCCTTTGCAGGATCAAATGTCGTTCCGACAACGTCATGGTTAACATTTTCTACGCCCCACACAACGTATCCCTGAGGCTTGTCACTGATACAGGCACCGTTGGAGATCGCAGAAATTGTTTTCCCAATCTTTTCAGGTTCGACTACTCCGACCTTAAATTCAAACCACGGTGCCTCCCCAGTGTGAGCGCGAAGGTCATCAATCAAAGCTACTGCTCGCTCGTTATCCACTTTGAGACACCCTTCCACAGCATGTCCATTACCCCGCGCCGCGACCCGTTCGCATCGCTGCGAGTCCGACTCATGCGGAGGCACGTTACCTCGCAAGTCAACCTAAATGCCGTTCTGTTTGCCAAACAAGGCGCTGATGCATCCAGCAGTTACAAGAGGGTAACTAGATCGACCCCGGCCCGACCAGCGCGATCGCCGCTGTGCGCCGCGCGTCCATGTCCTGTCCCGGCCGCAGCACAACGACATTGGGCGCGCGGGCGCAACCATTGCAGCGCAGCTTCATCAGCGCCTGCCCAAGCGTCAAGTCTCGATACATGCGCGCGATCTGCCGCATGTCATAGGTGCGGCCTCTCGCGCATTCCGGGTTGCCGCAATCCACAGCGAGACGCCAGCCGGTGAAGTGCTCCAGCGGCAGCCGCAGTGCCTCCCTAGCCCGTTTTCGAGGCGTGATGGTGTGCACGGCGCCTACTTGCGCGGCGGCCCCCAGGCCACACTCCTGGACCCGTCCGCCGGCGGCTTCTTGAACACCACATAGCCCGCTTCCCTCAGGCACTTTGCCAGGTGCTCGGCCGTGATCTTGGCCATCATCTCGCCGGAGGTTTTGAAATGGCGCCGGCCATCGAAGCGAAGCGCGTGGGCGATGGCGTAGGCGAGTTCGTCCGGGTCGGCGGGGGAAAGGCGATCATCGTCGGGCATTGGCTGACGGTACAACGGGAACATGGCGGGAACAAGCCTGCTTAGACGCGGATGTGTGCCGAAACGTGTGCCGAAACAGCGGCGCCAAGATTGTCTAGCAAAATCAATACGTTGCGGAGCCAACTGGCGGAGGGGATGAGATTCGAACTCACGATACGCCTTGACAGCGTATAACGGTTTAGCAAACCGCCGCCTTCAGCCACTCGGCCACCCCTCCGCCGGGGTCGCAAACACGGCGTTTGCGCCTGTGTTCTAGGCGGAACGCTGCCTCGGCGTCAAACTGCTCTGACGGGCACATGGGCACCGCAATGCCCGGCGATGGCCTCGATCACCTCCGGCCAGACGGAAATCGGTATGGCGTGTCCCATGGCCTCGATGACGTGCAGCCTCGCACCAGGAATGGCCGCGGCGGTGGCGCGCCCGGCGGCCAGCGGCACCAGCGGATCGGCCGCGCCGTGGATGACCAGCGTGGGGGCACGCACGCCGCGCAGGCGGGGCGTGCGATCGCCCGAGGCAAAGATGGCCAGCAACTGACGCGCCGCACCCGCGGGATTGATGCCGCGGTCCCATAAGCGCGCCGCCCGGACGGGGTCGCGCGCCTCGTCCTCGGGGAAGACGCCGGCGCGCAGGACGCGCCAATTGCGGCAGAAGGCGTCGATATAGGAGGCGCGCCCGTCCGGCGGCGGCGCCATCAGGACCGCGGCGGCAGAAGGCGTGGGGCCGGGCAGACCGCGTGCGCCCGTGCTGGACATGATGGAGGTCAGGCTCAGCACGCGCTCGGGCAGGTTGATCGCCAGCTCCTGCGCAATCATGCCGCCCATGGAGGCACCGGCGATGTGGGCCGCCTTGATGTTCAAATGGTCCAGCAGCCCGGCCGCGTCGCGCGCCATGTCGGCCAGCTTGTAGGGTGAGGCGATCGGTTTGCCCTGCATGGCCTGCAGCATCAGGCTGGGCAGGTCGATCCGCACGGGTTGGGCCATGCCGGACGAGCGGCCGATATCGCGATTGTCGAAGCGGATGACGTGAAGGCCATGCGCCGCGAGCTTCTCACAGAAGGCATCGTCCCACAGGATCATCTGGGCGCCCAGGCCCATGATCAGCAGCAAGGCAGGGTCAGGCGCGTTGCCGAAAGTTTCGTAGCAAAGGCGCTGGCCGTTGGCGGAAGCGAAGTTTTCCATGCGGCTTTCAGAAGGGGCGGGCGCGATGTGCCATCCTCCTACCCTCCGTCATCTTTTAAGGGGAGCTGCCTATTTCAGGGTGGCGAGATAGGCGATGACATTCTTCCGGTCGGCCTCGTTGGGCAATCCGGCAAACGCCATCTTCGTGCCGGGCACGACCGTCATCGGCCCGCCAAGGTAGGTAAACAGATTTTCCGGCGTCCACACATGATGATAGGCCTGCATCGCCGGAGAATACGTGTAGCCCGCCACACTGGCGGAAGGCCGCCCGACAACACCCCATAGCGGCGGCCCGATCTTGATTTTGCCGGCCTCGGCGTAATGGCAAAGGGAGCACTTGACGAATACCTGCTTGCCCGCGGCGGCGTCGCCGCCTTCCCAGGGCTTGGCGTCATCCGCAAGGGCCAGGCTCGGCATGGCCGCGCAGATCAGTCCGGCCGCCAGCCACGTCGTCATCGCGCGCATGTATCCTCCCTGGTTTCGATCATTCATCGGCACTTGGGGGTTACAGCACGAAGGTTAAGTGCCGAAAAGACAGGGGAGAGCCGGTTTGACCGGCATCGCCCCGGATCGGCACAGGGTGCGATCCGATGACGCCGGCGCTAGCTGTAGGCGCGGCCCCAACCCTCGGGGCGGAAGCGCGCCAGCAAGCGGGTGAGCCAGCTCGACTCCTCCTCCGCCTCGAAACGGGCGCGCCCCTGCGTGTAAGGGCCGTTGGCGCCGGATTTGCGCTGCGCGGCGAGCACACAAGCGGGCAGGCTGGGCAGAGCGGCATCGCCATCGGCGCCAGGCGGACGTCGCTCCAGACCGAGTTCTGTCCAGATCGTGTCCAAGGCCGCGATCAGTTGATCGATATCGCCTTCGGAATGCAATGGCGAGGGAGTCAGGCGCAGGCGCTCCGTGCCGACGGGCACGGTCGGATAGTTGATCGGCTGCACGTAGATGTCGAAGCGGTCGAGCAGGATGTCGCACACCTGTTTGCACAAGACGGCATCGCCCACCATCACGGGTATGATGTGGCTCGTATTTTCCAGATGCGGCAGGCCGAGCTCGTCCAGTCGCTCGCGCACGCTGGCCACGCGCAGTTCCTGGGCTCGGCGTTCCGCGCCGCTGCTCTTGAGGTGGCGGATGCTGGCGACGGCACCCGCGGCGACGGAGGGTGGCAGGGCGGTGGTGAAGATGAAGCCGCTGGCAAAGCTGCGGATGAAGTCGCACAGCGCGGCGGAAGCGGCGATGTAGCCGCCGATGACGCCAAAGCCTTTGGCCAGCGTACCTTCGATGACGGTGATGCGGTCCGACAAACCCTCACGCTCGGCAATGCCGCCGCCGCGTGGACCGTAGAGGCCAACGGCGTGCACTTCGTCCAGATAGGTCATGGCGCCGAACGCCTCGGCAATGTCGCAGATCTCGGCGATCGGCGCGATGTCGCCGTCCATGGAATAGACCGATTCAAAGGCAATCAGCGTCGGGCGGCCTGGCTCGATCTCGGCCAGCACGCGCCGCAAATCGACCATGTCGTTGTGGCGGAAAATACGGCACTCGGCGCGGCTGTGGCGGATGCCCTCGATCATCGAAGCATGATTCGAGGCGTCGGAGACCACCACGCATCTGGGGATGCGTGAGGCGAGCGTTGCCAGCGAAGCCCAGTTCGACACGTAGCCAGACGTGAACAGAAGTGCCGCTTCCTTGCCGTGCAGGTCGGCCAGTTCACGCTCCAGCATCACGTGATGGTGGTTGGTGCCCGAGATGTTGCGTGTGCCGCCGGCGCCGGCGCCGCACTGGTCAATGGCTTCGTGCATGGCGGCGAGCACGGCGGGGTGCTGGCCCATGTTGAGGTAGTCGTTGCTGCACCATACGGTGACACGCCGGGTCTTGCGGCCGCGCGTGTGGGTGGCGGAGGGAAAGTCGCCCACGCGGCGCTGGAGGTCGGCGAAGACGCGATAACGGCCCTCGGCGCGGAGCCGGTCCAATTCGGTGCGAAAGAATGCCTCGTAATCCATCCTCGCCGTCCCCTATGCCGCGCAGGCCCGCAGAGCTGCGCGCGGTCCTTCCTTATCCACATGGCGCGCCATGGCAACCACGCGCGCCGCTTGCCGGGTGAAGGCGGCCAGTCTCACCGGCGCTGCCGCTGGAACTGCGTGTAGCACATTTGCATCTCATCATAGCCATCACCGGTTAAGGTTGTGCCCCAGCACGCCAGCGCGGGCAGTTATGAACGTGGGCGAACCCCACAAACGACGGGGGGTCTGGGGGGGATGGCACATCCCCCTCAGCCTTTCTTTGTCTTCACGCGGCTTTTCGCATCCCCCACTGGCGCTGCCGATCGCAAAACTTGCCCGCTCTCCCGCCTGGGCGCAGCTTTGCTCATCCTCTATAGGCTTTGCTCAGCTTTGCCGCTGAACGGAGTGTCGTCATGAAGCGCTTTTGCCTGACCGCCTTGCTGTGCGCCCTATGCGCCGGGGCATTACCGGTGCAAGCGGCGCCACTTTCCCTCAGCGGCATGGTCACCCATCCCGGCGTTATCGATCCCAACGCGCTGGCGGCGCTTAAGCAGGTCACCTACAGCGGAAGCTTCGATTCCATGTCAGGCCGTCAAACCCATCGCTGGACCGGGCCCTTGTTGCTGGACGTGCTGAACCAGGCCGGGGTCACCGACGAGCCGGGCAAACGCACGCATATTCGCCACGTCATTCTCGCCCGTGGTTCGGACGGCTACGCGGTGGCGGTGGCGATCGGCGAAATCGACCCAAAGGGAGAGGGCAAGCAGGTGATCGTGGCGCTCACGCAGGACGGCACGTCCCTCCGCGCGCCACGGCTGGTGGTGCCGGGGGATGCGAGTTTTACGCGGGCGGTGCACGATCTTGAAAACTTAGACGTAAAGTAAGGAAGGTTAGGGGGGATGTGCCATCCCATAAAACCCCCGTCTTCAGTTTGGATCAGGGCACGATTTGATCGTCGCGAAAGAAGAAACCTATTTCGCTTGCGGCATTCTCCGCGCTGTCCGAACCGTGCACCGAATTGGCCTCGATGTCCTCGGCGAACTCCGCGCGGATCGTGCCAGGTTCCGCATTCTTCGGGTTCGTCGCCCCCATGATGCGCCGGTTTTCGGCAATCGCATTCTCGCCCTCAAGCACCTGAACGATCACGGGCCCGCTGGTCATGAAATTCACCAACCCGCCGAAAAATGGCCGCTCGCGGTGCACGCCATAAAATTCGCCGGCCTGCTCCGCGGTCATGCGTATCCGCCGCTGACCCACGATGCGCAACCCTGCCTCCTCGAACTTCGCGTTGATCCTGCCGGTCAGGTTGCGGCGCGTGGCGTCCGGCTTGATGATGGACAAGGTGCGTTCAACGGCCATGAGGATAAGGCTCCAACAGAAAGCGGCCGGAACGACGCCGCCCGGCACAGTTGGGCGGCGCCTTATAGGAGTGCCCGTGCAGCGGCAACCCCGCGCCTAGGCGGGGCGCAAGGTGATCCAGGCCGGCGCATGATCGCTGGCGCCCTCCCGGCCCCGCACCTCGCGGTCCACGCCTCCATCCGCCAGACGCGGCGCAAGGGGCGGACTCAGCAAAACATGGTCCAGGCGTAACCCCGCATCGCGCGGCCAGCGGTCCCGCTTGTAATCCCAAAAGGTGTAGAGCGGGCCGATAGGGCGGATCGTCCGCAGCCCGTCGGTCCAGCCCTGCGCCATCAGGCGCGCAAATGCCTCGCGGCTCCGCGGCTGCAGCAGCGCATCCTTGGCCCAGGATTTTGTGGCATAGATGTCCGCGTCCGTCGGCACCACATTGTAGTCGCCCGCCAGAACCACGGGCAGGCCGCTGCCGATCAGTTCGGCCGCGTGCGCAATCAGCCGGTCGAACCAGGCCAGCTTGTAGGCGAATTTCGGCCCCGGCTGCGGATTGCCGTTCGGCAGATAGAGCGAGGCAATCAGCACGCCGCCGACCGCCGCCTCGATATAGCGCGCCTGACCGTCGAGCGGATCGCCCGGCAGCGCACGCCGCGTCAGCACGGGTGTGGCATTGCGGGCCAGGATGGCCACGCCGTTCCAGCTTCGCTGCCCCTGCCAGATAGAATGATATCCCGCCGCCTGCAGCGCGCCGGATGGAAAGAAATTCTGCTCGGCCTTGAGTTCCTGCAGGCAGACGACGTCCGGCCGCGCCTCGGCAAGCCAGGTCAGGAGATTGGGCAGGCGCTTGTTGACGTTGTTTATGTTGAAGGTGGCGATTTTCATGAGTAGGAAGACTCTTCCTTTTCTAAGGAAAAGAAGCAAAAAGACTTTCGAAAGTTGGCGCCGAGACCATCGAAATCCAAAAGTCTTTTGCTTCTTTTTTTCAAAAAAGAAGTGCTTCCTTCTTAAACTATTGTCAGTATTTCGCTCGCCGGCGCCCGCCCCGCCCGCAACGCATTGACCGAAGCCGCACGATCCGGGTGGCCGATCGCCATGCCGCAAAACAACATCATTTCAGCCGGCGCGCCGACGAAATCGCCAACCGTCTCCGGCCAGCGGGACCACGCCTCCTGCGCGCAGGTACCCAATCCCGCTTCCTCGAACAACAGCATGGCCGTCTGCAGCAGCATGCCCAGATCCGACCATTGCGGCGGGCCCATGATGCGGTCGGTGAAACAGAAGATTGCCGCGGGTGCGCCGAAGAAGCGGTCATTGTTTTGCAGCCAGACCAGGCGCGCCAATTTGTCGGTGCGCGGAATGCCGAGCCGCTCGTACATCGCCTCGCCGACGGCAAAGCGCCGGCTGCGATACGGCTCCTTCAGATTGGCCGGATAGACCGTGTAGTGTGGGGTTTCGCCAACCGGGTTTTCCGCCAAGCGCGCATCCATCACTGCGCGGAAGCGCGTCATGACAGACCCGTTGATCAGAAACAGCCGCCACGGCTGCACGTTCCCACCGGAAGGTGCGCGCGTAGCCCGCGTCAAAACGTCTATCAAAAGATCGTTGCTGACGGGCTCATCGGTAAAAGCGCGGACGGATCGCCGCTGTTCGACGGCTTGGGAAACGGTCAACCCAGTCAATGCACGCACCAGCTTGAATGTCGTCTGGGCAGAATCGGGCATCGGCAGCCCTTGGTCAACCGCCAAGTGTCAGAACGGATGTTTGTGGCTGATGCGCGGCTTGCCATTCAGAATTGTGTAATCGTCCGGGTCGAACGGTCCCTGGGTCACCTCATCGTCCGTCAGGCCGTAAACCTGCACGGCGGACAGGCTGCCGATCACGGCCGTGTCGTTGACCACGCCCGTGGGAATGTGCGCGGTCAGATCGTTTTCGATCAGCGTGTTCGTCACGGCCAGCGAGGAGACCGGATAGATCCCACCCTCTTCGCCATACGAAATGATGATGGGGTTGCTGCTGTCGGGTCCCTGCTCGATCCGGTCGTTGCTGATCGTCGCGGCGCCGCCATTCGGCAGATCGATGCTGTAGCTCGCCGTGCCGCTGGGGCCGTCCACGATGCGGGTGTTGTTGATGATGGTGGCAAGAGCACGGCTTTTGATCTCGTGGCCGTAATGGGCATGATGGAAATAGCTGCCTTCGACATCGAGAAGTGCCACGGCGCCGATATAGATGTTGTGTGTGTAGCCGACGCCGCCGCCCTGCACGTCACCGTTGCTGGCGAACTCGCTGGCCGTTATCGAAATCGTGCCCGTGGGATCGGCATCGGCCAGAATGCCATTCTGGTTGTGACGAAAATAGCAGCCGCTCACGGACAGATTGCCGCCCTGGTAGCGGATGCCCGCACCGTTCTGACCTTCACCGGCCGGGATATGGGCGCCTTCGAACGTAAAGCCCGTGATCGACACGTCCGTGTCGGTAATCAGGATGCCCTTGCCGTTCGGCACGATGCCCCGCGCCTTCATCGTGACGCGGCCGCCCACCGCGATCAGGGCGATCCTGGTCGAAATTTCGGAGAAATCGTTGATGTAGGTTCCCGCCTGCACCTCGATCGTGTCCCCATCCTGGGAGGCGGCAATGGCCGCGGCGATCGTCGTGTACGTCTGCCCTGGCCCGACCATCAGCGTGTCGGCCCACGCGGCCGTGGACAGGCTGGTGATGAGTAGGAGCGCAGCGGCAGCTTCTGATCGGTCGTGCTGCATGGTGGCTAACCATATACGTGCACTCCTCTCTACGGTATGCGCGTCTAGGTTGCAATAGCCCAACGGAAAAGCGTGCGCCTGCCTTGCCGGCAGGCGGGGGAGAAACGTCGTGTCTCTTAAGGTCAGCAGACGGCCGCCGAGACGGCTATTCGCAGCCGTTATGAATGGCCGTCGTCGCAATGGCCGCCTGTCCCATGGCAACCACGATCTGGTTGAGGCCGGCGACGTTATCGCCCGCGGCATACAGCCCGGCCACGCTGGTCTGGTTGTGGGCATCCACCACCAGCGCGCCGTTGCCGTTGCACTCGGCACCCAGGGAAGCGGCAAGGCCGGATCGTACCGTCAGCCCGAGCGCGGAGTAGAGCGTATCGAAACGGTACTCCGCCCCGCCCGCCCTGATGGCGGCAATCCGCTCGCCCTGCACCTCGAGCGCCTCGACGGAGGCGGTGATGACGTCGATGCCCATTTGCTGGGCCAGACGCTGTCCCTCGGGCGACAATTTCACGGCCGATCCTGCACTGAGCAGCGTCACGTCATGCGAATACGTGCGTGCCACGAAAATGGCCTCGCGCAATCCATGGTCGCCATGACCGATCACCGCCACCTTCTGGCCGCGCGCCTCATAGCCGTCACAGATCGGGCAATAGCGCACCAGGCCGCGTTGCAGTGCATCTGCCAGGTTGGGCAGATCGGGCTGCACGTCGATGGCACCCGTCGCCAGCAGCGCGTGACGCGCCCGCACCTGGCGCGTTCTGCCGCCGGCCTCGGTGATTTCGGCGGCAAAGCCCGCGCCGTCCTGCCGCAGATCGCAGACGGTTCCGGCCAGCGGGCTCACGCCGTATTGGCTCAGTTGGCTACGCTGCCTTTCCAGTATGTCGGGACCAGCCAAGCCGTCCGAGAAAAGCGGGAAATTGTGGCTCTTGGGGATCCAGGCCGCCCGGCTGGCGCCGTTATCGACGAGCAGGAAGCTGCGGCTGAATCGCGCCAGATACAACGCGCCCGTCAGACCCGCAGGACCGCCGCCGATGATCAGGCAATCCAGGATATTACTGTCGTCTTGGGTCATGTGGCGCTAGCGCATGCGAGCGCGCCGCGTTGCGCGTGACAAGGAAGACCCTGCTTGTCGTGCCCGTCTTCAGACCGCCGTGCTTTGCCTGGGCAGGGTGTTGCTACGGCGCTGGGGCCGGAATCACCTCCGTGAACGGGTTTTGGCCCATACTTGCCAGCGCGGCCCAGGCGGTCGCACCTACATGCGGCCGCCGATAGTAAAAGAAATCCGCGGCCTGCCCGAACGCCGTCGAAAGCCCCGTGGTCAGGCGCGGCACGGAGCACGCAAAGACCAGGCCGCTGGCATCGGTTTGCGCGGCAAGCGTGCCCATCATCCTGGTGGCCACGCGCCCCTCGCCCGCGCGCCGCGCGGCGAGTGCCAGGTAGGCCGTGCCCTCCAGCCAGATGCCATCGCGATCCGTGTTGAAATCCACGCCCGCTGGTGCCGCAG
>CAXUNZ010000097.1:0-11362 GCA_964252525.1 uncultured Acetobacteraceae bacterium
GGCATGCGGGGGCCTTGGTCGGTTGAGCGGCACAGCATCGGGCAAGGTGGGGGGTGGCGTCCAGGGGAGGAAGAAAGGCCTTCTTCTTTGAAAGAAAGAAGCAAAGAAATTTTTTCCGTTGGCGTACGCGCTGCCGCGACGTGGCGCCCAATGACAAAAGTTTTTGGTTCCTTTTTTTCAAAAAAGAACATCTTGCTTCTTTCTTCCTGCTCCGCAAAACAAAACCCGCATGCATTTCAGCTTCGGCATCGCTGGCAACATCGCGCCTTGCCTGGGCCCCGGCTGGTCGGTCCCGGAGGCGGGGTTCACCTGGACCGAAGGCACGCGCAGCCGGTTGCGCCTGCCCTTGCCGGCCGGCCCGGGCGTACTGGTGCTGGAACTGGCCGTCTCCCCGCTGCTGCATCTGCCGGCGCTGGGCAGCCAGCGCCTGAAGGTCGGCGTCAACGATGTCATCCTGGGCACCGAAGCGGTGTTCGGCGCGTGCAACATCGCCTTCGAGGTGCCTGAGGCCGCACTGGAAGGGCGCGCGGCGCTGGACATCGCGTTGGATTGCCCCGATGCGGCACGCGCGCCAGGGCCTGATCCGCGCGTGCTGGGGGTTGCGGTGTACGAGATGCTGGCATTGCGTGTGCCGGCGCGGCCGGCCTTTACGGCACGGACGCTAAAGCCGCTGGCGGGTGAGCGGGCGTTGCCGGAAATGGTGCGCGAGGCGACGGGACTTGATCTGCCTGCATTGGCCCAGTGCTTCGAGAGCCTGGGGCATGATTGCGAATTCGGCCTGGCGCAACGGCAGATGGGCACCGAGCAATTGGGGCTGCTGCGTTTTGCCGGCGTCTCCCCGCACGCATTGCTGCAGGGGCTGGATGCGGGGTTCGAGGGGATCGATGCGCCGGAAAACATCAGCGTCTTTGCGCATGATGCGGGGCCGGATGCGGAATTGATGTTGCGCGATGCGCGGTATGGCATGGTGCTGCACACGCATCGCACGGCGCAAGCGATTTCGCCGGACGCGCTGGCCGTCCGCATGCCGGCCCATCTGAGCTTGTTGCGGCGCAAATTGATCGAGGACCTGGAGGAAGGACGCAAGATCTGCGTGTTCAACCATCCCGCCGTGCGCACATTGCGCCAGGCCATGCCGATTGCGAACCTGTTGCGCAGCTATGGCGGGTGTCCGCTGTTGTTCGTGGTGGAGGATGGCGGGCGTGCGCCGGGCACGGTGGCGCGGGTGGCCGACGATGTGTTCCAAGGCTGGGTGGGCGAGTTGGGGCGCGAACGCGCGGGCATGCGGCTGGATTTGCACGCATGGGCAAGCCTGTGTGCCAATGCGTATGTGCTGGCGCGCGACGTTCCACGGTTCGGTGCCGCATGATTGAGATTGCCGGACAATACGTCTTCGGTGTGGAGGGGAACGCGCGGCCCTTCATGAAAGAGGGCTGGTCGCACCGCGAGACGGAGTTTACCTGGACGGATGGCACGCACAGCCGAATTTGCCTGCCGTTCACGCCGGCGGCTGGGCAGGTGGTGCTTGAAATCAGCCTCAATCCGCTTGTCTACAAGCCGATCGTACCCAGGCAGCGGCTGCTGATTACTGTCAATGGACAAGAGATCGCCGACGAGACTCTGGTCGGGGAAAGCACATTGGGCCTGGACGTACCGGCGCACGTGCTCGCCGGCGCGGATGTGCTGGACATTGTTCTGCATTGCCCAACCGCAGCAGTTCCCATCGCCATTTCCATGTCATCAGATGACCGCCGGCTTGGTGTCGCCATGCGGGAGATATTAATCTTCAGGGCCGCGGAACGCGCGCCCTTTGCACGCCGCGCCCGCCCGCCTTTGCCGCAGACGCACGATGTGGAGGCGGCGGTGCGTGGCCTGACCGGACATACCATCCCCGATCTGGCGGCATGCTTTGCAAGCCTTGGACATAATTGTGAGTTCGGGCTGGTCCAGCGGGCCATGGGTGCCGAGGTTCTGGGGCTTCTGCGTTTTGTCGGCATTCCGATCCGCTCTCTCGTCAAGGGGTTGGATTTGTGTTTCGATGGGCTTGAGGAGCCCGGCAATCTGCTGGCGTTCGTAGCCGAATCAGCCATCGCCGGTACACCCACAACGGGCGAATTTCTGCTCTGGGACAGACGCTATGAAACGACGGCGCATACCGACATGTGGGAGAGTGAGACAACCTCCGAACACGTGCTGCAGACCTATTACAGGCATCTGAGTTTCCTGCGCCGGAAATTCATCGAAGATTTGCAAGACGGGCGCAGGATCTTCGTGTTCCAGCACCCGGCGGCGCGCACGGCCGCACAAGTTCGTGCTATCCTCAATCTGTTGCGCAGCCACGGGCCCAACACGCTGCTGTTCGTCACGGATGATCGCCATGCGCCGGCCGGCTCGGTCGAACAGATCGAGGAAGATCTGCTGCATGGCACGGTCGAGGCGTTGGCGCCGGTTTCCGATGCGGGCGACTTCCATCTGCCGTCCTGGATCAGCGTGTGCGCCAACGCCTACCGACTATGGCGTGAGTCCGGACGGAGCGAGCTCTGATCATGCGCAAGGACCGGCGGCGTTGAACGTGCTGGGCCCTTTCATGACCGTGCTGCGTGTGGATGCCTCGTTCGGCACGATCATCCACTGCCCGCTTTGGCCGTTGCGCGCAGGCTCGTCCGATCTGGACGTCGATGTGGCGGCGGGATTTGACGCACCCAAGAGCGTGGCGACCTTGCCGGGGATTGTCTTTGAGCCAGGCAGTCACGCGCGCGGCGTCTTCATGACCGCCGGCGATCG
Organism: uncultured Acetobacteraceae bacterium; assembly: GCA_964252525.1. Classification (GTDB taxonomy): domain Bacteria; phylum Pseudomonadota; class Alphaproteobacteria; order Acetobacterales; family Acetobacteraceae; genus CAJCIS01. The sequence continues at coordinate 2,785 of CAXUNZ010000097.1, forward strand.
CGATCTGTGCGCCCACCCTGCCCAGGACACGACCTTTCTGCGCGCGCGCAGCCTGGGGCGTTTCGAGTTCCTTTTTGTGGGCCATGACGAGTTGACGATCCTGCGCGAGCTCGTCTCCCACCGCTGGACAGACGAGAGCGCGCCGCAATCGCGTGATATCCTGATCCTGGCGGAGGAGGAATTTGTCCTCGACACCGGCCGGGAGCGGATCGATATTCGCGTCGAAATCCCGCGCGTTTTGCCGGGTGTGCCCAGGCGTGTGCGTCTTGGTGCGTCGGGGCCGGTGGTGCGGTGCACGGGGCGTGCGGCCGATATCGTCTCGCTCGCGCGGCGGCCGGTCTGGCGCCAGCCGAGGGTGGCGGAGTCGTTGCAGGATTGGCAAAGCCAGCCTGCTTCCCACCTCGCCTTGCAGGGCGAAGAGGAAATCTCCCTGTTGCCTGTCGCCGTGTCCGCTGCCGATGAAGCGTGGTTCTACCAGCGACCTTTCAGCGGCGAGGATCACCTGACAGGGCGGGTCCGCTGCACGCCGGTGCTCGCGCGCGAACGGGACAAATTCGTCATCATGGCCCGCCAGGCGGAGGGCGTGATCTTCGATGAGGACGGCGTTTGCAGCGAGTCCGGCTACCTCTATATGCTGAACGATGCCACGGCGCCGCCTGGATTGCACTGCGATCCCAAACGCCGCCTGATCGAGCGCCAGGTGCTCGATCTCGCACCCCGCCTTGAAGGGATCCATGCCGTCTTCACGCCGGGAACGCTGGCCAACTACACGCATTGGCTGATCGACGGGTTATTGTCCCTGCACGTCATGCTGCCCTATCTTCCGCCGGGCACGCGGTTGCTGCTGCCCGCGACGCTGCGTGATCCGGGTGCTGGGTATCGCGGCATAAGCAACCACTACGAGACGCTGCGCGAGTTGGGCTTTGCCGAGATGCCAAGCACGGAAATCAGCGCACCATATTGCCGGGTCGAGGAAGTGATCTGGCTCGATTACGCCCATATCCCGAATATGCCCGGCGCGTATGTGCGCGATTTTCAGGCACGTGCCGTGCGGAGCCGTGCGCCGCCCGCACGCACCGATTTGCGCATCTATATCGCCCGACGGGGCGCGCGGCGGGTGACCCAGCCGCTGGCGCTGCAAGGCTTCCTTGACGAGCATGGCTTCATCTCCTGCCACGCCGAGGATCTCAGCTTCGCCGAGCAGATCGATCTGTTCCGTCAAGCCGCCTGGGTGATTGCGCCGCATGGCGCGGGCCTGGGCAATCTGCTATTCTGCCCGCCCGGCACGAAGATCATCGACATCATGCCCGACATCCATTTTCAACCCTATTTCTCCTATCTGAGCAACAAGCTGGGTCTTGCCTACGCGGTGCTGCCTTGTCCCACAACGGATGGTGGCGTCAATGGCGATATCATCCTGGACATGCGCAGATTGCGCGCGCTGTTCAGGCTATTGAAGAACCGGTTGTGAGCCCGCGCAAGGAAATCGCACGGCCGGAGGAGCAATGGTTGCGCTTCAAGAGCGCCCCAAAAACGACGGGGGGTTTGGGGGGAGTGGCGCGCTCCCGCCAATTCTTTTCCTTGCGGATCGATGCAGCGTGAAATTCCTAGGCGCCTTCTTGACGATACTCCGTCTCGAACGCGGCACGGGCGCGCTGATCCACGCGCCACTTCATGCCGCGGAGGATGACGGAATCGATCTGTCCATGGATGTGCTCCAACCTCTGACGGAGCCGGTCGCCATCGCAGGACAGCTGGACGTCATGATCGCACCGTCGTCGCACGCGCGTACCGTGCACATCACGCGTGCGCAACAGGATCTCTGGGCCGATCCCGCCGATTCCCTGGCACGCTTCCGTGACAGAAGCGCGGGGCGGTTCGAGTTCCTGCTGCTGGGCGAGGAGGACGTGGCACATCTGCGCACCCTCATGCGCCGGCGCTGGGTGCGCGGGTCGGCGGAGGATGGGCCGGACATCACGCTTCTGCCGACGTACCCGTTCACGCTGGATCTGGGAATGACCAGACTGGACCTGCGCCGGCACAAAGTGGTTCCGATCCCGCGGTCGGCGGGCTACGAGCTCCACACCGATGTCGGAGAAATCACCATTACGCCCGCGGGGAACGCACGCGCGGAAATTTTCATACGCAAACGCGAACCCCAATTGCAGCCCGGGCGCAGCGCCGATGTTGCCGACTGGCGCGCCGGCCAGGCCGGCTGGCTCCAATTGGAGGGCGCGGAGGAGTTCGCCAGTCCGCCGATCACCGTCTGCGATGCCGATCGCGACTGGATGTACAAGACGCCTTATGGCGGCCATGACCAGTTGCTCGGACGTCATCGCTGCCGTCCGCTCATTGCACGGGAGACGAACAAATACGTCATGCTCTCGCGATTTTGCGAAGGCATCGTCTTCGACGAAAGCGGCATCTGCAATGAAGACGGCTATCTGCTGGGGTTCGGCTACAAGGGCGGAAAAATCATATTTCCGCCCGCGCCGGCAATGCGCTGTGAACAGGGCCGCCTCTTCGTCGATCGCGCGGCATTGCAGGATGCGCCTGTTGTGCCGGGCGACACGCTGGTTTTCCTCATGGGCAACCTGTCTAACTACACACACTGGCTGATCGATGGTTTGCTGGCCCTGCACATCATGCTGGACCATGTTCCCGCCGGGGCGAAGCTGCTTCTGCCGGGCACGTTCCGCGCCATGCAGAAGGCGGAACGGCGCGTTATCGACCATTTCGACTCCTTACGCGTTTTCGGCTTTGACAAAATGCCTTCGATAGAGATCGATGCGCCGTATTGCCGGTTGGAGAACGCCTACTGGCTGGAGGGCGGGCCGGTCTTCAACGTGCCGGGCGAATACCTGCGATCGCTGCGCGCGCGCGTGGCCGGTCTGCGGCCGGCGCCGGCAAGGCGTGATGGGCGCCTCTATATAGCGCGAAGGCTGGGCCGGCGTGTTGCGAATGCGGAGGCGCTCGCGCCGTTTCTGGAGCGGCAGGGATTTGCCACGCGCTATCTGGAGGATTATTCGATCGATGAGCAGGTCGACATGTTTTCGCAGGCAGAGTGGGTGATCAGTCCACACGGCGCCGAATTGGGCAATTTGTTGTTCTGCCAGCCGGGGACCAAGGTGCTGGAGCTGGCGCCGGATTTCGACTATAAATCCTACTTTTCCCACATGTGCAACAAGCTTGGCTTGACGCATGGCGTGTTGCCGAGCCCGACGACCGACACAAGCTTCAGCGGCGATATGATCGTCGATATGCGCAAATTCACGTCCCTGTTCAGGATGCTGAAAAACCGCCTTTGACATTGGGCGGCAGAATGCCCCCCGACCCCGTCACTTATTCAGGCGAGGATCAAAAATCGACGGGGGGTCTGGGGGGGATGGCACATCCCCCCCAGCCTTCCTGACCCAAGCGCCAAACACCACCACCAGCGCACCCGCCAGGCCAAACCACGTCAGCGCATACTGCAGGTGATTATTCGGCGGCCTCGGCAAAGCGTCAGCCGGAACCGGCGCCCCGGCAAACGCGGGCGCCCCCAACGCCACCAGTGTAAACGGCGCCACCTCCCGCGCCCCAAGCGCCGCGCCGATGACGCCTGGATCGAGCGTGTAGAAGCGCCGCGCGGAGGGATTATCCGCGGCAGAGAGCCAGGAGGCGTGCTCCACCGGCCGCACATAGCCCACGATGGTGGCAGGTGCGGGCGCGGGCACTGTCGCAAGCGGATCGGGTGCGCCATCGCCCGAAGCCACCCAGCCGAGATCGACGACAAGGTCCGGCCCGTCTGGCCGGGCGAGTACGCCCAGCAATTGCGCGCCCTCGCGCGGCGGGCCGTCTAGGCGTTCGCGCACATCGATGCCGTAGAGCGCGCGGACGGGCAGCAGCGTGCCGGACACGCGCACTTTGGCAAAAGAGGCGGGTACGCGCGGCAGAGGCATGGGCGGGCTGCGTTCGGCCGTATCGATGGCAGACAGGATCGCGCCCTTCCAGGCCCGGCGATGCAATTGCCAGACGCCCAGCGTCATCAGAACGGCAAAGGCGGCCGCCGTGGACAGCGCCGCTGGCAGTACGCGGCGCGCCGTTCTCACAACCCCATTTCGCCGCGGCGGACGTGATATTGCTGCACCGCGAAGAAGCTCTTCAGATAACGCGTCATCACAACCGCCAGCACGACGGTCACGGGCGGCCAGATCAGCGCGTGCACCCAAAGCGGCGGGGTGTATCTGAAATCGAACCAGATCGCCGCGCCGACGACGATGGCGCCCATCACCATCAGGATGGGAACCACGAAAGCGTCCCCCACATCGACATGGCTGAAATCCAGCCCGCATTGCGTGCAAGCAGGCGCAATCGTCAGCAATCCCGTAAACAGCTTTCCTTTGCCGCAGCGCGGGCAGCGGCAGGTGAGCGTGGCACGCGCGACACTGACGTCGTCTTCCATGTCCGCGCGCTAATCGAAGGCAGGCGGACCCGCGCCCCACACGTAAATGAAGATAAACAGGAACAGCCAGACGACGTCCACGAAATGCCAGTACCAGGCCGCCGCCTCGAAGCCGAAATGCTGCGTGGGCGTAAAACCGCCGGCGCGCGCACGCATCCAGCACACGATCAGGAAGCATGTGCCGACGATGACGTGAAAACCGTGAAAGCCGGTGGCCAGGAAGAAGATCGAGGGATAGATGCCGCCGCCGGCGAACTTGAAGGGTGCTTCGGAATACTCAAGCGCCTGCAGCGTGGAGAAGCTCATGCCCAGCAGGATCGTGATGCCAAGGCCCGCTATCAGTTCGGCCCGCTTGCCGACCAGCAGCGCATGATGCGCCCAGGTCACCGTGCAGCCGCTCAAAAGCAGGATCATGGTGTTGACAAAGGGGATGTGGAAAGCATCGAAGGTGTGGATGCCCGCCGGTGGCCATTGCGGCGACGGCGCGCCGGAGACATGCTGCGGATAGATCGCGTAGTGGAAAAAGGCCCAGAAGAATCCGACGAAGAACATGACCTCGCTGCTGATGAACAATGTCATGCCGTAACGCAGGCCCAGGCGGACCACCGGGCTGTGCATGCCCGGCGTATGGCTCTCACGCAGCACGTCCCGCCACCACATGACCATGGTCAGAGCGACCAGCGCAAAGCCGGCGGCGAGCACGAAATAGTTGTGCCAATGCGCGGCGAAGACGATGCCGGTCAGCAACAGGCCGCCGCCGGCCGCGCCGACAATGGGCCAGGGGCTCGGGTCCACCAGGTGGTAGGGCTGCTTCAGGCCGGATGGCCGGGCTAGGCTGGTTGCTTCCACTTTGGGCTCCGGTGGGAAGGTTTGTTCTTTCTTGAAAGAAAGAACCAAAGAACTTTTATTAGTTAGTAGCCGGCCAGCTTTACCAACGTGATTGCGAAGAACAGGGCCACCAACAATACCAGTACGATCAGCACGGCGCGGTTGCGGCCGGCTTGGCGCCGGCGCATTTCGTCCGCTTGCAGCGCGCTGGGCCTTGGCGGGAAGGTCTCTTGCATGTCAGCCGGCCGCGCCGGAGGCCACGCGGTCGGCGGCCAGCGCGAAAAACAGCACCGCAAGATACATCAGCGAGTAGCGGAATGCCTGCTTGGCCGGGCGGTCCTGCGTGCGGCTCACGCCCGCCTCATCCTGATCGTCGGCCAGCACGCGCCATGCAAACCACACGAATCCTGCGGCGGTGACACAGGCCACGGCGCCGTACATCGGACCCGCAAAGCCCATCGCCCAAGGCAGCACGGACGAAATGGCCAGCAGCAGCGTGTAGACGAAGATCTGCACCCGCGTGTGCCTGGCGCCGCGCACGACAGGCAGCATCGGCACGCCGGCACGGCCATAGTCGCGGCAGGCGTAGAGCGACAGGCTCCAGAAATGCGGCGGCGTCCACAGGAAGATCATCAAAAACATCAGCACGGGCAGTACGCCGGCATGCCCCGTCACCGCCGCCCATCCGATCACCGGCGGAAAGGCGCCCGCGGCGCCGCCGATGACGATGTTCTGCGGTGTGCGCCGCTTCAGCCAGATCGTGTAAATGCCGACGTAAAAGGCGATCGACGCGGTAAGGATGGCGGCGGACAGCACATTGATCGCCAATCCCATCAACAGAACGGAAAAGACGGCCAGCGCAACCCCGAAACCCAGCGCATCGCCGGGCTCGATCCGCCCGTCCGGAATCGGCCGCTGCGCGGTGCGCGCCATCAGCGCATCGATGTCGCGCTCCCACCACATGTTCAGACAGCCCGCGGCGCCCGCCGCAATCGCGATGCACAACAGGGCGGTAAAGGCCAACACGGGATGCAGATGTCCGGGCGCCGCGGCCAGGCCGATGGCGCCGGTGAACACCACCAGGCTGACCACGCGCGGCTTGAGCAGGGCGAACCAGTCCTGCCAGCGCGTCTCCTCGGCCGGTAGCGCGACCCCCGCCGCCATCATTGCACCCGCGGCAGCTCTTCGAACGTGTGGAACGGCGGCGGCGAGGTCACCGTCCATTCCAGCGTCGTCGCACCCTCGCCCCAGTAATTATCCGCCAGCGTGACCGGCGCGCGGAAGGTGCGCCACGCGACATAGAGGAAAATCAGCACGGAAAATCCGCCCAGATACGAGCCGAGCGAGGCCACGAAGTTCCAGCCGGCGAACGCCTCCGGGTAGTCGGGATAGCGCCGCGGCATGCCAGCCGCCCCAAGGAAATGCATCGGGAAGAAGGTGAAGTTCACGCCGATGAAGGTGACCCAGAAATGCACCTTGCCCCAGAATTCGGGATACTGCTTGCCGGTCATCTTGCCGATCCAGTAGTACCAGCCGGCAAAGATCGAGAACACCGCGCCCAGCGAAAGTACGTAGTGGAAATGCGCCACCACATAATAGGTGTTGTGCAGGACCTGGTCGATCCCCGCATTGGCCAGCACCACGCCGGTCACGCCGCCAACGGTAAAGAGGAAGATGAAGCCCACCGCCCAGAGCATCGGCGTCTTCATCTCGATCGAGCCGCCCCACATGGTGGCGATCCAGCTGAAGATCTTGATGCCCGTGGGCACGGCAATGACCATCGTCGCGGTCATGAAGTAGGCGCGCGTGTCGACGGAAATGCCGGAGATGAACATGTGGTGCGCCCACACGACGAAACCGACCACGCCGATCGCCACCATGGCGTAGGCCATGCCGAGATAGCCGAACACCGGCTTGCGGCTGAACGTGCTGATCACATGGCTGATAATGCCGAAGCCCGGCAGGATCATGATGTAGACTTCGGGGTGGCCGAAAAACCAGAACAGATGCTGCCACAGCACCGGATCGCCGCCGCCTTGCGGATCGAAGAAGGAAGTGCCGAAATTACGGTCACAGATCAGCATGGTGATCGCGCCGGCCAAAACGGGCAGCGAGAGCACCAGCAGGAAGGCGGTGACCAGCATGCCCCAGATGAACAGGGGCATCTTGTGCATCGTCATGCCGGGCGCGCGCATGTTGAAGATGGTGGTGATAAAGTTCATCGCCCCCAGCAGGGAGGACACGCCCGCCAGATGCAGCGCGAACAGGGTGAAATCCATGCCCGGTCCGGCTTCGTAATTCTGGTTGGACAGCGGCGGATAAAGCGTCCAGCCGCTGCCGCTCTCCTGCATGAACAGGCCGGTCATGATCAGGATGAAGGCGGGCACCAGCAGCCAGAAGCTGATATTATTCAGCCGCGGAAAGGCCATGTCCGGCGCGCCGATCATCAGCGGAATGAACCAGTTGCCGAAGCCGCCGATCAGCGCGGGCATGACCGTGAAGAAGATCATGATCAGGCCGTGCGCCGTGATGATCGTGTTCCATGCCTGGCCGTTGGTGACGACATGGTTGTTGGGATACATCAGCTGCGCGCGCATGATGATCGACAGCACGCCGCCGACCAGCCCCGCCATCACGGCGAAGAGCAGATAGAGCGTGCCGATGTCCTTGTGATTGGTCGAAAACAGCCAGCGTTGCGCGAAGGTCGGATGGTGGTGGCCATGATCGTCATGAACGCCATGTCCATGTGCCGGCTCGAAATCGTGGGTCGTCGCGGACATCTCAGTGCTCCGAAGCCAGGGTCACGGGGCGAGGTGCGTCCGCGCTGGCGCTGCTACCATGGGCCTTCTTTTGATCAAGCCAAGCCTGGAATGCGGCGGGGCTGACCGCGTGCACGCCGATCGGCATGACCGCATGGTTCATGCCGCAGATCTGGTTGCATTCGCCGTAATAGTCGCCCGGCGCATTCACGCGCACCCAGGTTTCAATCGTGCGGCCGGGAATGGCGTAGCGCTGCACGCCCAGCGAGGGGATGAAGAAGCTGTGGATCACGTCCGCGCTCGTGGTCAGGATGCGGATGTTCTTGCCCACCGGCAACACGAGCTGATTATCCACGAGCAGATGGCGCAGGCTGCGCTGATGGTCCGTCTTCAGGTCCTCGTCATTGATCATGTAGCTGTCGAAATGCAGGCCGGCTGAGTCGGGATAGGTGTATTCCCAATACCATTGATGGCCGGTCACCTTGATGGTCATGTCGGCGTGGTGCGTGCGGTCCTCGTAATAGACCAGGCGCAGGCTGGGGATGAA
>CAXUNZ010000098.1:0-11306 GCA_964252525.1 uncultured Acetobacteraceae bacterium
TTCGCTTATCTGCCTCAGAGCTCTGTATCGCAGGTTTTGAAAGGTGTTCTAAGAAAAACGTGCGAAAGCGTATAACGCAATTTAATTAAGAACTTTATTTTACCGGAATACCGCTTCGGAAATAAGTGAGGCTTATTGCTGACTTCTTTGTAATAATCTGCATTATCATGGTTGGTTGGGCAATCATCTAGAGCGAGTCTATACCGCTCTTGTGGCCGGGTTAATTTTTGCATCGCGTCATCTGGACTCTGCCTAACATCTATGTTCTTTAGTTCATAACTAATGAACGCCACTTTACGGGCGCACTCATGCAGCAATTCACCTTGATGAAAGAAGTTTTGCGAACCGTCGATTATTGATGTAAATATCACAAACACAGACAGTATAATGGAGCACGCAAGCAGAAGCTGGCTTTGGTAAGCAGCAAGCGATATAATGTTCGGTATCAAAGACAGTCCTATTACATACAAAGATAAAAGAGAAACACAATAAGATGACGATCTCTGTCGCCTAGCTAAACGCAAATTTGCTTGAAACCTTACGTCTCTCGTAATCTCCACATTTCTAGCGAAATCGTCCATCGAACGCTGAACGTGATCAACGGCGTGACCTTCTTGTTTAGTGAGAACAGTCGCAGCGCCTACCGTCTCCAAATGGTCGAGATTCATTCGATTCCGCCCCAAACGCAACACGCTTTAAACCTAGTTCGTTTCCCTTCTCTAACCAAGCCCCAAAAACAGCGGCTCGCCACTAGTCATATCCCTAGGCACGAAGCGGCGGGGCAACGCGGCCCACGCAAGCTACGCCCGACCACCCGCAGACACGCGTCGATGCGCTAGATAGTCCTCCAGCAGCAGCCGGTAGATGTTAAACAGCCGCTCTGCCACGACCATGTTCCTCAGCTCGCAGGCGCACTCAATGGCTTCGTCTAGCGCGGCGGCTGTTTTGGGTGAGCGAAGACGATCGACCATGGAAGCATCCCTAGCCCTTATCGTTCCGGGCGCCTGCTACTAGGGGTTGTTTACGTCGCGGTCAACGTGCGCGCTCCAGTAGTTCGAGTACAAAGAGCAGGCGTGTTCCAGACCCTCCGCGCCGCGTGCGATCTACGAGAGCCTGATAGAGAGTCGATGACATAGACGAAGCGCTGGCCGGCCCTGGGACGGGACTTAGGTGACAATCATCAGGTCTTCTGTGTGGGTCGCTGGGGTTTGCGGAGGCGCACAGCGGGGCCGCCGCCGTTAGGATCGATGAACTCCACTCCAGCCGCCTCCAGGGCGGCTCGGATCGCGGCCTGCTCAGGGGACCTTCGGCTTACCGTCTTTCAATTCAACCAGGCCCATTGAATTGCCGGCTGGGTCTGTGAAAAGCCCCAGCACGACAACTCCCTTCACCTCCAGCCGTGGCTGGATGATGGACCCCCCAAGGGCCTTGATCCTCGCCAGCGTTGCAGTGACGTCATCCACTCCGACATAGATGATCTTGTCGCGAGGGTCCTGGCGCAGCGTCGCCCCGAGCGGCATTGTGATCGACGGCGAAAAGCGGCCGTCCTTGCCGATGTTCCAGTCAAATACGGCTCGATAGAAGGCCGCCTGCCGAGCCATATCCGGTCCGGCAATGTCAAAGAAGACGATCGGTGCCTGAGCGTGTTCTCCTGCTTCGGCAATTGCCCCGACGAACATGACAGCACAGCCAATGAGACTAGCAGCAAGACTTACTCGTTTCATGGAACCTCCCGGTGTCATCGCACTTCTTCCGCCGTCGTAGGCGTGAGCGGCGACATGGCGTCCTCCCCGCCAAACATGGGCTGTGCAAAACATCATCCGGTGCCCCTCTGGCGTTGCTACTGCCATCTCACGCCAGCCCCACAGCTTATTTGCGGGAGCGGATAGAATGTGGGCGCCTCGTGGGGACTTGCCCAGCGGCGTCGTTGTCGAAGTTGGCGGAAAGCAAGACAGCGAGCGCGCTGACAACGAATCTCCGCATTAAACCCGCTCCTGACTTTGTTGCAGGAATGCAGCCCAATCATCAGCCATCGTCAATGCTTGTTCATGAACAGCGTGACGCGAAGTGGCTGGCCATGGGGGGCACCGCCCTGTCAATGGCGGGCGGGTAGTTCACCACGCAGCTAGGCTGTCCCTTGCGAGCCTCCAATGCGGCGCGTGCACCCCCAGAAAGGGAGGGCGCCGCTTCCGCGCCTGCCGCCACACTCTATGCAATCACCAGCTCGGCCGGCGCCTCCGCCCGCAGCAGGGCAGCCACCGCGCTCTTGTGCTCGCTCAGCTCTGCACGCTCGCCTTCTGTCACCAGACCGGCAGGACGCACACTGAGGCGTCCCTGTTTATCTACCGTCAGTTCTACGCCCTTGGCTCGTAGCCCCCGCACCAGGCGGGCAGGCGCATCGGCCGCGTAAGCCGCGATTTCACGTTCGCGGGCAACCTTATTGAGTTCGTCTGCCAAAGTGGCAGCAGCGGCACGCTCCGCAAACCAAGCTGATATAGGAGGGTGCGCGTCGATCACGCGGCGCTGGTCCACAGTTTCAACAGGCGCACTTGCGTCCAGCATTGGAGTGAGCGTCATCATTTCAGAAACCGAAAGCCCGGCCATCGCCTGCAAAAAAGCAGCACGCGGCGTCAAATAGTCGACCAACGCAGAAGCAGCTTTGGGATCGGACCGAAGGCATGCCGCTCGCTAGCCTGGCGGGCACGCTCATGATTTCTCCAAGCCAAGCCCATCTCATCATACACGCCTTGCATCAAGCTGCGTAGCACATTGTGCGCGCGGCCGATCGACGCACTGGCGCTTGCCATGAGAAATCCTGCCGACATTCCCCCAACCTCCTCAAAAAACGTTGCTAGCGGCGGTAGAACCACGCGTCACAGTCAGGCTGACGCCCCTCATTCTCGCAATCGCTGCAAACGCCACGGCTCCGGCTGCAACACTCGCGGGTGTGCCTCCTATCACGTTTGGATTGCCTTTCGCCTGCGCCGCTGCCAACGTGGTCGCGTTCGTGGTCAACAGGATCGGCGTGCCCGGCGTGACCGTAATACTGCCGACGGCACCACCGCTACCGCTCACTACGGCACCAGTGCCAAACGCAACCCAACAAAGGTTGTTCGTGCACGTCAGTACCGTATCCTGATTTCCGGCGTCAACCGGCGGCATGGGATAGCTCGTGGAAGCAACGTCGGGAGTAACCGTGACGGTGCCGGCGGGGGTAAAAGTTGTGTTCGTCGCATCGGCCTTTTAATCCTCCTTCGGCGTGATTTTGTGCAGCGACTGAAACCTCGCTTTTTCACTGGGGGTCATTTGATGCCATGGCTTTACAATGCCGATGTTGGGATCGATCGAAATCCCGTATTTATCCTCGAAAGCGTGCAACTCCGCAATACTCATCGCGCGGATGTTTGACGCGATTAGTTCCCAGTTCGTGCCGTTCGTCTTTACGGCTGCCCTGTCTGCACTGGATGGATGCCGCCGTGATCCCAAAGACCTGAGCGCGGCGTCAGCCTCTTGGTCGGTCATTTCGCGCGCGTGCTTCGTTTTCTCAGTCATGGGGCATCCTATCTGCTAATGTAATCAATGCGCACAAATCGTGCGGGTCGCGCTGGTGGAACTTTCGCCATAAGCAGAACACCCGCCGCGACGTTTGCAACATCATCGTGCCCGCCCGGCGGATGATCAATGCTATCGCGCCCCCCGCGCGACGTGCGGCGTTCCAAGGCGCAGAACTGATTTGCTAAGCGTGGCAGGTCCAGCAACTCGACGCGCCCGCTATTCAGCACCGGAAGAAAATCTCGGTAGATGTCGGACTTGGGATGCTCCGCCGGCTCATACGTTATGCCGTGAGTGGCGAAGCGTTCTGCCGGCCACGATCCGGCGTATCGGTCGCCCTGCATCTTCTTGATGCCGTAGCTCCTCAGCAGGGTCACGAAATCAAGCGTCACGCCCTCCGGTGAGAACGGCGGCCGAACCTCCCGCACCGCATCCAGCACGACCTTGTCGCGCTCCAGGTGCGCGACTGCCACGGTCATGGAGTCGGTGCCCGTGCCGCCGGCCGGATCGCAAAACGCCACGTAATGCATTCCCGGCAGCGGGGGTATCTCAAACCGACCTGGCGCGGTGCACGCGTTCACCACCGCACGGGGGACAAAATCGGACAGGTCGGAACGGAACTGCGCACCATACTCGGCCGATGCCGCCTCGGGATCGTCTTCATAGGCTTCATCAACGATAGAGCGGTCCAGCGCCGGGTTCATCGTCAGCGTGTCGGCTTGCCAGACAAGGACACGCGCATCGTCGCGCCCAAAATACTTGGCGTAGGAAGCGTGAAGCACCCCTCGCTTCCGATACGGCGATGATGCGTTGAGCAGGACGGAGCCGGGTATCGTCGCCATGCCGGGGCGGAGGGCGGCGAAAATCTCAACATCAGGGTTGGCGCTGTCGTCAGACCGCCAAAATGCCGTCTCGTCTGCAAGCACGGCGGCGAAGGTGTAGCCGCGCGTGACGCGAAAACTGGCGGTGTGAATTTCGATCACCACTCTGTTGCTGAGTGTGATCGTCTCGGCGGACTGGTCCTGTATTAAGGCGCGCAGCATTGGCACCGCGGCGAGCATGCCTTCCGCAAAGCGGAAGATGGAGCGAGCTTGCCGGCGATCGGCGGCGATGACAGCCACAGTCGCCATTTCGCCGGGTGCCAAGTGCTCAGAATAATCACGGAAGCAGGCCAGAAAGACAGCTATGAGCGCGAGGTTTCGGCTCTTGCCGCCGCGACGACCAATGACAAGGGCAGCCTCCTTGAACGCGGCGCCAGGCGGGCTCTGACGACCCGTATGCGCGCGGTAAAGCGCCAGCTCCGCATCGTCCATGGCCAGGGCGAACAAGGCCTTCAGGAACGCCCGCCAGGCCGTCCAGGACGTGCCCCGGAAATGGGGCTTAAACAGCGCAGGGTCGTCCAGCGCCTCGATTATGGTCATGCGGCTGCCGATCGCGCGGCAAGATGTTCAGCAAGGCTTGGTGGGGCGCTGGCGGCGCCTTTCAGGCCAAGGTCGCGGAGAAGCAGGCGCAGTGAGTTGCTCCACGCCAAATAGCACCGGCTGTCGTGCTCGGTCTGAGCGCCAGTCTCCGCGAATTTCCGGTCCATGGCGGCGATGCGCAGCGTGAGCTGAACCGCCCGTTCAATCAGGGCCGCCTGTGTCGCTGATGGCTTACCGGCGACGTGCTCCAACAGCGCCGCGCGGGTCTCGCGGACCAAGCGTGCTTCCTTGGTGCGACCGTCCAGCTTCGCCAGGGCAGCGGGGCGACTATAGGGGCCGATCGGCTTGGTTGTTGGAGCGGTTTGAGGCACGCTGATTTACCCGCCAGTTACCCGTGACATAGGTGCATGATACTCGCGCCGACGAAAGCATTGCAATATCAATCGACTATAACAATGCAGCACATGACGCTACATCATGTGCCTGTCTGCTGGCGGTGGCGTTGGATGGGGCGTGAAACGGCTCGCGGCGCACGGCGGGTCGTATAGTGATCGCGCGCCGACGCGCGGGCGTATGTGTTGGCGCGTGTGGCCTGGCGGAAGCACGCGTTTGAGTAAAGGAGCCTTGTCTCAGCACCCCAGCAGGGGTGATTCACATGGTGACTGTGGTGACTGTGGTGACACACTCCCCAATGGACGTGAGAAACTGTCATTGCGAGACAGTATTGTTGTAGTATGTGATTGACAGTTTGTAGGAGTCGGTTGGAACTGACCCACCATTGTCACCACAGTCACCGCGAGGGCTGGATTGACCAGAGCGCAGCGCCTCCATGCGCCTGTTCTTTGGCCTTTATGAACCGCTTGCCTTCGACCACCCGCCCTTGATGCTTGCGCAGCCAGTTCCCCAGCTTTCTTGTGCTGCTGCCGCCGCGCTCCCCCACTAAGCGGGCCAGACAGTCGCTCCATTCGCGATGCTGAGGATAGGCGGTACTTTTGCCGTGGCTGTCCTGCACGCGCTGCTCGGCAAGGTCAGCAAGGTCTTGCGCCGTCCGCTGCTGACCGACCGTTACGCAGGTAAGCCAAGCCGCCATGACCTCTCGGATTTCAGCTAGGTCAGGATCGTCCTCTCGCGCCACCTCCATGCTACTCGCTGCATCAGGACACCCAAGCCAGCAAAGCGCGGAGCGCACAATGTTGGACCAATCCGCAAAGCTGGCGATCGGCGGCAGCAAATCAGGCGATCCGGCCGCGAGATAGGCGCGCACGATGATTAGGCACGCGGACACGTAGCGCCCGCGGTTCGCCATGACGGCGGCGACGGGATCACCCTGAAAGGTGCGCAGCTCGGGGCGCTCGACACCTGCATCCAGGTCGCAGATTAGCGTCCGTCGCACCATGTCGCCCCGTACTTGGAGCGCGTTGCCGGTGGCGAACATCGTGGCGCGGGATTCGATTTCGATGATATCCGATCCGCCAAGGCGCCGGATGCGCACAAGGGGTCGCTCAATCGCCTGGCAAAGCGTGTCACCGCCCAGAATGCCATTGCAATTGTCCAGGCTCGCAATCGGAAAGCCGGCGAGAAGCAAGCCAGCGATGCGCTTCTCTGTTTCCGCTTCATCGGCGGCCACGGATGCGACAGGGCACGGGCGGCCGGTGCTGATGGCGCTGGCGATATCGACCAGATAGCTCTTGCCCGTGCCGGCAGTGTTGGCGCGGAACGCATGGAGAGGGGCAACCGACAATGCGCCTCGAACCACGGGCGTAATCAAGCCGGAGAGGGCGACTGACTGGCTCACAGATGGCTTCTCAGGCTCGGCCGCATCGGCGAAGGGGAACTCCGCCAGTAAGCCGCGCAAGACGGCCAGCGCCTTTCTAGCAAGGTCATGCGTCGGCTTCTGCACCGCCTCCGCGAGAACGAGGGCTGGGTCGGCGGCATGATAGAGGCGGGTTGCTACATCATACCCGTGTGCCGACAGGATAGAGCCATCAGGGCGCAGTGTCGGGCAGGTTACTACTCCAACGATCTTGGGCAGCGTCCACGCGCCGGCGCGTGACAGAATTATCTCCGCCACCTGCTTAGGTGGATTGATGCGCTGCCAATCCTCCGCGCGTGCGTCGAAACGCTCCCATGTCGCGCAGCCGCACAGCGCATCTACCAGGCCATGCGCACCAATTTCATGTAAGGCGGCGGAAACCGTCATCTTGCCACGCGCCGCCGGCACTTCCTGGACAACAGGCCGCACCAGGTTGTTGCCGCGTTGGAAGATTGGCAGCCTCGCTTCAATGATCGCGGCTTCGCCGGATGTGGCGTTGAGGTGAAGATCGCCAGCGACGACGCGGATCAGTGGGCCGGAAGCTTTTGCCTTTTCAAAGATGCGGCGCGCCTCTCGAAAGTCGTAGGCTTCGCCTTTTTCCTGCATCCATTCGGCGGTGTCAGGATCAGTGCGCAAGCCGTCACACATCTGCTCAAAGGTAGCACCGTCAGCAACAAACCTCTTCCCAATGCAAAAAGCGGCGGAACTCCGAGACCTATCGGCACTGCTCGCCTTTTCTCCGCGTTTGGCGGCATCCGGCTTGGCAAAGACCGTGGCAGCGCGCGTGAACAAGCCAATTATGCTGATGCTAGGAATATGCCGAAGGTCCTGCCGGCTCCCGACCAGGATGTGATCGGTGACGGTGAAAAACCGGCCGCCCAGGTATGCCTCAATGCCGGGCGGATGGTCTGTCTCAGATGAGTCGCACCATTTCTTTCCCCAATCCGCACCCTTCATGTGCTTGCGAAGATCGGCAATCGCGTCAGTATCGTAGGTCGCAAACGCCTTCACGCCAGTTCCTGACGGGGAAACCTCAACGTATGAATCAAGGCTGGCAATAAAATCTTCTGCCCAACCGGCTAATTCGCCGGTTTCTTTGTCGCGGCAGGTGTCTAAATCAATGCCCCAAAGACTGAGGCCATGATCAATTGGGGCAAACTCGATGCCTACGCCGCCGTCGTTATATGGCTTTGGCAGCTTGCGCGCGCGTGCCTCCGCCTCATTGCGCGTCCCCCACGTGGTTGCGTCGTTTGCTTTCGCCTCGCGCTGGCCGCCCGGATCGAAGGGCACCTTGGTTGGCTTGTTTTCGCCCTTCTTGTTCCTGCGATCCTGAGTCTGCCAGGCAACCCAAATGGGTCGCGGTGCAAGACTGGCGAGGGTGATTTCACAGGTCATGGAAACCTCGCCCTAATTTCGTCCAGCACCTCGCATTGACGTGCCGACAGATGCGGCCGGCGGATGATGCTGGTGAGAAAGCCCTTTTCCCAACCGGTGAGCCGATCGCCGAATTGCGCGAGGATCATGCCGGGCGTTAGATTTTCGTGCCGGCGCGAAGCTTCAAAATGGACGGCGTCGTCCATTTTTGGCGTGAGCACATCCGGCCAAGTCAACCCCGCTGCACGCACCATCGCGTCTGCCTTAGCCGCTGCGGCGGCGCGCTCGCCCATTTGGTCGCTTGAAAACAAGCCGCACAGCTTTGCGAGCTTGCCGATATCAACAGGAGCGATGGCGTTCATGCTGTCCTCACGGCCACGACTTCAACACGATACCCGCGCCGCCGGAACTCCGCCTTGCGCCGCAGGAACGGTCGCAGGTCGCGCAGCTTTTCAGCGTGAACGGTGATCGGAACGCCGCCGGCCAAGTACGCGGTGAAGGCCGGGTCGTTGAGTGTGGCCATCCCGCAGTCAGCATCGACAAGCCACAAGCCACGGGCACCGCCATCGCCAAGGTCAACGCTGCCGGGCAGCAAGGCGAGGGCGAAAGGATGGCTTGCATGGTGGACCAGCGAAAGAGGATCGCTGGTCAGCAAGATCGCCTCGGGGATGCTCATAGGGCAGCCTCCCGCGACTCTGCGGCCAGCCACGCCAGCCGATCGGCCACGGCGTAGTGTCCGTGGGAAATTTCGATGTCGGCTGCCCTATCCGGGATGCCAGCATTGCGGGGCAAGGCTTTTTGGCGCCAACCTCGAAAGGCCGGGTTCACGCCGGGATTGGATTGCCGGTAGTAGTGGTGGGCGTCAGGCATGGTCGGGTCCTTTCATGAGGACCGGATGCCTGGTGGCGCTTGTAATCGAAGACGGATTCGGCTACGTCAGCAGGGTCGAAGTGCGTCAGTAGCCAACAAGTCCGCCCCGGAGCGCCGCCAAGCGTGTCCGGGGCTTTTGTTATGCGGCCTTCTTCGCCGCTCGCTCGGCCTGCCAGCGCCGCAAGTCGCCAAGGCGCCAATAATTGCGCTTATTAATTTTGAGTGGCTGCGGAAACTGCACCCGATCGTCACGCATCCAGCGCCACAAACACATGTTGCTTACGCCGCCGACGCGGGCGCGAGCCTGATTGCTGGTGAGCAGGGTGTCATCATCCGCAGGGGGATGTGCGGCGGCGCGATTCGACTCCGCGACGAGTTGTGGCTGCATAGTGGCCTCCGTGCAAACCGGTGGCGAGGTGTTCGGCCCGGTGACGGATGGCTACTTACATACGGCGATACCGCTGCGCTACGAGTGCACGAAAGCGTAACGTCTTGACCTGGGGCGAAATGTTACGAGTGCGTGCCCCTACCGTAAGCCTCCATATTTCTTTTTAGGAAAGTGCCAGCCGCTGAAACCGAAGGCTTGTCGCCGGTTATGAAAGGCATTACTGACGCAACAAACGTGGCGACGGGGCCGTCGATTGAAAGTCCAACTGGTAATTCTGGCTGAATTATCCTTCTCCATCTCATAAAACATTCGGCTAATGAGCATGCGTGATCTTGCCAGCGCAGCTGCACCACTGGCCGTTCTTGTGCAGACAGCAAAGGCATGACGTTATCAACCGCCTCGATAGCTGCTTCGAGAAGGGCGATGGCTTCGCTGTTCTTTAACGCTAGAGCAACATTACACGGATCATGTTGCCTAAACTCGTTTATAGCAAGGAGACGGCGCAATGTATTCCTTCGAGCGCTTAGGCTTGCAAGCAATACTTGCGCCGCTTCTATACCATCTTCATCATGCAGGGATTGCAGTTCCGGTGCTGACTGTGGCGGATGAAGATGACAAAAAGCGCGGGAGCTAATATCAGAGACGAGATGTTGTAAGGCTTCGCTAGAAAACTCTTTCCAGTGTCCACCTTTCAAGACTCGCTTTTCAGCCATCAGCGATTTAAGCCATGCAGTCGTGAAGCCGCCCTCCGGCAAAAGTGGCGAACGCTCGCTCACGCCCGCAGCTCCACCACATTGTCCGCCGGCGGAGATACCAGCCGCTCCACGTAGGCACCCCAGGTGTCTAGCGCGTGCTTCTTTTCCGCAAGATATTCGTAGCGGTCATAAACCGCCGTCACCGTGCGGTCAGAATGATTAAGCACCTTTTCGATAATCAGCCGGGGCACCTTAAGCCGCCCCATTTCCGACGCAGCGGTGCGACGCAGATCATGCGTCGTCCAGTTCTCCGCGGGTGCGGTCCCATCCTTGCGCGCCTTGGCAACGGCGGCGTCGAGCCGCTTCTTGGCGACGCTGTAACCGGAGATGGGCCGATCTCCCGTGGTGGTGAACAAATAGGGCGAGGGCTTGGCGCCCCCGAGGCTGCGCATCGTCAAGCGGGGTAGCGCCTTGATGAGCGCGATGGCGGCGGGAGAGAGGGGGATGATGTGCGCCCTGCCCGCCTTCGTCAGCTCCGCAGGCAGCGCCCAGGTCTTCTCCTCTAGGTCTATGTGCGCCCACTGGGCGCCGGCTACCTCATCGCGCCGCTGGCCGGTCAGCAGGGTCAGGCGGAAGAAGTCTCCGAACGGATAGCCTTCGTCGCGCGCCGCACCCCAAACCGCCTTGATCTCGTCGGCCGCCAGGTGCCGTTCCCGCTTGGTCTCCTCGCCGGGCCGTTCAACAAGCGTCGTGGGGACAGTTTCGATGATCCCGCGGCGCAGCGCCCAGTTGAACATGGCGCGGACGGCGGCCAACACACGATTGGCAGCAATCTTGCCGCCGGCCACTATCTTTTTCTTGCCGTCCTTGTCTTTGATCTCGGTCCCGCCGTCCGCAACAGCGTCCAGCAGTTCGATGACGTCCCGGCGGCTGATGCTCTTTATGTCACGATCGCGCCAGCGCGGCAGAACGTGGTTGTCGAAATTGCGCTGCGTCTCTGTCACGTAGCGCGGGGCGCGTTTCTTGCCTTCCATGTGCCGGGTCATGAAGTTGGCCACCACAGACTCGACGGTATCAGCCTTGGGAGCCACAGCAGCCTTCACGTCCGCCTTCGCGGCGGCAGGGTCCTTGCCCTGGGCTACCAATTGAAGAGCATCGCCGGCCTTCCGGCGGGCGTCCGCAAGGCTTAGGGC
>CAXUNZ010000099.1:0-11252 GCA_964252525.1 uncultured Acetobacteraceae bacterium
GTTCGCGCACGGCGCGCACGGCGAGACCGTGGCAGATGAGCGCGTGATCAAAATCCAGTGTTTTCGTCGCGCGGTGAAGGCAGTAGCCATGTTCCGTCACGGTCAGGCTGACGATGCGGATCGCGGGGTTCTCTATCGCCGCCAACAGCGAGTCGCTCGCCTCCGCGGCAAAGATCAGGTCGGCTAGTGCGCCGATGATGGTCACCCTCTCGCCCTCGGCATCGCGCTCCATGAGCGTGTAAAGACCGTCCTGGGGCGCGAGCGCATCGTGCATGGCCTTGTCTTCCGGCCGCAGCCCCGCGCCGATGATGCCCCAACACCTCCCCGAAGGATCGAGCTCCATCAGGTCGTGAGTGTAGCGAGCCAGGTGGGAGCGGGCAAAGCCACCCAGGCCAAGATGAACGATCCCCGCGCTAAGCGCAGCCGGATTGTAGGCCGGCGTTATGACAGGCGGGTGCAGCGCGCCCAGATTCGCACGATTTAGCATCATGCCTTTGACGAATTTTGCATGGAGCCAGCCTTGCTGTTTGAGCAAGTCGGCACAAACCGGACATTTGGGGACGGCACAGCAAGAGTGCAGCTGGGCAAACCGACCTGCCTACGTCTTCCCGCCCAGCTGTCTCATATTACCGTCGCGCCACCCTTGGACCTTGTCAAACAACACGGAGCGTTTGGCGACGGTAGGCACATCGCCGCATATTTGCTTCTCGCCTTTGGACAGGACAAGACGATTGAGCGATCCGATAGTGACAACGACAGCCGGCCAGATCCGCGGCACGCACGGCGACAATATTGTGCGATATCTGGGCGTTCCCTATGCCGCCGCCCCGGTGGGTGCGCGGCGCTTCGCCGAACCTATGCCACCTGAGCCTTGGCAAGGCTTGCGTGATGCCATACTGCAGGGCCCGACCGCACCGCAATCGCGCGTGCCCTTCCCCGCTCTGGACGTAGACGCGCTCGTTGGTCCGGGCTGGCGGCGAGGTGATGGTTACCTGAACGTCAACGTCTGGGCGCCCGATCCCCCCGGCAAGAACGCGCCCGTGATGGTCTTCATCCATGGGGGCGCCTTCGTGGCGGGTGGCAACGACGCGCCGGTGAGTGACGGCAGCGCCTTCGCGCGATCGGGCGTGGTGTGCATGGCGATCAATTACCGCATGGGCATAGACGGCTTCGTGCCGATCCCTGGCGCGCCGACCAATTTGGGCCTGCGCGATCAGATCGCCGCATTGGAATGGGTGCGCGACAATGCCGCCGCCTTCGGTGGTGATGCTGGCAACGTTACGGTCTTCGGCGAATCAGCCGGTGCGATGTCACTGGCCGATCTGGTGGCCTCGCCATTGGCGCGCGGCCTGTTTCAGCGCGCGATCATACAAAGCGGGCATGGCTCGATGGTGCGGCCGCCGCATGTCGCCGCGCGGCTGACCCGCCGGTTGGCCAGGATGTTGGGCGTAACGCCCGATCTTGCCGGCTATTGTCGGACGACGATCGAAGATTGTCTCTCAGCGGTCGAGAAGATTTCCAAACCGTCTTTGTTCGGCCTCGATCTGCGCGATGACCAGGGTCGCGAGCCGGCTTTCGGCCTGAGCAAGTTCCTGCCCGTGATCGGCGATGATGTGCTGCCGCGCGCCCCGTTGGACGCGTTGCGCGATGGCGCCGGCGCCGAAGTGGACATTCTGATCGGCACGAACGCGGAGGAGATGAACCTTTACATGGTGCCAACCGGCGCCGGCAAAAAAATCAACAGGCTGCTGGCCTGGCTCATGCTCGCACGCGTGCATCCGAACGCCCGGGCCATTCTGCGCGCCTACGGCATGGGCGCGCCGGCACGCAAGGCGGGCGAGGTCTTTACGAAAGCGATGTCAGACCTCGTGTTCCGCCTGCCAGCCCGCTGGTTTGCCGCGGCCCACAGGGGACGCACTTACCTCTACGAGTTCGACTGGCGCTCGCCCATGTTCGGCGGCGAGCTGGGCGCGTGCCACGCCATGGACCTGCCATTCGTCTTCGACACGCTGGCGACGTGCACTGGCCCGAAAGGCCTGGCGGGAGAGGCACCGCCACAGGCGCTTGCCGACCGCGTCCACAGGATTTGGGTCGATTTCGCGACAAACGGCGCTATTCCCTGGCCACAATACGATGCAATTGAAAGACAGGTGTTCTCCATCCAGAACGGCCGATCCGCACGCGATCCTGTAATGCCCGCCGAGGCACTCGTGCCGGACAATGCATCGAACCGCGTAGCCAACCCTAGGAGCCGATCGGCATAGTTTGAACGATGCTCTAACCTATCTTATAGGTGAACTCCCAACTAACTTGGCGCCAACGAGATGCGGCGCCGCAAATGGCCGCGCGTGAGGGGAGTGAACGCGCATGCGTGCGGCGACATATCTGTTTTTTGGCGCGGCGATGACCGCACCGGTCCTGGCGTTGGGTCAGGCCCCAGCGTCGCAAAGCCCGCAACCGCCTGCCAAATCGGGCGCTGTGGAAGAGGTCGTCGTCACGGCCCGCTTGAGAACCGAGAAGCTCAAAAACGTTCCCGTTGCCGTCACGGCACTGTCCGGCAAGACGTTGAAGGACAAGCAGGTCAACACGGTCAAGGATATCGCCGCCTATGTGCCGGGGCTTACCATCAACTCCGACAGCGTCAGTCGTGCCTTCATATCCATACGCGGTGTTGGCACCACGCTGATCGACACGGTCCAGCCGGGCGTAGGCATCTTCCTCAACGGCGTTTATGAGCCCGATACATCCTATCTGCAGACGCCGCTGGTCGATGTGGAGCGGGTTGAAGTGCTGAAGGGTCCGCAAGGCACGTTGTTTGGCAACAACACGCTCGGCGGTGCCATCAACGTCATCACGCGTCCGCCGGGCGAGCAGGTCACGGCCGGTGTGGATGGCGCGCTGGCGGGTCCGGATGGCTACAAATCAATATCGGGCTTTGTCAGCGGCCCGATCATTCCAGGCATCCTTCAGGGACGGCTTTCGGCGTCGGACCATGACCAGGACGGTTTTCAGGAGAACACGCTCACCAACACCCATGCAAACCCGCTCAGCCAGAAGAGTCTGGACGGAACGCTGCGGTTCGAACCTTTGGAGTGGGCGGTGTTCACGCTGAATGGTGATTACGACCGGGTGCATGGCGGTAATACGCCGTATTTCGACAGCACCGGACCGTACGACTACACGCTGCACGGCGAACGTAACATCGATAACATCGCGACGTTCACATACAAGCGCGCCAACCTGACGGGCGTCTTTGATGTGGCCGCACTGGCAACCAAGATTACTGCAACGGTTGCCTACGATGAAAGCAATGAGACTGCCGTGGCCGATGGCGACTACAGTCCATATGACTTCTTGAGGTCACAAGGTACGGTGGATACCGTCTCACGCAGCGCAGAGCTGCGGGCCGATACACAGTATAGCGACCGGCTGTCCTCGCTTGTCGGAATATACGGCCAGAAGTACACCGTTGCGGACAAGGTATCGGTCACAGTCGTGCCATACGACCTGACGGTTCCCACAGTGGCTGATTCGACCAACATCAACGAGGCGGCCTTCGGCAATTTGTTCTACAAGCTGACACCCACGATCGATCTCTCCGCCGGCTTGCGCTATGATGTCCAGCGCCTTACCGCAACGAATGCGGCCAATGCCAATGGCTACGTGGCTCACGAATTCGAACCGCGGTTCACCTTTGCCAAGCACTGGACGCCCGAAATCATGACCTACCTGTCCGTCGCGCGGGGCGTCCGTGGCGGCGGGGAGAACGGGCCGGGCGCGCCCAACCCCCTCTACCATGGCGACAGCGTCTGGACCTATGAGGCGGGCACGAAATTCTCCGCGTTCGGCAACCGCTTGTCAGTCGATACGGATGTCTTCTACAATGATTATTCGGATTTCATCGGGCAGAATGCCCTGGCACCGAGTACGACCGGCGCCGGATTCGTCGCCGTAAACCTCAACAGCGGACAAGCGGAGACCTATGGCTGGGAAGCCGAGTTGCATGCTCGTCCCACGCAGGCATGGCGGATCGATGCCGGCATAACCCTGTTGCATGCCCGCGTGACGAACGACGACGAGTTCCTGCGGACGACGGGCTATCCGCTGTCCTCCAACCATATCCTGTTCGTGCCCGACTGGAACTTCAATGCGGGCACGAGCTACACGCAACCAATCTCGGACGACGACAATCTGGTGTTCGCGGTCGATGTCATCGGCAAGGGTTCTCGGCTCGGATCGTCTCTCAACCCGGCCGTCGCACCCTTCCTGCGCGCCTATGTCCTGACCAACCCGTCCATCACTTGGCAACACAAGAACATTGCCGTGTCACTTTTTGCCACTAATCTGTTCGATACAAGGTATGTAGAAAGCTACCTCGATCAGTCGCTGCTCGTGCGGGCGGGCGTGCCGCCGCCGATCGGTTCGGATTTGAGCATTCAGGGAGACCGCCGCCGCGTCGGACTCCGCGCGAGCTATCGCTTCTGACGGAGAGCAGCATTGAGCGCCATCGCCGCCCGCATCGATCCCTTTCTCGCAGGTGCGCGGGCCGTTTTCGGTGACCGGCTGCATATCGGCGATGCGATGCGCCTGCAGCATGGCGGCAGTGAAAGCCACCATGTCCCGCAATCACCCGACGCGGTGGTCTTCGCGCGCAGCACACAGGACGTGGTGGCCCTGGTGCAGCTCTGTGCGCAACATGAGGTGCCTCTAGTGGCATTTGGCGCCGGAACGTCGGTAGAGGGCAACGTCACGCCCATCAATGGCGGGGTCTGCCTTGATATGTCGGAGATGAACGCCATTCTGGCCGTCCGTGCGGATGACCAGGATTGCACGGTGCAGCCTGGTGTCAGGCGCGAAGAGTTGAACACGCATCTGCGCGACCAGGGCCTGTTCTTTCCGATTGATCCGGGTGCCAACGCCTCGATCGGCGGGATGGCGTCCACCCGCGCGTCCGGAACTAATGCGGTTCGCTACGGCACGATGCGCGAGGCGGTGCTATCGCTGGAGGCGGTGATGCCTGATGGCCGTACCATCCGGACGGCTAGGCGGGCGCGAAAATCGGCCGCCGGCTACGACCTGACGCGCCTGTTGATCGGCGCAGAGGGCACGCTGGGCGTCATCACGGAAGTCACGCTCCGGTTACACGGTATTCCACAGGCGATTGCCTCCGCGGTTTGCAGCTTCCAAAGCCTTGAGGGAGCGATCGACACGGTCGTTCAGACCATACAGTTAGGTGTGCCGGTCGCGCGTGTCGAACTCCTCGATGACGCACAGATGCGTGCAATCAATCGTTATTCCAAACTGAATTATCCGGAGCTGACGACGTTGTTTTTCGAGTTCCACGGCACCGAGCATGGTGTTGCCGAACAGGCGGCGCTGGTAAGTGCGCTGGCTGGTGATAATGGCGGTGGCGCATTTCAATGGTCCAATTTGCCCGAGGAACGCTCAAAGTTGTGGAAGGCCCGGCATGAGGCTTATTATGCCACGCTTGCATTGCGCCCAGGCTCGGTAGGATGGCCAACCGATGTATGTGTGCCTATCAGCCGGCTGGCAGAATGCATTACCGAGACGCGGCGCGACCTGGCGACGTCGTCCATTCCCACGACCATCCTGGGGCACGTTGGCGATGGCAATTTTCATGTCATCTTCGCGCTTGATCCTGACGACCCGCGCGAGGCAGAGGAGGCAGGTGCTCTCAATAGACGCCTGATCGATCGTGCCTTGGCGATGGATGGAACCTGCACCGGCGAGCACGGCATCGGTATCGGCAAGCAGGATGCCTTGCTCGCGGAACTTGGGGATGCCGTCGATGTCATGCGATCAATCAAGCGCGCGATCGACCCGAAAAACCTGTTTAACCCGGGCAAGATTTTCGCTTCACAATAGCCCGGCTTCACAAGGGCGAGCGATGATGCTCGCATCATAACCTGTCGATAAACTGTCTAAAACAGATGACGGGGGTCCGGGGAGGATAACACATGTCCGCGGACCTTGATCCAACACCTATCAGATAGGTCTTGACGGGAGCTATCAGGTAGGTGCAGAACAAACAAAAGAATGATCAGGGGAAGCGTTCAGAAGATGACCACTGCCCGGCCCTGCCCGGAGCGTCAGCAAGCTGTCGCCCACGTCATTCGTGTCTCTGATGAATTGACGATCATCACCGGAGACGCTTGGCCCAAGGTCTCGCCTGATGATCGCATCCACATGATCTATGACCAGGCAGCGGCAGGCTCACAGGCAAGACTGCGGCTGATGCAAGCGACCGAATGGGGTCGTCACGCCGGGACAACCGGGGTCCTCCTGCTGGTCTGCTCCAAGGCGTTCCGGCGCCTCGGCGGCCAGGAGCTGCGGCCTCAGGACCGGCTTGGCTACTACCTGCCTCCTCATTGCCGCGCCATCACCGCCGCCATCGCCAACCCGCTCCCCAGTCTGGGCGAGGCCGCACGCGACGCTTACAGCACCGCCAAGGCGGTCGAGTTGCTGTGTGAGACGTTGCGGCTTTTGCAAGACTGCGAGTTGGTGCCGCTCGCGCCGGTTGGGATGTTGTCGCTTTCAGACAGCCGGCGCATCATTGCTGCACGCGACATGATCGAGCAGCATTGCGCGGAGAAACTCACGCTAAACGGTATCGCGCGTTCCTGCGGCATTAATCGTGCAAAGCTGACGCGCGGCTTTCGGGACATGTTTGCTTGCACCATCGCCGAGGCAATTGCCAATCGGCGACTGCAGCAGGCAGGCCGGCTTCTGCTGACGACCGACCTGCCCGTCGGGTGCATCGGCCATGAAAGCGGGTTTGCAAACAATGCCAGCTTCGCCCGTGCCTTTGGCCGCCATTATGGGCGCTCACCTTCCCAATACCGCGCCGCCGGGGCATCCGCATGAACAGCGTATCCCCCAGGGCTGAGAACAGTCGGGGTGACGATCAATCGCTGGTCCGCCGCGCCATGCAGGCTGTGACCGATCACATCCGAACGCACGCGCTGCATGTGGGCGATACATTGCCAGGAGAGGCACAGTTCGCCGCCGAACTATCTGTCAGCCGCCCAGTGGTGCGGGAGGCGTTCGGCTCCCTGGCTGCGCTGCGGCTGATCGATGTGGGCAATGGCCGGCGCGCGCGCGTGGCCGCCATCGATGGCTCGGTCTTCGCCAATTCGCTTAGCCACGCGGTGACGACCGCACAGATTACTGTATCGGAAGTTTGGGAAGTACGGCGCACGATCGAGCTGCGAACGGCGTGTCTTGCCGCGGAGTCGCGCACGGCCAAGGAAGCGGAAAGGATATGCGAGCTGGCCGAGGCCATGGCGCGCGATCTGGGCGACCCGCAATCGATCACACGACACGACATCAGTTTTCACGAGGCCATCGCGCGTGCCAGCCACAACGCGCTCTTCGTGCAGATCGTGGCTTCCTTTGCCACGCTGATGCAGGTGGCTGTGCCGCAGGCCTGGGCGACTAGAACCACCGAACGCCAGCGCCAGACTATCATCAAGCGCCACCGCAGCGTGGCGGAGGCCATACGCAAACAGGATGGCGCCGTGGCGGAAGCCGCCATGAACGCGCATTTTGACGACGCGGTCGGTCAGAGCCTGAAGATCATGGCCAGCAGGTCATGAACGCCCAAACCGCGATTATATTACCGCCACACATCGCCCGACCTTTGGTGGGGCGGCTCGGCGGCCTCATCCTGCTCACCTTGGCGGTGGCCAGTGGCAAGGCAATGGGCACTGTCTTCAGCCCTGTGCAGGAGGCTGCCAAAGTCTCCATGGGGCTGAGCGATCTGCAAATCAGCATGGTGCAAGGGGTTGCCGCATCCATTCCTATAGCCATCCTGTCGATCCCGTTGGGCTGGTTGGTCGATCACCAAAACCGCGTGCGCATCCTGATCTGCCTCGGCGTCGTGTGGACCGCAGGCACCTTGGCGACCGTCATTTCCCACGGTTTCGTCGCCTTGTTTCTTTCCCGCATGCTTGCCGGCCTGGGCGCGCTCTGCGTGTTGCCGGCGGCGATCTCCATTGCGGCGGACCTCTCAGTGCCCGAGCGGCGCGGACGGGCGATGGTGCTTCTCTCGCTCGGCAATACGGCCGGTGCAGCCGTGGCCTTCGCCGCTGGCGGCGGCCTGTTCGGCTGGTTTTCCGGACCCGGCGCGCACGCGAACTCTGGGCTGGCGCCCTGGCGCGAAGTCCATCTCGCCTTTGGTATCACCAGCGCCGTTCTGCTGCTGCCATTGTTCGTTCTGCGCGATCCCCCGCGGCTCGAAATCGTGCAGAAGGCGCAGGACATTGGCCCCGCGCTGCACGGCCTTTGGATGCGCCGCGGCATGTTGATCCCCCTCTTCGGCGGGCAGGTCAGCGTCTTGATGGCCGATGTCGCGGCAGGGGTTTGGGCAGCCCCGGTGCTGACGCGTACCTATCACCTCCAGCCGGCCGCATTTGGCGCCTGGTTCGGCCTGGTCATTCTGGTGGCCGGCATCGGCGGATCGGTGGTGGGTGGATTCGCCGCGGATATCGGCAACAAGACGCACCTGCGCGGCGGCATTTTGCTGGGCGCGGTCATCGCCTCCGGCGTGTCCATTCCCGCTTCCTGCTTTTCGATCATGCCCAGCGTGCCGGGCTTCGCGCTGATGTTGGGCGTGCTGCTTTTCTGCGGTGCCATAACCGGGCTGGTGACAACGACGGCCCTCACCGTTCTCATTCCAAATGAAATTCGGGGTATCTGCCTCGGCGCCTTCATCGTGGGTGGGGCCGTGATCGGCTTCGGCGTGGCACCGACGCTCGTCACTTTGGGTAGCGCGCTACTGGGCGGCGAACCGCATCTGGATGTAGCGCTGGCAGCAACTGGAGCGGTCACGTCACTTCTGGCTTTCATCGGCTTTGCGATCGCCATGATCCGCTCCGCCAATTCCATTCGCACGTGAGCATCCACAACCATGAGTTCTAGACATCTTGTCGATCCAGAACTGCTCGCTCTACTGGACGCCCAGCCGCATTTTGAGTTGTCATTCGCGATGCTGCCTGATCTGCGGCGCATGATCGCAGCACAGATTGCCGCGCTGCCCAGGCCGCTGGATGGGCCCGTCACCGTGACCGAGATCATCGTGCCGCCGAGCGCGGACACGCCGGCAGTGCGCATGCTCGCCTACGTGCCTCGCGGCCATGACCACGTGCTGCCGGCGATCCTTCATATCCATGGTGGCGGCTACATCATCGGCACGCCGGAGATGAACGACGCAGAGAATCGTTCTCTGGCCGTTGATCTGAAATGTGCGATTTTCTCCGTTGACTACAGGCTGGCGCCGGAAACGCCGCATCCTGGACCGCTACACGATTGCTACGCGGCTCTAGAGTACTTGCACACGCAGGCGAAGGAATTGGGCATTGATCCAACGCGCATCGGTATCAAGGGCGAAAGCGCAGGCGGCGGTCTTGCAGCCAGCCTGTGCTTACTCGCGCGGGACCGGGGCAGGCTGCCGGTAGCCTTCCAGCACCTGATCTACCCAATGCTGGATGACCGCACTTGCATTGATCCCGCGCCCCACCCCCTGATCGGAGAATTCATCTGGACCCGGCCTCATAACCTATTCGGGTGGCAGGCATTGCTGGGCGTGGCGCCCGGGCATCCGGACGTGCCCGCCTATGCTGCGGCCGCGCGGGCGCAAACGCTTGAGGGCTTGCCGCCGTGTTTCCTCGCTGTCGGCACGCTGGACCTCTTTCTGGAAGAAAATCTGGACTATGGCAGGCGATTGATCAGGCATGGCGTTCCAGTGGAAATACACGTCTATCCGGGC
Organism: uncultured Acetobacteraceae bacterium; assembly: GCA_964252525.1. Taxonomy (GTDB): domain Bacteria; phylum Pseudomonadota; class Alphaproteobacteria; order Acetobacterales; family Acetobacteraceae; genus CAJCIS01. The sequence continues at coordinate 9,788 of CAXUNZ010000099.1, forward strand.
GCGTTCCACGGTTTTCAGATGAACCCAGATGCGCGCGTGAGTGTTGATGCAGAGCGTGATTCACGGGCGTCACTCCGCCGCGCATTGATGGTGGGACAAGAAAGAACTGCAACGTAGCAGACGTCCTTGCTGAAGTTCGGGGAGGATGGCGAAGGTGCTTAGCGTCTCTACGGCCGCATCGCGCCAGCTTCCCCTAAGCCCCGCGAACGCCAGCGGCTCAGTGTCACGCTCAGCATCGCATAAGGTTGCTCGCAGTGTGCTATGGCCTTCCATTCGAAGAAGGCATCCGCCGGCAGCAGACAGACAGCTGCGAGAAGCCAGCAATCCCCGGTACATTGCCCGACGAGAGGGCCGTCTCAGAGCGGGCGTGGCTGAGCCTCTAGTACGCCCTGATCCTTGGGAAATGCGGCACTAGACCCCATTGCAGCACGTTCAGGCGCCGCTCTGCGGTGTCGGGATGGCGGCGTATGACCATGGCCTGCTGCGTGGGCGCCACATTCCAGTTCGGCTCGAGGTTCGGCAGTTCACCCTTCATGGTAAACAGGCGCCGAACGAACTCGGGGGAAGTTGGGCAGCGAAGCGTCCACACATGGTTATCGGGCCAGCCGCTTGGTGCCATTTATTACTGCGCCTCTAAACTCGACGCATGGTCCGCAGCGAAATTTGTCTCGTGAATAAAACTACTGTTTGTGCATCCACCCGACAATTGCCTCCGTAAGGTTTTATGTAACGGAGTTATTGAGCGATGGCGGAACAGGCAGTTGGCGGAAAACGATTTGCCATGCAGCAGGCTATTCAGGACGCTCTCGATCATGCTCTTTTTTATAGCGATGACGTGACTGCCTTTGCTTTGACAGCAATTCTCCGCGGCGCAACTTGCGGTGTGCCGGCAGCCGTAAGCCCGCTTCGGCTTGATTTTGCGGCATAGTTTCGATAACGCGGAAGGGCACCTAGAGCCCGCCAAGGCGCAGCCCTAAACCGACCCCGGTCCGACCAGCGCAATCTGCGCATTCCGCCGCGCGTCCATCCCTGGTCCAGGCCGCAGCATGACGACAGTGGGGGCCCGGCCGCAGCCGTTGCAGCGCAGCCTCATTAGCGCCGGCCCAAGCGTCAGGCCGCAGTACGTGCGTGAGAGTTGCCCCATGTCGTAGGCGACCCCTGGCGCAGTCCGGGGTTCCGCAATCGACGGGCGAGGCGCCATCCGGCGAAGTGGTCCAGCGGCAGGCGCAGGGCCTCTGTGGCCCGCTTCCTGGGCGTGATGGTGTGGCCCACGGCTACAGCGTGAGTTGCGTGCCGTAGGCGGGCTGTCAAACCACCTGGAAGCCCGCTTGGGCCAATGCTGCCGCAAGATGGCTCCCGCTGGCTGTTACCATCGCCGGCGGGCACGCCAGATCGAGCAGTTGGAATTGCAGCTGGAGGAACTGCAGACCAGCCAAGCCGAGGATGTCGCCCGCGCCGAGCCGGA
>CAXUNZ010000100.1:0-5285 GCA_964252525.1 uncultured Acetobacteraceae bacterium
ATTTCCGGCGGCACGCTGATCGACCAGGGGGGGGGGCTGAACCTTTCGGCCGGCACGGGGGTGCTGGACAGCGTCGCCTACAAGGGCACGCTCGCCCTTGGTCAGAACGCGGCGCTGACGCTCTCGGACAACACCTCGCTGGGTGCGGCCGCCAGCATCACCGGCGCCGGCGCCGCTTTGCTGCTGGAAGGTCAGTCCAGTCCGCGCACCTTGCTGGACAACACCACGCTTTCGATCGGCAGCAGCAGCGGGGTCGCCGAACTCGGCACAACCGATCCGTGGCTAGCCAGCGCGGCCACGACCGCCGTTCTCGGTGCGCACCTGCTGGTGCAGCAGACCGGGGCCTTTGCCGAAATCGATGCCAACGCCACCACGCCGATCGAGGGCTATGGCCTGGCCGACACCATGGTCAACCAGGGCAGCATCGCGGCCGCCTACGCCGGCGGCACGATGACGCTGGGCGGGGACGGCGCCTTCATCAACCAGGGCAACATCACCGCGTCCAATGGCGACACGCTGGTGCTCAACGCGCTGAGTTTCGCCAATGCGGGCACGATTGCGGTAACGGGGGGCGCCACCGCCATCCTGGGCGGACCGCCGGACCCGTTCGGCCAGACGCCGGCCTGGTCCAACACCGGGCTGATCAGCCTGGCCGGCGGCACCCTGGAACTCGAAGGCCAGATGCAGACGACGCAGTTCGGCAGCATCACCTCCTCGGGCGGCACCGTGGTGCTGGCCGGCACGCTATCTAACGCCGGCGACACGCTGAGCCTGGGCGCGGCCGGCATCCTGCCCGCGGTCAGCCTGACCGGCACCATCGATGGCGGCACCATCCTGGACAGGCAGGGCCTGCTGACCGTGGGCGGCGGCGGCACGGCGCTGCTGGATGGCGTCTCCGTCATCGGCTCGCTGAACATGAGTCACGCCGGCGCCTGGCTGCGCGTGCGGGACGGGCTTTCCGCCAGCGGCGGCATCGACCTGGTGGGCGCGGGCGCGGTGCTGGCCGTGCAGGGCGACCAGACGCTGGACAAGATGACGGTGACGCTGGGCGCGTCTGGGCAGGCCGCCACGCTGGACGTGCTGCACGATGGCAGCCTGCAAGGCGGCAGCACGCTGACGTTCGGGCCGAACCTGACCGTCACCCAGGGCGGCGCGCTCGCCGATATCGGCTCCGCCAGCGATTATCCGGGCGATGGCATCGCCGCCTACGGCACGATCAATGCCGGCGTGTACGGCGGCACGCTGGTGCTGAGCGGGCAGAATTTCGCCAATCACGGCAGCATCGCGGTCAGCAACGGCGATACGCTGATGCTCTCGGCCGGCAGTTTTTCCAACACGGGCACGATCGCGGTGGCCAACGCGTCGCTGTCCATCAGCGACAGCCTGACCATCGGCCAGCTTGGCCATCTGGCGCTAAACAATGCGTCCGTGGCGGTGCGCGGCAGCCTCAATGATGCGGGCGGCACGCTGGCCATTGGCGCCGGCAGCGCGTGGGGCCGCGTTTCGCTGACCGGCACGATTTCGGGCGGCACCATCACCGATGCGGGCGGCGGGCTGAACGCGGCCGGCGGGGCGACGCTGGACAACGTCACCTACCAGGGCACGCTGGACCTCAGCCGGCCCTTCCAGCAGCTGGCCATCACCGACGGCATCAACGTGACCGGCCCGGGCGGCAGCGGGCCCGGCACCATCATGCTGACCGGCGCCGCCAGCCGCCTGCTGGCCGAAACGTCCGAGACCATCAACAACGGCACGATCTATCTGGGCAGCGTGACGCAGACCTATTACGGCCAGCACGTCAATCCGCCCGAACTGGCGGCGACCGCCGGCACGACGCTGACCATCGGCGCGGCCGAGACGGTGCGATCGGCCGGCCTGGTCGGCTGGCTGGGCGATTATTCGGCCGGCAACTGGACCGATACCATCGTCAACCAGGGCCAGATCCTGGCGGCGAGTTCCGGCGGCATCCTGACCCTGGGCAGCAGCTTCTTCACCAATGCCGGCGCGCTGGGCATCGGCAATGGCGGCAACATCATGTTCGCCGGCGTGGGCATGCAGAACACCGGCAACATTTCGCTCAATGGCGGCTCCGCCATGATGCTCTCGCTGCTGGGGTATTACGAGGCGCCCGATTCAGGCGCGACGGTCTTTACCAATGCGGGCACCATCAAGATGCTGGGCGGGGCGCTGCAGGAACTGACCGGCAACGGGCTGTTCCCGTCCGTGCCCATCGTCAATACGTCCAGCGGGCTGATCCAGGGCCTGGGCAACGTGCTGACGCCGATCGTCAATAACGGCACGATCGAGGCAAGGTATGGCCCCAACCTGACCGTCAGCGGCGCCGTGTCCGGCAACGGCATCCTGCAGGTCGATCAAGGCTGCGTGCTGGAGCTGGGCAACACCGTCTCCGCCGGCCAGACCATCGATTTCACCGGCACGGGCGAGACCGTGCGCATCGACAACCCCGCAGGCTTTTCCGCCGCCATCGCCAATTTCGTCGGCGGCGACAATCTGGACATGGCCGGCACGCCCATCAACACGGTCGCGGTCAGTGCCGGCACGCTGGTGCTGGGGACGGGCTATGGGGTGTTCAAGCTAAACACCACGGCACCGATCGGCGGCGAGGTCTCCGTGGGCGCCGATACCCATGGCGGCGACCTGGTCAGCTACGTCCAGCAGAACAACAATGGCGGGCAAGGCGGCGGCACGATCACCACGATCGGCGTCAACGAGCCCAAGATGCTGTTCTGGGCCTCCCCCGTGGGCGATGTGTTCACCGGCACGGCGGCGAACATGGAAAACGCCACGATCGCCAACTGGACGCAGGCCGACAGCCTGGATTTCGTCGATTATCTGGGCAACCAGACGCGGGTGAACTACCTGCAGGCCAATGGGCAGGGCACGATCACGGTGACCGACGGCGTGCACACGGATACAGAGACGGTGCTGGGCAGCTACAATGCCAGCTGGTTCCATGTGAACACGGACATCCATGGCGGGGCGATCATCACCTATAGCCAGACCTGAGCGCTGCGGTTAAGCCGGGCCAGACCCCCGTCTTCAGTTAGGCGTTGTGCCAAATAAATGACGGGGGGTTTGGGGGGGCAGGCACTGCTCCCCCAATCTTACCTTGCCTTCTTCTTCGGGGTTCTGCGCGCGCATGGTCAGTTTTCGTGGCACGGATAAATACATCGCCTCCCGCGATCTGGAGGTGGCGGTCAATGCGGCGGTGGCTCTGCAACGCCCGCTGCTGATCAAGGGCGAACCCGGCACCGGCAAGACGGTGCTGGCGCACGAGGTGGCGTCAGCCCTCGGCCTCGATCTGATCGAGTGGCACATCAAGAGCACGACCAAGGCGCAGCAGGGGCTCTACGAATACGATGCGGTCAGCCGGCTGCGCGACGGGCAGTTGGGCGATGCGCGCGTGCACGATATCGCCAATTACATCGTGCACGGCAAATTGTGGGACGCTTTCGAGCGTGAGGCGCAATCGGTCGTGCTGATCGATGAAATCGACAAGGCCGATATCGAATTTCCCAATGATCTGCTGCTGGAACTCGACCGCATGCAGTTTTTTGTCTACGAGACGCGCCAGACGGTGATGGCGCGGCAGCGACCGATCGTGATCATCACGTCCAACAACGAGAAGGAGCTGCCCGACGCCTTCCTGCGCCGCTGCTTCTTTCACTATATCCGCTTTCCGGACCGCGAGACGATGGAGCGCATCGTGGCGGCGCATTACCCGGACATCAAGCACGATCTGGCGCGCGAGGCGCTGACAATGTTCTTTCGCGTGCGCGAGCTGCCCGGTCTGAAGAAAAAGCCGGCGACGAGCGAGCTGCTGGACTGGCTGAAGCTGCTGATGATCGAGGATATGCCGCCGGAGACGTTGCGCACGCGTGATAAGCACGTGGTGATCCCGCCGCTGCATGGCGCGCTGCTGAAGAACGAGCAGGATGTGCATTTGTTCGAGCGGCTGGCGTTTTTGGCGCGGCGGGAGGGGTAGGCGTAAGAGCTGGGGGGAATGTGCCATTCCCCCCAGACCTCCCGTCATCAAGGCGCAATTACTGTCCCTGCAAATGCGCTGTTAGAAAAGGCATGACATGGCTCCAGTATGCGGCGGTATCGAACCGCTCGATATCGACATGCGCAGCACCTTCAACCGCCCAGAATTGCTTGGGCTCCGGTGCCTGCGCAAACAAGGCATCGGCTTCAGCAATCGTCGTGTGGGCGTCCGAAGTCCCCGAAATCAAAAGTAGCGGCGCTGTTATACGGCCAATCCCGTCTATAGGCTGTAATTCGCCCGCACCGACCCCCAGGACAAACGGCATAAAAAAATCCAAAATAGGCACGGTTACTGACGCTGCGGCATCGCCGGCAACATGGCCGAGATGTAAGCGTATCCTGTCGCGGATAGCGCAATTTATGTCTGGGTAGACGGATTCCAGTATGAGCCCGTCAACGTCAAGTGGCTTAGGCCCCAGCAGCGCGGCGGCCCCCCCAAGCGACACACCGATAACGCCGATTCGCTCGTGTGGCACTTGCTGCCTCGCGTAGGCGACGGCGGCCGCCGCATCCAGCCCCTCAAGGCGACCAAACGTGATATGCTTTCCTCTGCTTTCACCATGCGCCTGGAAATCAAACAGCAGCACGCCGAATTCATGCTGTCTCAGCACCAGCGCGCGCCGCTCCATTGCGAGGCGATTGGCGCGTACGCCATGCATCAGAACGACGAAGCCTCTGCCTGATCTGCCTCGCACCAACCACCCGTGCAATGTGGCACCGGATGTCGATGGAAATCGCACCGTTTTCGCACCAAGATCGCCGGGCGGTGGACCTATCGCGACTTGGCGTGGCTGACTCAACAGAACGCCGGCCGCGAGAATGGAGCCGAGCAACACAAGGAAGAAGGTAGGAACAAGTATAAGTGGCTTTGTCACGGGTTTTGGCAACGAAGTGAGCAGGTACGTTTCAAGACCGCGCTTCAAACCCCACGTCCGCATTTCAGCCAATCGCCTATTAACGACAGGGAATCTGGGAGATGGCACATCTCCTCCAGCCTTCCTTGCCCTGATGATGTGTCCAATTCTCACCCCGGATTGGCATGATCGACACGCCACTTCGCATGTCGATCATGGACAGCCAGCACCGCTCAACGACAATCGGAAAGGTTGCAGAAAACTATTTAAGGAAGCTGGCCAAATGCTCATTGATGAACCGTAAATCCCCGGGCGTGGCGCCTGCACCGGCGGGATGGCCCCACAGTGACGGGATCGGCGCCAGCG
>CAXUNZ010000100.1:5295-6396 GCA_964252525.1 uncultured Acetobacteraceae bacterium
GCGCTATGAAGCCGGCCTCATAGCGCGCATCCTCAACCGGGAAATACAGATCCGTCGCCGAGGGCATGTACAGCACCGGCACCTTGATCGATCGCAGCGCCGCCTGCGTGTCGCCATGAAACGGCGGCGTGTTGCCCACGTCATTGGATTCCCACGTGCGCATCTGCAGGATCAGGTTGTTCGCATCCTCGCCTTCGAAGAACTCCCTTGTGTAACGCGCGATCGCCTTGTCGAGCGTCGTGCCGAGCGGATTGTCCGCCTTCCACAATTCCCGCCGCCACCATTCCTGGGAGTACAGCCAGCCTAGCCACACCAGTGAGGTCGCGCGAATACCGGCCACGGGCTCGGCCATATATTTGCCGCCTGCAAATGCGGGATCCAGAGTCAAGGCGGCGATCTGCCCCTCCAGACGCACGATGCCGTGCCCGTAGGTCTTGGCCGTGCCGGAGGTGGCGGCGATGAAATCCATGAAACTAGGGTAGCTGACGGCCCATTGCAGCGCCTGTTGCGCGCCCATTGAAAATCCGATCACGGCGCGAAGGTGGGCGAGGTGGAGTTGCTCGGTCAGCACACGATGCACGGCCTCCACATTGTCGCGGATTGTCATGACCGGGAAATCCGGCCCGTGGAACGGCGGCGGCGTGTTGCTGGGCGAGGAGGAATGGCCGTTGCCGAACAGCTCGCTGGTGACGACGAAGTATTTGCCCGGATCGAGCAGTTTGCCGGCACCGATCAGCCATTCATATCCAGTATTGTCCGCCATGTAGTGCGAAGGCAGCAGGATCGCGTTATCGCGTGCGGCATTCAGCGTGCCATAGGTGCCGTATTTTACGACTGCCTCCGGCAATACGGCATGGCTCTCGGTGATGAACGTATGGATGGTGAAACTGTGTTCCACCGGCTTGGGCGTATCGGCCAACGCGGGTGCCGCAACAAACCAAGCCAGCAAAGGGAAAGTCGATATTCTCATCACACACCAACAAGGTTCTAAGGACTTGTCCTTAGCGGGGTCCAGGGGCAGAGCCCCTGGCCTTTTCTGAATGGGAAAGCAGCGTTTGCCGATCCAGCAGATCACCCGCCAAGACCACAAAACTGCTAAGA
>CAXUNZ010000100.1:6406-11079 GCA_964252525.1 uncultured Acetobacteraceae bacterium
CCCCCCCCCCCCCCGCCCCCCCCCCCCCCCCCGGCCCCCCCCCCCCCCCCCCCCCCCCCCCCCCCCCTCTTTTCTCGTTGCGAAAGCAGCTTTTCCCGATCCAGCAGATCTCCCGACAAGACCACATCACTGATACGATCCGCATTACGAATGTCGGCTGACGGATCGCCATCCACCACCACCAGATCCGCCCGGCGACCGGCCGTCACCGTACCCAGTTCGTGCCAGCCGAACTTGTCGGAATAGTTGCTCGTCGCCGCCGCCAGCGCCTCGCGCGCGGTCAGGCCGCGGCGCACCAGCAGCTCCATTTCCACGTGCAGCGCAATACCCGGCAGCGCGCCGAACACGGAGGCGCCGCTTGCCGCCAGATAAAGCGGGTGCGCGGCCATATACGTTCCGTTGATGGCCCAGAGCACCTGGGTCGCATGTTCCATTTTCACGATCTTGTCGGCCGTCGTGTCCGGATCGCCGGTGGCCGGGTCGGTGCTCATGACCAGCGTGTGCGGGTCGATCAGTGCGGCCGCCTTTTCCTTCCACAGATTGCGGTGGTCGGGCATGCTGGAATAAGCGAGCGTAAAGGTGGGCATCAGCGCGGTGCCTGATGCGGCCAGGAAAGATGCGTAGTCGCGCACGGGTGCGCTGTCCGGCGGCTGGCGGATGGCTGTGTAGTAGGCTTCATCGGCGTCATGGCCGTCGGGGTCTGCCGCAAGTTTCGGCAGCAGATGCGCGGGCGCCATGCCCAGTTCGTAGCGCGACATGTGCAGAAGCGCATCCACGCCGTTCTCGATGCCGATATGGTAGGGCGTGGCGGCAAACTCCCCGTAGGTCACCATGCCCAGACTATGGCTTTGCGAAATGATGGCCGCCGTGTTCGCCGCGGTGATGTTATGGCCGATCCAGATCACCCGCGTGCCGCGCCTGGCTGTGGCTTGCAACTGCCGGGTCGTCTCCTCCGGCGAGAGCTCGTGCGGCGACTTTCCGTCCGCCAACCTGTCGTGCCATTCCGGCAAGGCGCGCAGCAGCGAATAATCATCCGTCGATCCGGCCGAATCGGCGGCATAGAGATGCGGGCTGGGGCTGGCGTGTTCGAACAGCATGCCGCGGCGATCATCGCCGCTGCCGACGATCGTTGTGACTCCTTCGTAAAGTTCGGCATTGGCTTCGGCCTGGTTTTGCAAGCCGCAAAAACCGTCCACCAGCCCTGGGATGATGAATTTTCCCGGACGCGCCAATACGGTGGCACCGGCCGGAACCGGCGTGCTGGCCGCCGGCCCGGCGGCCACGATCTTGCCGTCTTGCATCACGACCACGGCATTGACCGTATCATGTGCGGCGCGCCCGCGGTCTGACACATCGACCAGCGTCGCACCGGTGATGGCCAGCGGCGGTGCCGCCGCCGCCGTCACGGGTGCCATGGCCATCGCCCATGCCATCGCTCGCCCTGCCATGCCGATCTCCTTCGCGCCGCCGGTGAGACTAGCCGCGCCGCCGGCCAGGTGGAAGACCGCCCTTGGCGGCATGCCGGCGTGGCGCTATCCTCGCGCGCATGTTCAACAGCCTGATCGAACAATTGCGCGTCGCCGGTATTGCGGTCTCCATTACCGAATATCTCGCGCTGCTCGGCGCCATGCGCGCCAATGTCGCCGATTACAGCGTTGATGACTTTTATTACCTCTCGCGCGCCACGCTGGTGAAGGACGAACGCCACCTCGATCGTTTTGATCGCGTCTTCGCCGAAGTTTTTCGTGGTCTGGAGCGTGCGCCGGGCGACCCCTCGCAGGCGATCCCCGAGGAATGGCTGCGCCGCATCAGCGAAAAAAACCTTACGCCTGAGGAAATGGCGCAGATCGAAGCCATGGGCGGCTTTGAAAAGCTGATGGAAACGCTGCGCCAGCGTCTGGAGGAACAGAAGGAACGCCATCAGGGCGGCAATAAATGGATCGGCACGGGTGGCACCTCTCCCTTCGGCGCCTATGGCTATAACCCCGAGGGCGTGCGCATTGGCCAGGCCGAAAGCCGCCACCGCCGCGCGGTCAAGGTCTGGGACAAGCGCGATTTCCGCGATCTGGACGGCGATATCGAGCTCGGCACGCGCAACATGAAAATCGCATTGCGCAAATTGCGCCGCTTCGCGCGGCAGGGCGCGGCGACCGAACTGGACGTGCACGGCACCATCCATGCCACCGCGAACAATGCCGGCTCGCTGGATTTGAAAATGGTGCCCGAACGGCACAATGCGGTCAAAATCCTGTTGCTGCTCGATATCGGCGGCTCGATGGACGATCACGTGCGCGCGTCAGAACAGCTTTTTTCCGCCGCGCGCGCGGAATTCAAGCACCTGGAACACTTCTATTTCCACAATTGCGTCTATGAACGCGTCTGGCGCGAAAACCGCCGGCGTGACGACACGAGCATTGCCACCACCGATCTGCTGCGCACCTACGGGCGCGACTACAAGCTGATCTTCGTCGGCGATGCCACCATGAGCCCGTATGAAATCGTCCAGCCCGGCGGTAGCGTGGAACACTGGAATGCGGAGTCGGGAAAAGTTTGGATGGAACGGCTGACCTCGCATTTCCGCAAGAACGCGTGGCTCAATCCCTCGCGCGAGGATTACTGGCGCCATACGCATTCCATCGAGCTGCTGCGCCAGATCATGGAACATCGCATGTATCCGATGACGCTGAGCGGGCTGGATGATTTGACGCGCGAGCTTTCGCACTGAGACCGGCCGGTAGAAAAGATTGGGGGAGCAGTGCCTGCCCCCCCAAACCCCCCGTCATTATTTTTTCTGCAATTCTAGGGCACGTGCATAAACTTGCTTGCGGGAAAGGCCGGTGGCTTCGGCTACCCCTGCCGCCGCCTCGCGCACGCTTTGGCTTTGCAGCGCGGCGCGCAGCAGCGCATCCAGGTCCGCCACATCGGCCTCCTCGCCGGCCGGTCCAACGACGATCGTGACCTCCCCGCGCGGTTCCGCCTCCGCGCAGGCCGCCGCAAGCTCGTCGAGCGTGCCGCGCCGAACCTCTTCGAACAATTTCGTCAGCTCGCGCGCCAGGGCCGCCGGCCGCGCGCCGCCGAACACGCGCGCCATATCCGCCAGGCACGCACCGGCGCGATGCGGCGATTCGTAGACGACCAAGGTTGCCGACAAACCCGCCAGCTCCGCCGCACGCAGGCGGGACAAGGCCGCCATCCGCGCCGCCTGCCTGGGCGGCAAAAACCCCAGGAACAAGAACGGGTGCGGCGCCAGGCCGGATAGCGTCAGCGCCATCACCGCGGCATTCGCCCCCGGCACCGCGCTCACCGCCACACCCGCCGCGATCGCCGCACGCACCAGCCGGTAGCCGGGGTCGGAGACCAGCGGCGTACCCGCGTCCGATATCAGCGCGACCATCGCGCCGCCTTGAATGCGCGCCAGCACCTCCGGCACGCGCGCATCCTCGTTATGCTCGTGCAGCGAGATGGCCGGTGCGCGCGCGCCGATGTGGCGCAGCAGCGCCGAACTGGTGCGCGTGTCCTCGCAGAGGATCAGCTCGGCTTGCCGCAATGTCGCCACGGCGCGGGCCGATATATCGCCCAGGTTGCCGATGGGCGTGGAAACCAGCACAAGGCCGGGACGGCGCGCGGTTGAGGGGGAAGCGGATGGGTCTTCGGTCATTGGCGTGCCTGGCTGCGCTCGCGAGCCTTGCGGCTTGCACCTATGGCGCGCCGCCGGCAACGCCGCCTGTCACGATGGCGCCCCCGCCTGCCCCACAGGTTTCCGCCGGGCCGCCGCACATCGCCATCCTTCTGCCGCTGACCGGCCCCATGGCCAATATCGGCAATCCCATGCTGCAGGCCGCCCAACTGGCACTTTCCCAACCCGGCTCGCCTATTCTGGACGTGCACGACACGGCGGGCGACCCCCAGCGCGCCGGGGCCGAGGCGCAGGCGGCATTGGCCGCCGGTGACCGGCTGATCCTCGGCCCGCTCACCGCGGCCGAGACGACGACGGTGGGCGCTGTTGCCTCCGCCCCGTCCAACGGTGCGCCCGTCGGCGTGCTGGCCTTCACCTCCGACCCCGCGGTGGCCGGCCCTGGCGTCTGGACGCTCGGTCTGACCCCAGGGCAGCAGGTGCGCCGCCTGGTGGGCGCGCTGCACGGAGATGGCCGGCAGCATCTGGCCGCCATCCTGCCGCAGGGTGCGCTGGGCGACGCGTTGCAGAGCGCGCTTGAAACCGCGGCCACGGACGCGGGCATGGAAGCGCCGACCATTCAGCGCAGCGACCCTGGCCTCTCCGGCTTCACCGCGGCGCTGAAGACCGCCAGCAATTACGAAAGCCGCCGCGGCGAACTGGCCGCGCGTCTAAAAACCTTGCGCAACGAAACCGATCCCGCCGCGCGTGCGCAAGCGGCCGAACTGGCCGCCCAGCCCGTCGCGCCGCCGCCCTTCGATGCGCTGCTGCTCGGCGAGACCGGCCCGACGCTGCTGCAGATTTCCGAAATACTGGATTATTACGACGCTGCCGGCCCGCAGGTGCGCGTGATGGGACCGGCCCTGTGGGCGCAGCAGGCGGGTCAGCTCGGACGCATGGCCGGCGCGTGGTATGCCACGCTCGATCCAGCCGCCCGGCAGGAATTCGTCACCGCTTTCCAGGGCAAGTTCGGCGCGCCGCCCCATACCTACGCCGATTT
>CAXUNZ010000101.1:0-11024 GCA_964252525.1 uncultured Acetobacteraceae bacterium
GCGGCTTTTCACGCGCCCTGCTGTGGGCGGCGGGCGGACTGCCGGGGATGGTGGGACGGTTCGTGGTGGGACGTCCGGTTGCCTTTGCGGCGCTATGCGGGCTGGCCATCGCGGGTTTGGGCGTGGCGTCGGGCGGAGCAACCTATGGCACGGGTTATGCGCAAGCGGCCTCGATGGTCTCAGGCGAAAGCCATTTGCCCGCGCAATTCTTCGCCATGAAGCTGGCGGCCACCGTAATCTCCTATGCCAGCGGCATTCCTGGCGGAATTTTCGCGCCTTCGTTGGCCATTGGCGCAGGGCTGGGGCGGAGTGTCGCGCATCTGCTGCCGGCGGCGGCACCTGGCGCGGTCGTCTTGCTGGGAATGGTGGCGTATTTCTCCGGCGTTGTTCAGGCGCCGATCACGGCCGCGGTCATCGTCATGGAAATGACCGACAATCAGCAGATGACGGTGGCGTTGATGGCCTCCGCGTTCCTGGCCTACGGCATATCGCGAATACTGTGCCCGGAACCGTTATATGGCGCGCTTGCGGCGCGCTTTCTGGTCGGGTTGCGGGGAAGCGGAGATGTCAATGAGGCGGCTGCGCCATTGGCGGAGAAGTAGGACAGAACAATCAACACGCAGAACGATCGGCTATTTGCCGTAGCGCGTCTATAGGGAGAAATGGACATGGCGAAAATCGCCACCTGCCTGTGGTTCGGCAGAAATGCGGAGGAGGCGGTGGCCTTCTACGTTTCCCTGCTGCCCGGATCCCGTGTCGAACACATCCAGCGCGCGCCGGGCCCATGGCCTGGTGGGGAGGCGGGCGACGTACTCCTGATTGCCTTTACGCTGAACGGCCAGAACTATCAGGCCCTGAACGGTGGTGCGCCGGCCGATTACGGTACAGCCGTTTCCATTTCGGTCGAATGCGCCGACCAGGCGGAAGTTGACCGGCTCTGGGCCGCGCTGACCGGCAATGGCGGGTCGGAAATCATGTGCGGATGGCTGCGCGACCGGTGGGGCGTGCCTTGGCAGATCGTACCCGCTGTGCTGCCGCACTTGCTGGCCGACCCCGATCCGGCGGTCAGCCTGCGCGCCTTTACCGCCTTGCAGGGCATGGTCAAACTGGATGCCGCCGCCCTGGAGCGCGAAGCGGCTGGCTGACGCCGCACCGCAAGGCGCGGTTCATCCAACCCGCGTTTATGTCGATACATGATCAAGGCGAAGAAGGCTCGATAATTCATTCTGCTAATTGAGGGCTGGGGTTCTGGGGGAGGCAGGCACTGCTCTCCCAGCTTTTCTACGAAATCGCTCTTTCCGCCGTTTGATGTTATGCGTCGGGGTGCAAGGTATAGTCCGCCACCGCCGACCAATCCTTTCCCGCGCGGCCGTGTGCGATCGCGTCGCTCACCTGTCCACGTACCGCGTCCAGAACCGGCAATTGCCGTCCCGCGGCACCCGCGGCCTCCGTGGCCAGGCGCAAATCCTTCAAGCCCAGTTCGATCTTGAATCCCGGTTCGAAATTGCCTTTGACGATGTTGGCGCCATAACTTTCATGCACGCGGCCGGCGAAGAGCGTGCCGGTGATCAGCGCCAGGAAATCCTCCGGCCTCACTTCATTGGCGCCGGTCAGCACGAACGCTTCGCCCAGCGTCTGCACTGCCGCAATGATCATCATGTTGCACGCAATCTTCGCCGCATTGGCCTGACGCGGATCGGCGCCCATCACCCAGATCTTGCGCGACAGCACCTCGAGCACAGGCCTTATCTGCTCGATCAACGCATCGGGTCCCGCGGCAACCACGTGCAACTGCGCCGCACGCGCCGCATCCGGCCGTCCGAGCACGGGCGCCGCGACATAGCCGACGCAAGCTGCCTCATGCAGCCGCACGAGTTCATCGACGAATGCCAGGGAGATCGTGGAGGTGACGACATGCACAAGCGGACGGCGCGCCGCGGCCAGAATGCCTGGCGAGACGATCACCTCGCGAATGGCCGCATCATCTGCCAGCATCGTCAAAACGATATCGCTTTGAAATACCTCAGCCACCGTGCCCACGATCGCCGCACCTTCCAGCGTGCCCGGCTCGACCGCCGACCTGTTCCAGGCGCGAACTTTGTAGCCGGCGCGCACAAGGTTGACCGCCATGGCGCTCCCCATCGCACCCAGACCCACAAACCCTATTTCCATCCTCACGCGCTCCCATGGCTACGGTGTTTGCCCGATCAGCTAACATAGCGCCCGCTGCCCTCAAGGTTGCTTGCGCCCTTTCCGGCGCTTGGCGCATCTCGGGCGCGCCCGAAGCCGAGAGGCGGTCTTCTGGCGACGCGGACGTCAGGGGTGGTGTTTCAGTGGGAACGCCGTTGAAGCCCAGTTTGTGCTTCAACGGCAAAGCTCCGACCAAAAAGGACGGCTTACTCTTTCTTCAAAGACCTTTGGCAAACTCAGCCTGTGACCAGCTACGCCGTCATTATCGCCACGCATGGCCGTCCGGCGCTGCTCGCTCGCGCCATTTGCAGCGTCAAGGCGCAGGGCATGACCGGTGTATGCGTGATCGTCATCGCCGATCAACGCTGCGCGGAAACGGGCGCCGCAGCGCGGTCGCTGCTCTCCGGCCCCGACATCTATATCGAGCGTGGTGGCGATCCCGGGCCCGCGCGAAGCCGCACGCTGGGTCTGCAAGTCGCCCGTGCGGAGCGGGTGGTCTTCCTTGACGATGACGATGAATTCGCGCCGGGCTTCCTGGCCGGGGTCGCTGCGCGGGCAAGTGACCGGGACATCCTGTTTTGCGATTACGCGGTCGTAGAGGATGGCATCGACCGTTGCGCGCCTGCCGCCCGGGCGCCGCAAAGGATCAGTCTTGCGGCACGCCAAACCGACAGCGTGCACGTCATGAATTTCATTCCGAACAGTTGCCTTGTCTATCCGCGGGCGGCGGTGGAGGGGCGATGCTTCGAGGAGTCGCTTTCGCTGAACGAGGACTGGGCATTTCTGCTGGATGTGCTGCGTGACTGGCCGCTGCGGCATGTGCCGATCCTGGGGCCGATCATCCACAAAACGGCGCGCGAGCGTGGGGACCGGCGCGGCGCGGTGAATGACCACCTGCTGCCTTCGGTGCTGAAAGCCATTTACGCGCGCTGGCCGGCGCCTACGCGCACGCTCCGCGAAGCCAGGCAGAAGGTTTTCGCGACGGCGGGAGTGGCCGTGCCTTTGGACGCCTGCTGAGGCGGCAGGACCAAATTGCCTCGTTTTGCCTGACCGGCGGCATCTATCGTTCCGACAGCACGAACACGTTGCCGGCCCGGTCTGCGAACTTGGCAAAGCTTCCCCAGGGCTGGCACTTGGGTGCCGAAACGCATGTCATGCCCCGCTCGCTGAATTGCCGATATGGTGGTCCAGATTGTCGCATTGGAACGAGCCGTTGAAAAACGTGCCGACGCGATCCTCCTGCCCGTCGGGCGTGAACAGCATAACGGCCTGGCAAACGGCTTTAGAAGTGTGGCAGCCGTTGCTATGGTAATGAAACCTTTATTGCCGTGGCACCGCGCGCGGAAGCCGGAGTCGCTCGTTCAACAGTCACGACGAAGTTCGCGGGCCTGAGTGCTAATGGCACGATATCGAAGGGGTGGGGGACGGACAGCGTCCCTCGATTCTGCACCTCGCGAGACCTCGAAAGCTTTGTCGGCGTGCCTCACCGCCTGCGCCTGGCGGCATCTGTTCCGATCGTCTGCGAGACTGCGGGGGTGCAAGCGGAACTCGCGGCACAACTCGCCGTTATGCCCGCTCGACCGAACCCCTACGGGAGCATGCCACGTGAAACGACTAGTTCTGGGCGCTGCGGGTGCAGCTTTGGCCGCCAGCCTAGCCTATGCCCAAACGCCCACGCCGCCTGCCGCAACGCCGGCTCCGCCGCCCAGCAGCAGCATGGGCGCGCCGGCAAGTCCCAATCCGTTGGGTGCCAGCCACGACGGCGGCAAGTCTGCCGCCTCCGGCGACACCAATCAGGCGGTGGTAACGACGGGCGCGAACGCCGATCAACCCGCCCACGGTCGCAATAGCTTCACTCGCAAGCAGGCGCAGAAGCGGATTACGGCTAAAGGCTATTCTCAGGTCACTGGCCTGAAAAAAGATGCTGACGGCGTCTGGCGCGGCACCGCCACCAAGGACGGCCAGAGCATTTCCGTCTGGCTGGACTACAAAGGAAATGTCGGCCAGCAATCATAAGGGCAGGAAAGACATCCATGACAACTCGCACGATCACACGGCTTTATGACAGCCATGCCGACGCCCTCAATGTGGTGAACAAGCTTGAAGCCGCGGGCTTCAATCATGACGATGTCAGCATCGTCGCCAACGACGCTGGCAGGATGACGGGCACTGGGGACACAGGTGCCACTGGCGCGGGCGCCACAGCGGGAACGATGATCGGCGGTGGCCTGGGTCTGGCTGCGGGTCTCGGTGCGCTTGCCATACCAGGCGTGGGCCCTGTGGTGGCAGCGGGATGGCTCATTGCCACGCTAACCGGCGCGGGAGTGGGAGCCGTCGTCGGCGGCGGTGCCGGCGGACTCATTGGCTCGCTGACCCATGCCGGTGTCTCCGAAGACGATGCGCATGTCTATGCCGAGGGCGTGCGCAGGGGCGGCTCCCTCGTCACCGTACGCGCGGATGCCTCACGTGCTGATCAGGCCTCCAGCATTTTGGACGGCGCGACGTATGTCGATCCAGCAAGCCGCCGCGCGGAGTATCAGCAGGCAGGATGGTCACGGTTCGACGAAACCGCTGGACCTTACTCGGCCGGAGTCGCGCCGGAGACCGTGTTGACACAGACCAACACGCAAAATCGCTCCACGCTTTAAGGAAGGCGTTGGAGGGGCCATGCGGCCCCTCCTAACTTCCCGTCCTCTTCTTAGCGCCGCTTCTATGTCTGACCACTTCGATGGCGAGCGGTTCTTCAATCCAGGAAGCCATACACTCGCCTCGTCTCGACGATCGTTAATGCCGATCATCCGGTGGCGCTTGCAGCGGGGTCGGCCGGAATGGCCCGCCAGCGTCAAAAACGAGAGCTACCAACCCCCGCCGCACCCTGCCGCGAACCAGGCAGCCGTCACTTTCATCGGTCACGCCAGCTTTTTGATACAGTTTGCCGGTTTGGCCATCCTGACCGATCCCATCTTCAGCGATCGCGCTTCCCCAATCGCTTGGGCCGGCCCAAAGCGCGTCCGTCCGCCCGGCTTGGCGTTGCACGACCTGCCGAAGATCGACCTGATCCTCATCAGTCACAACCATTACGACCATTGCGACCTGCCGAGCCTGCGTGCGCTTGCCGCCGCGCACAAGCCGCGAACCGTCACTCTGCTGAAGAACGCGCCTTTGCTGGCGCGCGCCGGCCTTCGCGCGCGCGAACTCGATTGGTATGACGCAACGGAAATCGATGGCTTGCACATCACGGCGACACCAGCACGCCATTTCTCCCGCCGCAATCTGCGCGACGGCAATTGCGCATTGTGGGGTGGCTTCATGCTGCGCGCTCATGATCGCCAAATTCTTTTCGCCGGCGATTCCGCCATGGGCCCGCACTGGACGCAAATATACGACCGCCTCGGCGCGCCCGATATCGCCCTTCTGCCCATCGGCGCCTACGAACCGCGCTGGATGATGGCCGCCGTGCACATGAACCCGGTCGAAGCCGTCCAGGCGCATCTGGACCTTCACGCGCGCCAGTCGATTGGCATGCATTTCGGCACCTTCCGCCTGACCGACGAAGCAATCGACGCGCCGCCTATCGATCTCGCTTGCGCCTGCGCGGAAAACGGGGTCACGCATTTCGACGTACTCGGCGTCGGGGAAACGCGCATCTTCCATCTCTGAGCGGGCCGAAGGCCCTGGATGCGACCGCGTCGGACGGGCAAAGCCCTTGTCCCGGACCGCCTGATCCCCTACCTCCGCGCGCATGAGCCCCCAAGACACCGACACAACTCCGGCCCCGGACCAGGCCAACGTTGCCCCCGCGCCCGGCAGCCTGGATGCGACCTTCCTGGACGCCGCCGACCGCATACGCGCGCTCGAGGCCGAGCGCGACGATTTCCGCGACCGCTGGATGCGCGGCGAGGCGGAAATGGCCAATCTGCGCACGCGCACCAAGCGCGAGGTCGATGAAACACGCCAATACGCCGTGCAAAAATTCGCCCGCGACGTGGTCGAGGCGGCGGAGAATCTGCGTCGGGGAATAGACACGCTGCCCAAGGTTAAGGACGGCGAGCCCGAGATCGTGACCAAGGTGCGCGAGGGTTTCGAGGGCGTGGAGCGCAGCTTCATTTCATTGCTGGAGCGCAACGGCATCACCGCCGAAGAACCTGTGGGGAAAGCTTTCGATGCCAATTTGCACCAGGCAATGGCCGAGCAGCCCAGCGATGAGCATCCCGCCGGCACGGTGCTGCAAGCCTGGAGCCGTGGATGGCTGTTGAATGGGCGGCTGTTGCGCCCGGCGATGGTGGTGGTCTCCAAGGGACCGGCGGCCCAAGCCGTCTCGGTGGACAAGACCGCATGACGTGACCCAGGCGGCGCTGCGATGTTATGCAAGCGCCGCTTGTTCCCGCCCGTTTTCAACGGTAACTTCGCCTGAAACAGAGGCTGGATCGCGCAAATGGCGACAATCGACTGGGCGCAAGCCGTCAGCGGCACCTGGACCACGGCCGCGGACTGGGCGGGCGGGCAGGTGCCCGGCGCGAACGATACGGCGGTGATCGATGCCACCGAGGGCCGCGACAAATACACGGTGTCTGTGACGACTCCCGTCACCGTCGGCGGCCTGATCCTGGACTCGAGCCACGCGACTCTGTCCGTGGACAGCACCTTCGCCGCCGCCAGCATGGCGTTGGAGAAGGGGACATTGCTGCTCGACAATGGCACGCTGTCTGGAACGGTGGCGGAGACAGGTGGCGCCCTGAAACTGGGCGGCACCAACGACACGCTCCAGAATGTGACCTGGCAAGGCCAATTGGCCTACACGGGTGGGACGAGCACGCTAACCATCAGCGGCGGACTAACGCTGACGGCAACCGGCGGGACGGGACCCGGCACCGCGGAACTCGGCGGCCACGTCGTTTTGAATGGGGTAAGCACGCTCAACAATGCGGCAATCGAAGGCGGGATGATCAATGTCCAGGATACACCCACCCTGACCCTCGGAAGTGGATTATCCTTCGACTTCACCACACTGAAGCTCGAATCGAAGTCGGTGCTCGTCAACAATGGGCTACTGGAAAGCACCGCGATTATCGGCGGGACGCTGACCAACAACGGCACCATCAACGGACAAAGTAACGTTGCGGTCGCCAAGTTCACCAATAACGGCCAGATCGATGTTTCGGGCACATTTCTGTTTCTGGACGTGCAGGGGCTGCAGGCGCCTGGAGCGTTGGGTGTCATCAACGTGGGTGATAATGGCTCGCTCGTTTTCGTGGGATCGGAGACGACGGCGCAACTGAATGCGCTGTTTACGCAACAGAACGTCACCACGTCGGGCAGCCTGTATGGAACGGGCATCAGCGGCACGCTGAACAATGCCGGCGCCACGCTTGATGTCGGGGCGGGCACCCGCTTCGGAACGTTCACGACGTATTACACCAACGCTTCCGGCTACGGCGTGGTCACCGGCGGGACGGTCGTCGATGAGGGCGGCAACGGCGCCGTCGCGGGCACCCTGTCCAATCTAACGCTGCAAAGCCAGGTCGCCACGTTGAGCCTGGGCGTCAACTCGGAACTGGATGACGTGACTGTCACCGGCGCCACCGTTGTGACCGCATCCGATCTTGTGCTCAACGGCGGCACGCTCAACGGTGTCGGAACACTATCTGAGGCAAGCGCATACCACACCCTGGTGCTCAACGGCGTCGACATTACGGGCGTTGATGGATCGGGTAGCGTCACGGTCCTGTCCAGCGACCGGGGAGGACTGACGATCTCCTCCGCTCAATCCGTTGCAGGTTACAATATCCAGCTGACCGGTGGCAGCACCTTGAACGTGGACAGCGGTGCCAGTTTGAACGATGCGCAAGCGACCTTCGCCGATCCAGGTGGAACCGATTATTTCCTGTGCGGGAGTGACGCCGACTCCACGACCGTCACACTGGGGGAGAGTTTTACGACGGCGATCACGTCCGGAACCGATGTCACTTTCGGCTCCGATAACTACGGCGTGACCACGCCGATCACGTCCATGGGCACGTTCGACATCGCCGGGTCGCTGCAAATCGGTGCCGGCTACTACTATGCCGTGCTCGATAATACCGGCACGATCGCCGTGTCGTCTGGGGGCACATTGTCCGTGGGCCCGAACGGCAATGGATTAACGACGCTTGCGAACGGGGGCACGATCGCTTCTACATCGGGTGTCATCGATATCGCCGCCCCCGTCATGAACTCTGGCCTGATCAGCGATTCCTTCGGCGGCGCGGCAAGGACAGCGACCATCGACGGCGCGGTCACCGGCGCCGGCACCATCGCGCTGGCCGGCGCGGGCACACTGGCGCTCGGCGGCACCGTCGCTGCCGGCCAGATCGTGCAATTCGGCACGACAACCGAAACGCTGGACCTGACACAGGCCCAAGCCAGCGCGGGCTTTTCCGGCACGCTGGACGGTTTTACCAAGGGTGATTTGATCATTCTGGGCGGCGAGACCGTCTCTTCGGCGCGGTTCTCGGGCCACTCCATCATCGCCACGCTCAGCACCGGGGGATCAATCGTCCTGGCGACCGGGACGGCCCTGCGTGGTGCGCTGTCGGTGAGCGAGAACAGCGGTAACGCGACGCTGACCTACACCTCCAGCCAGCCCTCGCTGCGGGACTGGTCGGCCGCCGAGGTGACGCGGAATGACGTGCAAACGCCATGGGCACAGCACGAAATTGCGCCGGCCTGCCTCGTTACGAGGCCGTGGCGCTCGCCGAGCTTTTGCTCCACCGGCCGGCTTGAAAAACCTGGGGGACGGGCTCCGTCCCCCAGGCTTCTTTTGTTCCGCCCTCCTTGTCTGAGGCCGGGCCGCCCCATACATGCCGCCACAACCCCAAGGACGCAGCCAACGGTGCCATAACGGGCCGGGCAGCGCCGCTGCAAAGGAGAGTACCCCATCATGAGCAAGGTCATCGGTATCGACCTGGGCACCACCAATTCCTGCGTCGCGATCATGGAGGGCAAGGATGTCCGCGTGGTCGAGAACAGCGAGGGCGCCCGCACCACCCCCAGCATGGTCGCCTTCGCCGATAACGGCGAGCGCTTGGTCGGCCAGGCCGCCAAGCGCCAGGCGGTCACCAACCCGACCAACACCCTCTACGCGGTCAAGCGCCTGATCGGCCGCCGCTACGAGGACCCGACGGTCACAAAGGACAAGGGCCTGGTGCCGTATGCCATCGTCAAGGGCGACAATGGTGACGCATGGGTCGAGGCACGCGGCGAGAAATACGCGCCCGGACAGATCAGCGCCTACGTGCTCGGCAAGATGAAGGAGACGGCGGAAAGCTACCTTGGCGAGAAGGTCAGCCAGGCCGTCATTACCGTTCCCGCCTATTTCAACGACGCGCAGCGGCAGGCGACCAAGGATGCCGGCCGCATCGCCGGTCTTGAAGTGCTGCGCATCATCAACGAGCCGACCGCGGCCGCCCTTGCCTATGGCATGGACAAGAAGGAAGGCGGCGTGATCGCCGTGTTCGACCTCGGCGGCGGCACGTTCGACGTGTCCGTGCTGGAAATCGGCGACGGCGTGTTCGAGGTGAAATCCACCAACGGCGACACATTCCTGGGCGGCGAGGATTTCGACGCGCGGATTATCGACTACCTCGCGGCGGAGTTCAAACGCGAGCAGGGCATCGATCTGCGTTCGGACAAGCTGGCGCTGCAGCGGCTGAAGGAAGCGGCCGAAAAGGCGAAGATCGAGCTGTCATCGGCCAAGGAAACCGAGATCAACCTGCCGTTCATTACGGCGGACGCCTCGGGTCCCAAGCACCTGGTGATGAAGCTTTCCCGCGCCAAGCTGGAAAGCCTGGTGGACGATCTGATCGCCCGCACGCTGGAGCCGTGCAAATCGGCGCTGAAGGATGCGGGCCTGTCCGCGTCCGACATTGGCGAGGTGATCTTGGTCGGCGGCATGACCCGCATGCCCAAGGTCATCGAGGTCGTCAAAAACTTCTTCGGCCGCGAGCCGGCGCGCAATGTCAACCCCGATGAGGTGGTGGCAATTGGCGCGGCGGTGCAGGGCGCGGTGTTGCGCGGCGATGTCAAGGACGTGCTGCTGCTCGATGTCACGCCGCTGTCTCTGGGCATCGAGACGCTGGGCGGGGTGTTCACTCGCCTGATCGACCGCAACACGACGATTCCGACCAAGAAGAGCCAGGTGTTTTCGACCGCCGACGACAACCAGGGTGCGGTCACCATCAAGGTGCACCAGGGCGAGCGTGAAATGGCGGCCGACAACAAGCTGCTGGGCCAGTTCGACCTGATGGGCATCCCACCCGCGCCGCGTGGCGTGCCGCAGATCGAGGTGACGTTCGACATCGATGCGAATGGCATCGTTTCGGTCAGCGCCAAGGACAAGGCGACCGGCAAGGAGCAGCAGATAAAGATCCAGGCCAGCGGCGGGCTTTCGGACGCCGATATCGAGCGGATGGTCAAGGACGCGGAGGCCAATGCCGACGCGGACAAGAAGCGCCGCGAAATGGTCGAGGCCAAGAACCACGCTGAGGCCATGGTGCACCAGGTCGAGAAGAACCTGGCCGAGCATGGCGACAAGCTGCCGGCAGCCGAAAAGGGCGAGGCGGAAGCGGCGATTGCCGCGGCACGCAGCGCTTTGGAGGGCAGCGATGCCGAGGCGCTGAAGACGGCCACTGAGCGTCTCAGCCAGGCGGCGATGAAGATCGGCGAGCACATGTACAAGGCGCAGGAAGCGGCCTCGCCAGGTGCGGGTGCGGCACCGGGTGGCGAGAATGTGGTGGATGCCGAGTTCGAGGATCTCGACGGCAAGAAGTAAGACTCCAGGGGGCTTTGCCCCCTGG
>CAXUNZ010000102.1:0-8435 GCA_964252525.1 uncultured Acetobacteraceae bacterium
ACTCAGCCGGGACCGGAAGGGGATGCGCGCGGGCCGGGGGTTATCGCGATCCGGGACATCGGCGCACATGGCCGTCCTTACCGTTGTGGAGGCAAGGGGTGCAAGAACGCGTCGGAGAGGGCACCGCGCTGCCCACCGTCTTTCTTGGTTACCAAGCCCGACTTGACGATTGCGCGCGCCTCCTGAAAGAAACGCATGGCCGCGCGTGCGCTCCGCCCACGCCCGCACCAAAGTGACGGAGGCCACGACAGGACGGCATGCGCGGTGGACACGTCGACGCCATCACGCGAAAGGCCGTGGCCGGCTGGGCCGCGGACTCCGAGCGCCCCGACGAACGCCTGACCGTTCTGGTTTCGGTCGATGGCGTGCCGCTTGGGCAGGCAACCGCGGACCGGCTGCGGCGCGATCTCGAAAGCCTCGGCCGCTACGGCGATGGCCGTCACGGCTTCTCCTTCGAATTCCCCGAGCCGCTCGATCCCGATACCGACCACATGATCCTGGTGCGCTTCGCGGAGGATGGAACACGCCTGCCTAATGGTGAGCGCCGCTTGCCAGCGCTGGCGGAAATGCGCCCGGCGTTACCGGCGGCGCCACCTGCACCGCCGCCGGCACCGCCGGCGCCCAAACGCGCCAGACGGGCCGTGCCCCCGCCCGCCCCGGTGACGGGCCTGGCGCCCATCCTGGTGACCGCGCCCGGGCGTTCCGGCACCACGCTGCTCATGGGGTTGCTGGCAAAGTCACCCGCAATTGTGGCGGCCGAACTCGTTCCCTACGAGTTGCGCCTGCTTTCCTATTACAGCGCCGCCTTCAGCGTGCTCACCGCACCCGCCGACCTGGAGAAATCCACCCATCCCGACCGCCTGGAAGGCGATGGTTTTCACATCGGCTTCAACCCCTTCCATGCGCCGCAATACATGCCCGCTTTCCGGGACCGCGCGCCGCTGCTGGCATACTTCCAAACCTACGCGCCCGCCCGCACACTGGATTTTGCGCGCGACATGATCGGCGAATACTACACCCGCCTGGCGGCCGATAAAGCCAAGCCGGGCGCGCGCTACTTCGCCGAAAAAGGCAACAATCTGCACGCGCCCACCCGCGCCTTCACTCGGCGCCTTTTTCCGCAAATGCGTGAGCTGGTCATCGTGCGCGACCCTCGGGACGTGCTGTGCTCGCACATGGCCTATTTCGCCAGCCCGCCGGAAAAGGCCTTTTCCCAGCTTACCCATGCCAGCCGCCAACTGCTGGCGATCCGCGCGGAGGCTCAGCCTGACACGCATATCCTCAAATACGAGGACATGGTCGCCGGCGATCCCGCCTGTTTTGCCGCTCTGTCCACCTTCCTGGGGACGCCGGTCGAACCCGAAACTGGGGCGCGCCCCGGCGAGGTGTTCCGCCGCCACGGCACATCGATCTCGCCGGAGGCGTCCGTCGGGCGCTGGCGCACCAATCTGGGCGATGCGTTGAGCGCCCGCTGCGCGCAGGAATGGGGAGGGTTTTTGGCGGCCTTCGGCTATGATGTGATCTAGCGTCTGGTGGCACGTTAGTGGTAGGAAGGAAGGGTTGTTCTTTTTTGAAAAAAAGAACCAAAAACTTTTATCAGTTTAGGCATGTGTTCGTTCAAAGCGCCGCCAGACGATCAAAAGTTTTTTGCTTCTTTTTTCAAAGAAGAAGAACTTCCCAACGGAGATCGTTTCGTGCTTTCAAAGCTCTTTGCCGGCGATTTTGACGGCTTTTTTTCCGAGGCGGGGAAGGGCGATCCGCTCTGGCTGTTCGTGCATGTGCCCAAAACTGCCGGCAGCTCCATGCAGGCCGAAATGGAGCAGATCCACAAGCCCGCCGCCAACATCGAAATCGATTACAAGGACACGACCAAACCCTACCACGTCCTGCTGGACGAAGCGGTGCAACGCTTCATCGCCAACCACCATGAAAAGCACTATCGCTTCGCCAGCGGCCACGTGCTCGCTCGCCATACCGAGACCATGCGGCCGGCAATTCCTGAATTGCGCTGCTTTTCCATGCTGCGCAATCCGATGGCCCGCATTATTTCGGATTACCGCTATCAGCGTTCGGAGATGAACGTGGCGCGCGAAGGCTTCATTGCCAAGACGCCCGATTTCGCCACCTATGTCGCGCGCCCGTTCGTGCACAATAAGACGGCGCTGGCGCTGGTGCCGCGCCCCATGGTCATGGCCGGCGATAACGACGGCGCCATCGATTACGTGATGAAAAACTACGCCTTTATCGGCCTGCAGGAGATGTTTCCGCTGTGCCTGCGCGCGCTGACCACGCTGATGGGCCAGCCGCGCATCGCCGAAGCCAAGGTACGCGTCAATCCGCAGTCGGAGGACAACAAAGTCACGCTGACGCCGGACGAGGAGACCGAATTGCGGCGGCTCAATTCTGTCGATATCGCCATCGTTACGGCATTTACCGACAAGTGGCGCCCGATCCGCGACGATCTGCGCGCCTATCTGACGCAGCGGGCGCGCCAGGCGGCATAAGCACTTTCGACCGACCGCGATAAAGAAAGAACTGGGCGGTGCGTGCCGCACCCCCCAGACTCCCCGTCAAGATATGAGGCGGCGCCCTGAAATAATGAGGGGAAGCCTGGAGAGGACGGCGGCGCTTTCGTAGTCTTCCTGAGAGTCAATCTTGCAGCCTGTTGAGTTATGGTTCCAAGTACTTGTCCTTGGCGGGATTCAGGTGCAGAGCCCCTGGCCTTTCCTCAAGCCACAACCAAAGGCGGTCGAGGCGCCACGCGATCCAGATAAGCCGCTAGATCGTCGGCAATCGCCGTGAAACGCGGCGCGATCGCGTCGTACAAGGCGATATCCATGGCATTGACAGCCTGAATTTCGGCCAGCAATGCATCGCTCAGCGGCACATCGGTTTCCGGCGTCGGATCGTTGATCCGCTTGCGCACCTTGGAAAATTTCGGCTTTTTGGCAAACCAGGTCAGCGCGTGCAGGGACGTGGCGTAAAGTTCCTGCACGCCGATGAACTTGTAGGTGCCGATAAGCCAGTCGACGCATGCCTCGACGTCCCCGGATACGCGCAGGTCGTTCGGCAGCAGGCTGGTGGCCGTCTTGTTCCAGTCGCCCTCGACCTTCAGATAATCCTCGATCGTCGGGTACGCGGCGTCAAAATTCTCCCAGCCGGGATGCAGCGGCGAGCGCTGGTAGCGGAAATCGGAGACGAAGCGCTTGACGGGATCGCGCAGCAGCGTGAACGGCCGCACGTCCGGCACTTCGCTGACGATACGGTCGAGTTGGGCCGCGTTGATGTGGCCGGTGCAATAGCGGTATCGCTTCGGCCCTTTCGGCCCTTTCGGAGCGTCAGGGGCGTCGGCCGCAAGCGCGGCGGCCTGGGCGAGCCCGATGAAGCGGTCCACGCTCTTGTCGAACAGCGCCTCGTAGCTCTGATCTACTTCGCTGGGGTCCAGCTTGCTGTAATCGATATAGATATGGTGGTTGGGGAAAAGCGAAGGCACCATTTCGCCGTTCAGCGAACTGCCGGCGGTCTTCGGCACGTGCACAAAAAACCACAAGGGCGTGGCGGCTTGCGCATCGGCAAAGTATTTGTCGAAATTGCCCGCGAACAGGTCGTTTAAATCCATCAATCTGATTCCGTTTCGCTTATGCGTGGCGCTTGGGGCAGCGTCCGACAATCGGGTCAATTGCCATGAAATGTGACAGAAGCGGCGCTACCAGGCCGCCCATTCCGGCCGGATCAGCCCCAGAACGCCCAGAACCGCGCCGGCCGCGCCCACCAGCAGGCCGACAATCGTCAGCATGGACGAACCCGTGATCACCGAGGCGGTCGTCAGCACGATGGCCAGCTGCAGGGCTGCGGCCGCGTCGTCATACGCCTCCAGGTGTTCGTGCGCCCTGTCGCGCCGTTCTTCATCGGCGTGCGCCTGCTCGGCAATCGCGGCCTTGCCGGCCTTGGCGTCGTTTTCGAAATGGTCCGCATCGTGGCGCAGTGAAGCAACCGCGGCATCGCGCGCCGGCCCGGATGGGGCCGAGACTTCGACGACCGTGGCCAGATCCTTGGCCTCGTTGGCGCGGATCGACTTGGCCTGGTACTGCGCCCACAAATCCGCCGCGGCAATCGAATTTTGATTCATCTTTGTCTGGGCGTGCTGTGCCCCCTGTTCGACGAAGGCCAGGCCGGCAGCCAGCGCCGCGATCAACAGGGCGCTGTAGAGGCGGCCCCCCTCGGCGGCCTCCTTGGCATGTTCGTGTTGTTCCAGTGCCTCGCTCATGGCTCTTGTCTCGCCTTATTCGGCCGCGATGCGCAAGGCCTCGGCCAGGCTCAGCCGCCCGTCGTAGAGCGCGCGGCCCAGCACCACGCCTTCCAGCATCCCCTCGCCCTGCCGCACCAGCGCATGCAGATGCTCAGGCGTTCCGATGCCGCCGCTGGCGATCACCGGCGTGGACACCGATGCGGCGAGCGCCAGGCTTGCTTCGACATCGTTGCCGCTCAGCATGCCATCCCTTGAAATTTCGGTGTAGATGATGGCGGCGGCGCCATCCTGCTCGACGCGCAGGGCCAATTCGATCGCGGTCATCTCGCCGCTTTTCGCCCAGCCATCGACCGCAACCACGCCGTCCCGCGCATCGATGCCCACGGCCACGCGACCAGGATACGCCGCGCAAGCCCTGCGCACCAAGTCGGGATCGCGCACCGCCGCGCTGCCCAGGATCACGCGGGTCACGCCGGCTTCCAGCCATGCGGCCAGGTCGGCCATGCTGCGCACGCCGCCGCCCAACTGTACGGGCACGCGGGCGGCGGCCAGGATCGCCAGCACCGCCTGCCGGTTCACCGCGCGCCCGGCAAACGCGCCGTCCAGGTCCACGACGTGCAGCCAAGCCGCGCCCTGATCCTGCCACGTCCGCGCCTGTGCGGCCGGGTCGTGAGAGTAAACGGTGGCCGCTGCCATGTCGCCACGTTGCAGGCGCACGCATTGGCCGGCCTTGATGTCGATGGCGGGGTAGAGGGTCAACATGAGGAAGGAAGCAGTTGTTTTTTGAAAAAAAGAACCAAAAAACTTTTGCAACTAAGCTTGTCGCGAGCCGACAAACATCCGTCAACGCGTCCCTCAACAGACAAAAGTTTTTTGGTTCCTTTTTTCAAAAAAGAACAACCTTACTATTTCAGTGTTTTAGTATAGTAAAATCCCCGCAGCGTCCGCCCCTTCACCCGCGCATAATTCGGGTGTTCACCCCATCGCACATACCCCAGCGACTCATAAAGCGCGATCGCCGCGTCTTGCGTTTCCCGCACATCCAAATTCAGCACGCGAAAACCGCTGGCGCGTGCCCGCTCTTCGATCTTGAGCATCATCAGCCGCGCCAGCCCGTGTCCGCGCGCATACGGCGCCACGAAAGAATGCATGAACACCGCCGCATGGGCCTGCGCCTCATTGTTGCGCGGCGGCCGGACAAGCTGGGCGGAGCCCGTGATCACGCCATCGGCGCGCCCGACGAAGAGGTCGCGCTCCGGCACCAGGATCACGCCGCGGAAGTAGCGTTCCAGCGCCTGGCGTCCTGGCGGACTGACCCAGCCGAAGCCGCCGCCATCCAGGATGGCGGCATCCGTCGCCTCGCACAAAGCCGCGAGGTCGTCATCGTTCGGTTGCTCGCTCAGGCATTCGACCGTGAGTTTGGGGATCGACGCGGGGACCGAGACTGCAATGTCCGGGCGTGCTTCCATCAGGGTTGCCACCGGAGGAAATTGCCGAGGATACGCAAGCCGGCCTCCTGGCTCTTCTCCACGTGAAACTGGGTGCCCGCCACATTGCCGCGCGCGACCAGCGCCGGAACTCTGCCGCCGTATTCGGCCGTGCCCAGCACCTGCGCACCATCATAGCCGCGAAGCCCGTAGCTGTGCACGAAATAGAAATGTTCGCCAGGGGTTATGCCATCGAGCAGCGGGTGGACACCGGGCGTGAAGTCCATCGCGTTCCAACCCATGTGGGGCAGGCGGAGGCCGGGGGCGAGCAGGGGGGCGATCTCGCCCGCAATCCAGCCAAAGACGGCCGTGGTCTCATGCTCCAGCCCGCGCTCGGCCATCAGCTGCATGCCCACGCAAATCCCCAGAAAAGGCCGGCCGCCGTCAACGGATGCCAGCAGAGCATCGCGCAACCCAAATCTCGCCGACAATCCCCCCGCGCAATCGGCAAAGGCGCCCTGGCCCGGCAACACCAGGCGATCGGCGCCCGCAACCGCCTCTGGATCACCCGTGATGGCGATGTCGGCGTCCAGCCCCTGCCGCTCCGCCGCCACGGTGAGCGCGCGCGCGGCCGAGGCAAGATTGCCGCTGCCGTAATCGATCACCGCGACGCGCATCAGACGGGCAGGCCGGTCCGCAATTCGGGACGCTCAGCCAGCAGGCGCAGGAGTGCGGCATCGTGGCTGGTGGCCACCACCGGTCCGGCCGGGCGCCAGCCGCGCAGCCCCAGCCACCAGCGCAGCAGGTCACGCCCGAAAATGCCTTGGACCAGGAACACAGCCAGAGGGGCCGCCAGCGAATGGGTCGCCATGCCCAGCTTGGCGGCGCCGATCGCCGCGGCCAGCACCAGAAGCGCGGGCAACCACGCGCCCTGCAGCAGAAGCCAGAACCAGCCGAACAGCGCCGCCCCCCAGGAAAAACCCTCCCGCACCAGCACAGGCAGGCGCGGTGTCTTGCCCGGCGGTGCCACGTGGCTGGTGAAGACGATCACAGCGCCCCCTTTGTGGACGGAATGGCCGCGCCGGCGCGGGGATCGGGTTCGGCCGCCATGCGCAGCGCGCGCGCAATTGCCTTGAAGCAGGCTTCGGCCACGTGGTGGGCGTTTTCCCCGGCGCGTGCGGAAACGTGCAGAGTCAGGCGGGCATTGGCCGCGAGCGCGCGGAAGAACTCCTCGACCAATTGCGTGTCCATGGCGCCGATGGCCGGGCGGGTGAACGCCACACGCCAGGCCAGGTGGCCGCGGCCGGAGATATCGATGGCCGCTTCGACAAGCGCCTCATCCATCGGCACGATTGCGTGACCGATGCGCCTGATGCCGCGTTTTTCGCCCAATGCCTGATCGATGGCCTGCCCCAGCACGATGCCGACATCCTCGACGGTATGATGCGCATCGATGTGCAGGTCGCCCTGCGCATTGACGGTCAGGTCGAACAGGCCGTGGCGGGCGAAGGCGGTCAGCATGTGGTCGAAGAAGCCCACGCCGGTCTGCGCCGTGCAGGCGCCGGTGCCATCCAGGTCCAGCGACAAAGTGATGTCGGTCTCATTGGTGCGGCGGACCAGGCCGGCCTGGCGCATCTTGGCGAAAGGGGCGGACTGGTCCATGCCTGGGCCGTATATGCCAGGCCGGCCGGGGATGGCAAAGATTGACTGAAGACGAAGCCGAGGGGAATGGAGCGCCTATGACCGATATCATTCGACTTGAACCGCACGATCCCTTGCCGGAAACAAAGCCGTTCGCGCTGGTCATTCGCCGCTTCGGTGAGGACGATCCGCGCGCGGTCGTGACCGAAATCGACTTCATGGGCGCGCATCCCGCCATGTCGGTCGCCGCCGCACCCGACGGCACGCCGCTGGCGTGGGAGGATGCCGTACAGGGCGCGCGGCGAGAGGCAGAAGAGCGCGGATTTGCCAAGCTTTACGCGGTCGATCGCACCGCGGGGCGGCGTGAAAAGGCGATCATCGACCGGGGTGGTGATCACGGCACCCACGGCGATGCCTTGAGCGACACGGACGAGGAGGATGGAATCGCCGGATCGACGATTTTGGACAGAGGTCACGACGCAGGGTTTATGCGTTGAACGGCGGTTTGTTTTAACGGAACTTCCGTCTTGGGATAGATATTCAGCCAGGTTCAGCGATTTCGCTGCCCCGCATCCAGACGGTGCGGCGTGATGCGGCCGAGCGCGCAGGTCCATGTCGCCGGGCAGCAAGGATCTTTTCCCCGAGGTCAGTGCGTCCATCGGCAGGGCCAACAGGTGAGCAACGTGGCGGCATGGAGGCGCCTGCCTCCTCTCCGCTGACGTCAGTGACGCGCGTTTACATGGCGGGCGACTGGACCGGTTCGGCAGGCGTCGGCAAATCCTGACCCGGTGGGGTGGTTTGTGGCACGAAGGGGCCAGGATTCGGCAGCTCGATCGGCTCTGATTGCGGCTCCGACAGCGGACCGGGGCTTGGCATGGCTCGTCTCCTTTATTGAGTTTGGCTTACGCCGCCACGAACGGCGCATCCTCGGCGGGGTTTTCCACGATGCCGGCGGCGGCGCGCACGCGCTCGCGGCCGAAGGTACGTTCGAAGCGCCGCACGGTGAAATGCGCCCGCGCCAGCCGGCGATAATGCTCCAGAAACGCGGTGTTCAGCGTCACTGCCGCGGCCGCGCCCGCCCCCGGCACGGCCGGGGCCGCAAATTTTTCCCCGAGCAA
>CAXUNZ010000102.1:8445-11009 GCA_964252525.1 uncultured Acetobacteraceae bacterium
CGAAGCCCAAGCGCCGCAAGAAGTAGGCGGCCCCCGCGGCCCCGCCGCCCCGCCCCACGGCCTGGGCCGCAAATTTTTCCCCTAGCATCACCCCCCAGCGCGCCGCCACGCCGGACAGCATCGCCCGCGCGGCGGTGCCTTGCAGCATGAAACGGGCCGAAAGGTAGCCGGCCTCATCGCCCGTCCCGAGCGAGAACACGCGCACGCAGGAGGCGCGGCCCTCCTCCGTGGTCAGGTCCTCGCCCTCCTCGCGCGCGATGCGGGCGATTTCGCGCATGATGACGAGCGTGGTGAAAACAGCATCCGGCAGGAAGCCGGCGATGCCGGCAAAGCCGCCGATCAGGCCGCTGAACGCAACCAGCGACCGGCTGCCGTTCTTGCTCGCGCCCGGCATGTCGATGCCCAGAATGGCCGCGTCATAGGCGCGATCCAGCGCCATTTGCGCGATCGGCGTAAAGGCCGGGTGGGTCATGTTCAGGCCGATGCGTCCCAGTAACCGGTCGCCGGCGCGACCGAGGAAGCGCCCGAACACGTCGGCCAGTCGCACGATGGCGCCCCCGCCGCGGCGCAGCTCGGCCACTGCAGCATCCAGCTGCATTTGGGTCACGGGATCGAGATCCGATGACGTCAGCGCGCCGCTCATCCTCTCCCCCAAACCTGCTTGCGTTCTGTCATATCGCCCCCGTGTACCCCGCTATCCACAACCTCTAACGCAACACGGCTGCGGTCGGCTGCGCTAGAACCACGGCCGTGAATAGCTTTACCGAGTCGCCCCTTCTGGGCCTGTCCCAGCGCGTGCCCCCCAGCAACGTCGCGGCCGAGCAGGCGCTGCTCGGCGCGCTGCTGGCCAATAATCGCGCCTACGAGCGGGTGAGCGATTTTCTGGCACCCGAGCATTTCGCCGACCCGATCAACGGGCGCATCTTCCAGGCCATCGCGCGGCGCATCGACCAGAATCAGATCGCCGATCCGATCACGTTGCGCGGCGAATTCGAGCATTCCGGCATTCTCGATGAAGTCGGTGGCACGGCTTATCTCGCGCAGTTGCTGACCGCGATGGTCGGCATCATCAATGCGTCCGATTACGGCCGTGCGATCTATGACAGCTGGGTGCGCCGCCAGTTGATCGACATCGGGGAGGTCGTGGTCAACAACGCTTTCGGTGTGGAAACGGAGCTAGACGGCACCAGGCAGATCGAAGCGGCCGAGCAGCAGCTTTTCGATCTGGCCACGCGCGGGCGCAGCGATGACCGTATGGTGATGTTCGACAAAGCGCTGGCCGGCGCGATCAACGTGGCGGCCGCGGCGTTCAAGAAGCCAGGGGGCGTGTCGGGACTGACCACGGGGCTGCGCGACCTCGACAAGAAAACCGGCGGCCTGCACAAATCCGATCTGCTGATCCTGGCCGGCCGGCCAGGCATGGGCAAGACGGCGCTGGCGACAAAGATCGCCTTCGGTGCCGCGCGTTCGCTGATGGTCGAGGACGGTGCCGCCAAGAAGCATGGTTCGGTCGTCATCTTTTCGCTGGAGATGAGTTCCGAGCAATTGGCCACGCGCCTTTTGTCGGAGGAAAGCCGCGTATCGACCGAGCGCATCCGCAAGGGCGATATCGGCGAGCGGGAATTCGTGCGCTTCGTCGGCGTGTCCAAGGAGTTGCAGAGCCTGCCGCTCTATATCGACGATACGCCGGCCATCACCCTTTCTGCCTTGCGCACGCGCTGCCGGCGGTTGGCGCGCACGCGCGGGCTGTCTTTGGTGGTGATCGACTATTTGCAGCTGATGCGGCCATCGCCCGGCACGCGCACCGAAAGCCGTGTGCTGGAGATTTCCGCCATCACGATGGGACTTAAGGCGCTGGCCAAGGAGCTGGAAATACCGGTGCTGGCGCTGAGCCAGTTGTCGCGCTCGGTCGAAAGCCGGGAGGATAAACGGCCGCAGCTTTCGGATTTGCGCGAGTCCGGATCGATCGAGCAGGATGCGGATGCGGTGATGTTCGTCTATCGGGACGAGTATTATTTGCAGCAGCGCGCGCCCAAGCAGATGGCGTTCGATCGGGAGGACCAGTTCCAGACCGCGGTCGATAAATGGCAACGCGATATGGAGAGCGTACACAACAAGGCGGAGTTGATATTGGAGAAGCAGCGGCACGGGCCGACCGGGAAGATCGAGTTGTTTTTCGAGGGCGAATTTACGCGGTTTGCGGATCTGGATACGGTACACACGGGAGACGATTAGAAAGGAAGGCCTTCTTTTTTCAAAAGGCCCGCTTCCTTGATTTTGGCCGGCTCACCCCCACGTGCGACGGCCAAGGGATCGAACGTCGTCCGCTCGCAAATGGCCGGGCATCATGAAAGCCCGCCGATGAAGCCCCGCCTGTTACCCGACCTGCTGGGCGGCATCGCGCCCCTGAAAGACGCTACCGACGCCATACAGCGCGCCCTGAGCCCTTCCGCCGGCGGCGCGGCCGGGCTCGGCCAAATGCTGCGCCGCGTGCTCGAGCCGGTGGCGCGCCGCGGCCAGCCCGCCGCGGAGCCCGGCGGCGGCAGCTTCACCGCGCATAGCTT
>CAXUNZ010000103.1:0-10888 GCA_964252525.1 uncultured Acetobacteraceae bacterium
CCCCAAACCCCCTGTCGGTTTCGGCGCGTCGCCTAAATAATGACGGGGGGTCTGGGGGGGATGGCACATCTCCCCCAGCCTTCTGAAGAGTCAATCTTTCTGCTGGTCGGTATAATCCCAATCACTGTACCTGCAAACGGATGGGCCGTGCCTAAACCGCCGCCCGCTCATCCGACGAATGCA
Organism: uncultured Acetobacteraceae bacterium; assembly: GCA_964252525.1. Classification (GTDB taxonomy): domain Bacteria; phylum Pseudomonadota; class Alphaproteobacteria; order Acetobacterales; family Acetobacteraceae; genus CAJCIS01. The sequence goes on from CAXUNZ010000103.1 coordinate 184, forward strand.
CGCCCAGTTGCTTCAGCTTGCGGTGCAGCGCGCTGCGCGCCATTCCCACGAATTGCGCCGTACGGCTGATATTGCCGCCAAAGCGCACCAATTGCGCCTGCAAATACTGCGTCTCGAACAAATCGCGCGCATCGCGCAACGGCAGCGCCATCACATCCGCGGTCGGGTCGAAATTCAGCAAGGCCGGCGCCCCCTGCCCGATTTCCGGCGGCAGCATCTCGGCGCGAATGGGCTCGGATGGCGCTCCCGGCGCCATGATCAGCAGCCAGTCCATCAAATTGCGCAATTGCCTCACATTGCCCGGCCACTCATAGGCTTGCAGCGCGGTCAGCGCATCCGCCGACAGCTCCCGTTTGGCCATGCCCGCCACCTCGCGCGCGCGGGCCAGAAAACCGCGCGCCAATTCCGGCACGTCCTCGCGCCGCTCCCGCAAGCTGGGCATGCGCAGCGGAAACACCTGCAAGCGCCAGAACAGATCCTCGCGGAACCGCCCCGCAGCAATCTCGGCCTGCAAATCCCGGTTCGTCGTCGCCAGCACCCGCACATCAACCTTGACGCGCGAAGTGCCGCCGATCCGCTCGAAGGTCTGATCGGTCAGCGCGCGGGCAATCTTGCCCTGCGTCTCCATCGGCATATCGGCCACTTCATCGAGCAGCAGCGTGCCGGTATGCGCCCGCTCCATCACGCCCGCCCGTCTCGGCGCCGCGGCCGGATCGTTGCCCGCCTCGATGCCGAACAGCTCCTCCTCGAACCGCCCGGGGCTCAGCGTCGCGCAATTGAGCACCACGAACGGCCCGTCGGCCCGCCGGGACCGCGTGTGGATCATTCGCGCCGCCACTTCCTTGCCGCTGCCGGCGGGCCCCGTGATCAGCACGCGGCTGCCCATCGGGGCCACCTTCTCGATCTGCCCGCGCAGCTGGTTGATCGCCGGGCTCGTGCCAGACAGCGCCGTCTCGGGACCCGCCCGCAGCCGCAGTTCGGCATTCTCCGCGCGCAGCCGCGCCGATTCCAGCGCGCGCCGCAGCACCAGCAGCAGCCGATCCGTCTGAAACGGTTTTTCAAGGAAATCGTAGGCGCCATGTTGAATGGCGGTCACCGCCATTTCGATCGTGCCGTGGCCGGAGATCATCACCACCGGCACATGCGGCTCCTCGCGATGCAGAGCCTTCAGGATCCCCAACCCGTCCAGCCGCGAGCCCTGCAGCCACACATCCTGCACGACCAGCGAAGGCCGGCGCGCGCGGAAGGCGGCGATGGCCGCATCCGAATCGCCGGCCATGCGCGTGTCGTAGCCTTCGTCCCGCAGCAGCCCTTCCAGCAGCAGCCGGATATCGGGCTCGTCATCGACGATCAGGATTTCATGCGCCATCGGCACCTTTCAGCATCAAGGCCGGTTGCTCCGTCAGCGGCAGCACCAGCGTGGCAACCGCGCCGCACCCCTCCTGACCGGAAGGGGTGTGACTCGAGCGGTCCTCCAGTGTGACCGATCCGCCATGGTCCTCCATGATCTTCTTCACGATGGCAAGGCCAAGTCCTGTGCCTTTCGGCTTGTGCGTCACGTACGGTTCCGTAAGCCGGTCACGGTCCTGCAGCGGCAGCCCCACACCATTATCCGCAACCGCGATTCGCACGAGACCGCCTTGCGTGCTCACGGCCACGGAAATGGCGGCAGGCACGGCGCGGTCAGGCCGCATCGCCACGGCATCGGCCGCATTCTGCAGCAGGTTGGTCAGCGCCTGGCCCAGCAGGCGCCGGTCGCAGCGCGCCACCGGACCGCGCTCCGGAATGTCGGTGCTCCAGGCAATCTCCGGCCGCGCGCTGCGCTGCAAAATCAGCGCCTCGCGCGACACCCGCCCGACATCCTCCGGCCGCAGTACGGGCACGGGCATGCGCGCAAAGGCCGAGAATTCATCGACCATGCGCCCGATATCGCCGACATGCCGCACGATCGTATCGGCGCATTGCTTAAAAATCTCGGGATCGGAGGTGATCTCCCGCGCGAAGCGCCGCTTCAGCCGCTCGGCGGCAAGCTGAATCGGCGTCAGCGGATTCTTGATCTCATGGGCAATGCGCCGCGCCACATCCGCCCAGGCCGCCTTGCGCTGGGCGGCCTGCAGTTCGGTGATGTCGTCGAAGGTAACAACGAAGCCTTCAGTGCGGCCCGCCGTCTGCTCGCCCACCAGTCGAACCAGGAAGATGCGGCGCCGGCTCGCCGGCCCTACCTGCACCTCTCCCGTGGTCGCGCGCTCCGGCTCGGCCATCACCGCGCCAAGCATGGGGGCAAGCTCGGGCACGCGCTCAGCGAGCCTCTGGCCGATGGCGCCAAAGACATCCTGCCCCAGTAGCTCGCCGGCGGCGCGATTGGGCAGTTCGATGCGCCCCTGCCGGTCCAGCCCGATCACTCCGGCCGAAACACCCGCCAGCACAGTTTCGGTAAAGCGCCGGCGCTCATCGATCTGGCCATAGGCGCTCATCAGTTCGCCGCGCTGCGCGGCAAGCTGGTCGATCATGCGGTTGAACGCGCGCGACAACCCCGCCAGCTCGTCATCGCCGCCGATGTCGGGGACCCGCGCGCCCAGATCGCCCCCGCGCACCAGATCGGCCGCCTCGATCAGCCAGCCGATCGGCCGCACGATCTGGTTGGCCAGAACCAGCCCAATCAGCACCGCCGCGGTCAGCACCAGCAGCGCCACCAGCGCAAAAATCAGCGCGAACGTCACCTGCAGGCCCGAGCGGTTCTGGTCCAGCCGCTGGTACTGCGCCACCGCCTCCTCGGTGTGGCGCATGTGATCGAGGATATGCGGGTCGACCGCGCGCTCGATCAGCAGCATCAGCGGCGGGGTGGAATTCAGCTCCACCAGCGCACGCACTTCGGTGCCGGCATCGCTGCCCAGGATCGGCACCTCGCCCGTGCGCGCAGCCTCCATGGCCGCGGTCGGCACCTGGCCGATATCCAGCCCCGCCATCAGCCCCGCGCTGGCCAGCACCTGGTTGCTGTCGGGGTCATAGATCACTGCCTCATCCAAGCCGCGCAGCGTGGTCTGGCTGGACAGGACCTGGCCGAACACATCGACCTGCCCGAACACCTGCGGACTCTCTGTCTGCTGGCGGCCCGCGCGCTCCAGATCGGCCTTCATGCCCAGCGCATCGGTCTTGATCGCGTCGCGGTGCTCGGCGAGGTAGCCCTGGCTCGCCTGCAAACCCTCTTCCAGCGCCGTGCGCACGCGGTCGTTGAACCAGCCCTGAATGCCCAGCGAAAACCAGGCGGTGGCGAACACGCCGACCAGGATCGTCGGAATCACCGCGACCACGCTGAACAGCAGCACCAGGCGCACATGCATCCGCGCCCCGGCCGAGCCCTGCCGGCGCGCCACCCACACCCGCGTCAGCCGCCCGGCCAGCGACGCGCCGAGCAGCAGCAGCACCGAGACGTTCGTGATCACCAGCGTCGTGATCAGGTTCGGCCGCAACGAGAGTGGCGCGCCGCTCGACATCATGACGAAACTGCCCGCGCCCAACGCGGCCGCGGCCGCGGCGAGTGCGAGCGTCACCCATTTGCCGAGCAGGATGTCGGCGATGCGCCGCGCGCGGGAGCGCGGCGGGGGTGTGATGGTCATGTCCACGAGCGACGCCCTATATCAGCACGCGCCAGGATCGGCCATTCTCCTTCGTGGCAAGCAGTGCGATGGTGTCATACCAGCAAGCGTAGAGATTGAGGCTTTCAAGAAGCCCCGGGGAGCAGTGCCTGCCCCCCAGACCCCGGTCATTATCTTGGAGCGCAAATCTTCTTTCGACTGTGTGTCAGTCGCGCGGATGGTTTCAGGCACTGGCTTTCGCAACAGGCTCGTCACCGGTTTGCCGGGCGTCTGAACGACACCCGAATTTAATTTCTGGTTGAATTCTGTCGCCACAATATGCGCGATGCAGATACCTCACGAGCGGCCCATTTCGAGCTGACGATTTTTGACCCACGGCAATGTCACGGACTGCTGCAATGACAGACACGTGAACGAATTGCCGGCTCTCGCCCGCTTCCCATCATCCATGGGGAAAGTTACACAGAGTGCGCACGCGTTCGGCCTTGATTGTTGAATCGTGCCAAAGCAGGGAGAGAGCGTATATGAAAATTTCAAAGCTTGCCGCCGCCGGTATAACCGTCGCCATGAGCCTCGCCGCGGGCAATGCGTTGGCTGCAAAGAGCTGCAACATCGTCGGCACCTATACCGACACATTGGGCAGCACCATCGTTTTCAAGACGCTGAAAGCGGGAACAGCCAAGAACGCGGCCATTTGCGCGGCGACCTACAAGCTGAAGGTGACCAAGAATACCCAGAAGGCCATTGACGTCACGGGCAAGGCCAAGGGATGCGGCAACCTGTCGGCGGATTTCGTGCCGAATTATCCGACCTGCACGACCGCCACGGGTACTGTGACAATCACGGGCCTGGGCACGTTCAACGACACCATCACCAAGGAGAGCAAGGCGCGGGTCACGCCGGATACCTCGGCGCTGCAGAACGGCTTGCGCTGATAAGTCTCGGGCGTAAGACGAACTAAGTCTTGACGATCTTGGGGGGCACTGCCTGCCCCCCAAGATAAGTCCACCCTTCGCCGCGCGTCGCGAACCGCTACTCTTCAAACGCGCCGACATTGATCGACCCGTTCACCACCCGCGGATTGCCCAAGAAATCCACGCTGCCCACGATCTGCGCGCCGAGGTTCAAGCCGGCCCCGATCGCCGGCGAGCCCATCATGATATCGAGCCAAGGCGGCGCTGCGGTACCATCGAACAACGGGTCGGCAAAGATCGAATGCGCATCCTGCCCCGATCCGGCCTGGTAGGCGACAAATCCCACATAACGCTTCCTGTTCCACACCCACACGCTCTTGCCGGCGCCTTTCGGCGAGAAATACAAATTGTAATCCAAAGCCACCGGCGGCGTCGCATTGACCGTGAAATTGTTCACCATCAGCGCCTGGGCAGACGCGTAAACGATATTGTTGTCGAACACATTGTTCGTGGCGTTGAACTGGATTTGGAACTCGCCGCTGCCGGTGTTTTGCGTATCGTTATCGTACAACGTGTTGTTGACGATCGTCACGTTGTCCGTTCCACCCTTGGATTTCGCGTAGCCGCCGATGGAAATGCCGTTGCTGTTGTCCTGATAGATGACGTTGTTGCGGGCGATGACGTAGCTGGTCACGTGCCCCTTGTGCTCGCTCGCCATTTCGATGCCGAGATCGACATTGTACACCAGGTTCTGTTCGATGACGATCTGCGTACCGCCATCGACGTAAATCCCATCGGCCGCATATTGCTTGCCGTAATCCGGATTGCCGTAGGACGTAATGTCATAGACCGTGTTGCCCCTGATCTCGCCGTTGCGCGCCTGGTCGTAATTAGGGTCCTTGGAAACGCGCTCAAAGCCGATCGCGTCGATGCCGATGTTATCGTTGTCGTGCACGACGTTGCTGCTCACGACGAAGCCATCGACATTACCGTCGATGGACATGCTCTCGCTGCATCCGGTCTGCAGATCGTCGAGCTCGTTGCCGCTGACCACCAGCGCACCGATCGGCGCCGGCGCCGAACTGCCGTACACCGCCATGCCCAACGCGTTGGACGCACACGCTTTCGGGCTGGTCTTGGCGGTCGTCACGATGTCATGGATGTGATTGTTAACGATCTGCACGTTGCTGCCGGCACCAAACACATAGATGCCGACAGGTACATCGCTGCGGCTGGCGGTGCTGTAGTTGCGCAATTCAAATCCCTGCACCACCACGTAGCTGCTGTTCTGCAGCGTGAACAATCCCCATTGCCCGCCCGGCACGCCCAATCCGGTGCCATCGATGGTGGCCGTCTGACCGGGCATGGCGCTGAAGGTGATGTAGCCGTGCGTGGCATCGCCCGAATGCGCCGGCGCCACCAGTTCGCCATAGACGCCCGGGCCGACCAGCACCGTGTCACCCGCCACGGCGAGCGCGGCCGCATGCCCGATCGTCAGGAACGGACTGCCCTGCGTGCCGGGATTGGCATCGCTGCCAGACTTGGCCACGTAATAGGTCGTGCCTGATGGTGCCTGCGCGATCAGCGTGATGCTGGCCGTGGCGCTCGCGCTCGGGTCGTCCACCGAAACCGCGGTCACCGTCACGCCCGCCGGGCTCGGCAAATTCTGCGGCGCCGTGAACACGCCCGCCTGCGTCACCGTGCCCGTCGCCGCCGTGCCGCCCACCGCATTGTTCACCTGCCAGATCACGCCCTGGCCGCCGCCCGAAACAGTAGCGGTCAGCGCCAGCGTCTGTCCCGGCAGCATCTGTGCGTAATTCGATGATAGCGTGACGGTGGCCGCCGAGGCGTGGCCCGCCGCCAGGACCAGGCTTGTCGCGAGAAATCTCATGGCTGTTCTCCGTGCAGGGAAGGAACGTATCCTTTTGGTAATAAGGACCAAAACAGCCTCAACGGCCAGACGCGCCGGCCCGGGCATGAGCGACTGGGACGATTTGCGCTACTTCCTGGCCGTGGCGCGCGGCGGTTCGGTCCGCTCGGCCGCCGAACGCCTGGGCGTCAACCACGCGACCGTGCTCAGACGCATCGCAGGGCTCGAGGCGCGGCTCGGCGCGCGCCTGTTCGAAAAGCTTCCCTCCGGCTACCGCATGACCGGCGCAGCCGAAGAGGTGCTCGCCCTCGCCGAGCAGATGGAGGCATCGTCCCACCAGCTCGAGACGCGTGTCCTCGGGCGCGACCAGGGCCTCAGCGGCCTGTTGCGAATTACAATGACGCCGATGCTAGCAAGCCATCTCCTCATGCCGGACCTCGCCGCATTCGCGCGCCTCCGCCCTGAGGTCGAGGTCGAAATCCTCTCGCTCGACGAGCCGGTAAACCTGACCAACCGCGAGGCCGACATCGCGATCCGCGTCGTCTATGAACGCGGCAAGCTGCCGCTGAACCTGCACGGTTTTAAGGGGCCGGAGCTGTACGGCGGCGTCTATCTGTCGCGCGAGCTGCTCGCCGCATGGCGCGCGGGCGCGGCCGGGCGCATCCGCTGGGTCGTCAAGAACAACATCGGCATGCCGGACTGGGTGCATGGCGGCGACATTCCCGCCGCCGAAATTGCCTTCCGCACGAGCTATGCCGACGCGCAGATTGCCGCCGTGCGCCAGGGGATTGGCATGGCGACCCTGCCCTGCTTCGTCGGTGACGCGGATCCGCTGCTGGCGCGGGCACCCCAAGCCCCGCTGCGCCTGCACGGCACGATATGGCTGCTCACGCAAGGTGAGACGCGCAAGACGGGGCGCGTGCGCCTCTTCACCGAGTTCCTGTCCGAACGGCTCGCCGCCCATGCCCCGCTGCTCGCCGGACGGATCTATCGCGGCGGCTGACCGCATCCGTCCGACGCGCGGCCCCGATGGCGGCGGTGCGTCACCGCACAATGGCTGTGCGGAGATGGCGGGTCCTGCGCGCCGCCGGGCGGTCCCATGTCTGCCGCGGGAAACGGCGCGCGCCCGAGACGCACATTCGAAGCGACCATCACTCCGAGGAGGATCATATGAGCTGCGCGATCATCGGCTTCGGCGCCGTCGGCCAGGCGCTCGCCCGCGCGTTCGCGCGTCAGGGCATCGCGGTCACCGTCGCGGCCCGGCGGCCCGCCGCCGCGCTGGCGGAGCAGGCCAAGGCGATCGGGGCGGCCGTCACGCCCGGCTCGCTGGCCGAAGCGGCCACGGCCGACACCATCATCCTGGCCTACCCCTTCTCGCAACACGCCGAAATCGCCAAGGCGGCGAGCTGGGAAGACAAGCTCGTGATCGACGCAACGAATGCGTTCGGCACGCCGCCCGCGGAATTCGGCGGTCTCACCTCGTCCGCCTGGGTCGCCCAACACTTCCGGGGCGCACGCTTCATGAAGGGTTTCAATCACCTGCCCGCCGCCAAACTGGCCGCCGACCCGGACATTCAGGGCGGCCTGCGCGTGATCTTCATCGCCGGCGATGACGGCGAGGCCATCGCCGATGGTGCAGCACTGATCGGGCGGCTGGGATATGCGCCCGTCAGCCTTGGCAGCCTTGCCGAGGGCTCGCCGCTGACCTCGGCACGGGGAAGCGCCTGGTCGCCGCTCAATTTCCAAGACCTCGTCAAATTCGACGGTCAGTGAGGAGCCAGCACCCATGAACATCGATCTCACCGGCCGCACGGCGATCGTCACCGGTTCCACCGCGGGCATCGGCCTTGCCACGGCGCAAGTTCTGGCGCGCGCGGGCGGGGCGGTCGTGGTCAACGGCCGCACGGCCGAGCGGGTCGAGGCGGCGATACGGCAAATCCGCTCCGAAGTGCCACGGGCCGAGGTAACCGGCGTGGCCGCCGACATGGCGACCGCCGAAGGCATCGAGGCACTGATCGCGCACGCGCCGCAGGTCGATATCCTCGTGAACAATGTCGGCACGGCCTATCTGCGCGACTACCACGGGATCGGGAGCATCGCGGCCATTCCGGACGCGGACTGGATTAGCCTGTTTCAGCTCAACGTCATGAGCGGGGTCCGCGCCACGCGGCACTACCTGCCGCGGATGGTGCGGCGGGGCTGGGGCCGTGTCGTCTTCGTCAGCAGCGAGTCCGCGGTCAACATCCCCAAGGAGATGCTCGACTACGGCATGACCAAGACCGCCCAGCTCGCCGTTTCGCGCGGCCTGGCCGAGGCGGTCGCCGGCACGGGCGTGACGGTCAACGCCGTCCTGCCCGGTCCGACCCGGTCGGAGATCATCGGCGGCTATACGGCGAAGCAGGCCGCCGCGCAGGGCATCACCCAGGAAGAGGCCGAGCAGGCCTTCCTGAAGTCGGCCCGGCCGACCAGCCTGCTCGGCCGCTTCGCGGCGACGGAGGAGGTCGCCAACATGATCGTCTACGCCTGCTCGGAGCAGGCCTCGGCAACAAGCGGCGCCGCACTCCGCGTCGACGGCGGCGTGGTCCGCTTCGTGGCATAGCAGCAGGAGACGGGATATGGCTTCCAAGGCTGTCGAAAACGCGATGGCGCTGCTCCGCGGCATTGCACGTGGCGACGTGGACCAGGCGATAGGGCACGTGAATCCGGAGGGATTTATTCAACACGACCCGTCCGTGGCGGACGGCGTCGCCGGCCTGCGCGAGCAGGCGGATGGGGCGGCGGGTGACGTCCACCTGGAGGTGGTCAGGCTTCTGCAAGACGGACCCTTTGTCGTCGCGCACGGCCTGTCCGGCGAGGAAGTGTTCTTTGCCGTCTTTCGGTTCGGCGATGGACTCCTGGCGGAGCATTGGCGCTTCACCACCCCCGCCGCTCCTCCCAACGAGAGCGGCCACACCCAGACCGATGGTCCCTCGGCGCCCGACCCCGGTCAGGATGGCGATCGCGCCAAGGCCATCGTGCGGGACTATTATGAAACCGTACACATAGCGGGCCGGCATGACCAAATCGGTGCGTACATGTCCGGCAGCCGCCAGATCCGTCACGAGCCCGGCGTCCAGGATGGGGTGGCGGCGTTCGAGCGGGATCTGGCGGTGCTGACCCGATCGCGGACGATCGACGAGATCGTGCTGCTCGCTGGAGAGGGCGATCTCGTCTTCATCGCGGCCCGGGGAACGCACGAAAAGAAGCCATGCGCCTACATCGATCTCTACCGGGTCGAGAAGGACAAGCTCGTGGAGCATTGGGGTTTCCCGCAACCGATCCCATCTCGCAATGCCTCGAGGAACGGCAACGCTCTGCTTTGATGCAGCCACGATTTGTGGTTGACGGGTGAAGGCCATGGGCTCTGCCCCTTGCCACCGGTCGCTTGAACCGGTGGCGCTTCGGTGGCAAACCCCGGGGGGGGGCGGGGCGCCCCCCCCCCCAAAATTTTTTTTTATTATAATAAGTTCTGGAGGATGTGACCCGCGCCGCGGGACCAACAACCATCTTGCGCCGGCAGCGCCGGTCAGCGAAGTCTGCATGCGCGCAAGGCCAAAACAGTTTCGCCGGTGCCGGGGGAGAAGTTGAGTGGAATATAGCCCGATACTGCGTGCAGTCATCACGCTGGTCGCCTGGTCGCTCGTCATGCTCATCTGGCTGATGGCGATGCGCATCCCGGCGTTGCGCAAGGCCGGGATCGATATCCGCACCGTCACCGGCGGCCGTCCGGGCGCGCTGGACGGTGTCGTCGAAGACCGCGTCCAATGGCCGGCCCACAATTACATCCACCTCATGGAACAGCCGACCCTGTTCTATGCCGTCGCGCTGACCCTGGTCGTAACCGGCGCCGGCGCGGGAATGAACGCCACGCTCGCATGGGCCTATGTCGTTCTGCGGATCGCGCACAGCATTGTTCAGGCAACCTTCAACCGCGTGCTCCTCCGCTTTGTCCTGTTCGCCGTGTCTTCCCTGTGCCTGCTGGTGCTCACGTTGCGCGCCGCGCTGGTGGTTTTCTAGTCCGCCGAATTCGGCAAGAATTGCGTTCCGTGGAGTATGCTCGCCAATGGCCTCGTTGCTGAGCGTCACGATTGTAGCGGGCTGCGCCGTGTCCTGACGGCAGCTTTCAAGTCCTTGCCGGAGCCGGGGTGGGCATACCAATCCATCGAGACTGATGCACCATCGAAAAGAAGGCTGGGGGAGATGTGCCATCCCCCCCAGACCCCCCGTCGCTATTTAGAACACCTTTCAAAACCTGCGATACAGAGCTCTGAGGCAGATAAGCGAAC
>CAXUNZ010000104.1:0-2229 GCA_964252525.1 uncultured Acetobacteraceae bacterium
CGCTTTCGCCGCGGCGCCGCCGGCGAAAGCGCGCGCCTGGACCGCCTTGGGCGTAATGGGCGCGTTCGGTGGGTTTGCCTTCCGCGTCGATCTCGCCGCGGTCGAATTTGGCGCGGGTTTCGGCGTCCGACAGCAGGTCATGCGCGGAGGAGGCAGCCTTAAAGCGCGCCTCCGCCGCGGCGTTGCCGGGGTTGAGGTCCGGGTGGTTCTTCTTGGCCAGCTTGCGGAAGGCGGCCCGGATGTCATCGGCCGAGGCGGTCTTGGAGACGCCGAGGGTCTGGTAGGGGTCGGTAGCCATGGCGGGTAATATGGCGACGGGCGACGGTGACAGGAAGAAGTCCTTTTTTGAAAAAAAGGACCGAAAAACTTTTACTCGTGGCGTACGCGTTGCGGCAGCACCCGAGCCAACATTCAAAAATTTTTTGGTTCTTTTTTTCAAGAAAGAACAACTCCTTGCCTTCTTGCGCCTCGCCACGGCCATGGCCAAACTGCGCGCCCGTCCAGACAAGGATCGACGATGCGCCTACCCACCCTTCTTCTGCTCGGCACCGCGCTCAGCGGCGCGCCAGGCTTGTTGGCGCATGGCGCGCCGCCGCCCGCGCAAACGGCTGCCCCGGACGCGGGTGCGCAGAAGGACAAGCCGCCGGTCGATAAATCCGACAAGAGCGAACCGGAGGAGGGCGGTTTTTTCCGCCCCGAGGCGGTGGGCAGCGACGGCAGCGTGACCGTGGACGGACATGCGATCGACTATCATGCGGTGGTGGGCACGATCGTGGTGCACCCCAAGGGTTGGGACGATGCGCCTCAGAAACAGATTGGCGAGAAGAGCGACAAGCCCGCCGATGATTCCGACCACAACCCGACGGCGGAGGCGGCGATGTCCTACGTCGCCTATTTCAAGAAGGGTGCGGATGCGGCGCGGCGTCCGGTGATGTTTCTCTACAACGGCGGGCCTGGGTCATCGACCGTGTGGTTGCACATGGGCGCGTTCGGACCGCGCCGCGTGGTGACGTTGAACGACCAGCATTCGCCGGCGGCACCGTATCAGCTGGTCAATAATGACAGCTCGCTGCTGGATGCGGCCGATGTGGTGTTCATCGACGCGCCCGGCACCGGATTCGGACGCCTGGCCGGGCCGAACAAGGAGAAATCCTTCTGGGGCGTGGATGCGGACGCGCACGCCTTTGCCGATTTCATCGTGACGTTCCTGGGCAAATACGGGCGCTGGAACAGCCCGAAATACCTCTTTGGCGAAAGCTATGGCACGACGCGCAGCGCGGTGCTGATCAACATGCTGGAAAACGAGCGCAGCGTCGATTTCAACGGCGTGGTAATGCTGAGCGAGATCCTCAATTTCAGCTTTTCGGCCGATCAGCCGGAGTATAATCCGGGCATCGACGAGCCTTATGTGCTGACGCTGCCGACCTATGCGGCCACCGCCTTTTATCACAAGAAGCTCGACCCCGTGCCTGGAAATCTTCGGGACTTCCTGGGTGAGGTCGAGCAATTCGCGACGAGCGAGTACGCGCAGGCGCTGAGCGACGGCAATCTGCTCCCGGATGACGACCGCAAGCACATCGTTGAGAAACTGCACGATTACACGGGTCTGCCGGAGGCCTATATCCGCAAGGCCAACCTGCGCATCAATGGCGGCGAGTTCGAGAAGATGCTGCAGGACGACCAGGATGAAACGACCGGCCGGCTGGACACGCGCTTTTCGGGCCCGACGATCGACCCGCTGAGCAAGGAAGCGGATTACGATCCGCAATCCTCGGCCATTTCATCGGCCTATGTCAGCGTGTTCAACGATTACGTGCGGCGGGACCTGCATTTCGGGGCCGACCGGGTGTTCCGCCCGGAGGCGGAGATTCATCACTGGGATTTCGCGCATACACCCCCCGGCGAGTCCGAGCCGCAGAGCCAGACGCTGAACGTGGTGGCCGATCTGGCCAATGCGATGAAGACCAATCCCAATTTGAAGGTTCTGGTCAATGGCGGGTACTACGATCTGGCCACGCCGTATTTTGCGGCGGTGTTCGAGCTGAAGCACATGGATATTCCGCGCCGGCTGATGGGAAATTTGGACTTCAAGACCTATGAGTCCGGGCACATGGTGTATGCCAATCAGGACGCGCTGAAGCAGTTGCACGATAATGTCGCGGCGTTTGTGGGCCGGACGGATAACGTAAAATAAGAACTGGGGGAGCAGTGCCTGTCCCCCCCAGACCC
>CAXUNZ010000104.1:2239-10182 GCA_964252525.1 uncultured Acetobacteraceae bacterium
GGTTCAAAATCCCCCGGGGGGGGTGGGGGGGGCCGCCACTGCTCCCCCAATCTTCCTTTGAGGGAGGAAACATGGAACACGTCAACACCGTCCTCGGCCCACGCGCGCCCTCCGAACTGGGCCGCGCTCTGGTGCATGAACACGTGCTGATCGGCTATCCGGGCTGGTTCATGGATGCGCGCATGCCGCCCTTCATCCGCGCGGAGGCATTGGACCGCGCAGTCGACGCATTCCAGCAGTTGCGGGCGTATGGCGTGAAGACCGTCGTCGATCCATGCCCGATGGATCTGGGGCGGGACGTGACGTTCAACGCGGAGGTCTCGCAGCGCAGCGGTGTCGCGCTGATTTCCACGACGGGTGCCTATTTCGAAGCCGAAGGCATTCCCTTCATGTTCCGCCATTTCGACGTGCAGGAAATCGCCGACATCTACCAAAAGGAGATCGAAGACGGCATCGGCCAGAGCGGCATCAAGCCTGGTTTGATCAAGATCGCCACCGGCGACGGCGTGGTGTCCGATTACGAGCGCAAGCTGCTGACCGCCGCGGCAAGGGTGGCCAAGATCACCGGCGTGCCGCTGCTCTCGCACACGCAGAACTGCACGTGCGGGCATGACCAGATCGACATTGTCACCGGTGAGGGCGTGCAGCCGCATCGGCTGCTGGTGGGCCATAGCGACGGCCGGGATGATCACCCCTACCAGAAATCCCTGGCCGAACGCGGCGCGTATGTCGGCTTCGACCGTTTCGGCATCCTGATCTTCAACAGCGATGAATCCCGCATGAAGAACTTGAAGCAGATGGTCGACGCGGGTTTCCGCGACAGTCTGCTGGTGAGCCATGACAAGGTGAATTGCTGGATGGGCGGAATACCGGGCGTGGGCTCACCCGAGGCGGTGCGCGATGTGCTGCCGAACTGGCGCATGACGCATCTGTTCGAGAACATTTTCCCCGCGTTGGTCCAGATGGGGGTGAGCCAGGAGGATTTGGATCACATCGTGACGGAGAATGTGCGCCGGTTTTTTGCCGGGGATGCAAAGCCGCGCTAAGGTTGCTGCGCGGCTCTCCGCCGGGGCGTGAAGCCACTTCTCGACCTCAATGCGCCTCGCCCCAGGAAGCGCCAACTCCCGTCTCCACCACCAGCGGCACGCTCAGCACCGCCGCCCCTTCCATCACCCGCCGCGCCACCGCGCTCAACGCATCCGCCTCCTCGGCGTGCGCTTCGAACAGCAACTCGTCATGCACGGTCAATAACAACCGCGCCGACAGCCCCTCCGCGCGCAGCGCCGCCGGCAAGCGGACCATCGCACGCTTCATGATATCCGCGCCGCCGCCCTGCAGAGGCGCGTTGATCGCCTGGCGTTCCGCGCCGGCGCGCTTGGCCATGTTGCGATCGGCAATACCCGGTATCCAGCAGCGCCGCCCGAACGGTGTCACCACATAGCCGTTGATGCGCGCCTCCTCCTTGGTCCGCTCCATGTAATCGCGAATGCCGGGGTAGCGCAGGAAATACGCGTCGATATAGCTCTTGGCCTCGCCGGCCTCGATGCCCAATTGACGCGCCAATCCAAAGGCGCTGATGCCGTAGATGATGCCGAAATTGATCGCCTTGGCGCGACGCCGCGTCACGCCGTCCATCTGCGCCAGCGGAATGCCGAACACCTCGCTGGCCGTACGCGCATGGATATCCTGCCCGGTCGCGAACGCCTCCCGCAAGGGCGCGATATCCGCGACATGCGCCAGCAGCCGCAGCTCGATCTGGCTGTAATCGGCGCTGACCAGCACATGGCCGGGTTCGGCCACGAAGACGCGGCGGATACGCGCGCCTTCCTCCGTGCGGATAGGAATGTTTTGCAAATTCGGGTCGTTGCTGGAAATACGGCCGGTGCTGGTCGCCGCCATGGCGTAGCTGGTGTGCACGCGCCCTGTGGCGGGGTTGATCTCCTCGACCAGAGCGTCGGCGTAAGTCGATTTCAGTTTCGATAATTGCCGCCATTCCAGCACGCGCGCGGGCAATTCGTGGCCCGAATCGGCCAGTGCCTGCAATGCGTTGGCGTCGGTCCCCCAGGTGCCGGACGGTGTGCGCTTGCCCCCCGGCAGCTTCAATTCGTCGAACAGCACCTCGCCCAATTGCTTGGGACTGCCCAAGCCAAAAACCCGGCCCGCAAGCTTGTGCGCATCGATTTCCATTCCCGCCATGCGCACGCCGAAATCGGCCGACATGCGGCGCAATTCCGCCTCATCGATGCGGATGCCGGCACATTCCATTTCCGACAATACGGGGATCAAGCGGCGCTCCACCTGCTCGTACAGCGCGAGGGCGCCATTGCCGCGCAAAGTGAGATAAAGCCGCGCATGCAGGCGCCAGGCCGCATCCGCCTGCTCGGCCGCATACGCGCTCGCCGCCGCCACCGGCACCTGCGCGAAGGTCAGGCGGTTGCGCCCCGTGCCCGTGGTCTCATCGAGCGATTTCAACGTATGGCCAAGATGCAGCGGTGCCAGGTCGATCAGGCCATGATCATGCGCGCCCGCTGTCTGCGCATAGGCGACCACGCACGGGTCGCTGACAGGCCAGGGCGCCGGCAGCCCGGCCTGGCGCAGCACCAATCCCGCATATTTCGCGTTCGGCACGATCTTGAGAATGGACGGATCGCTTAACAGGCGCGACAGATCGGCGGCAGCCCCTTCCAGCGGCAAACGCGGCTCGGTCAGTTCAGCGCTCGGCCGCGGCATGTAAGCCGCGCGTCCCTCGCCAACCGCAAATGCCACACCCAGGAACGCCGCCTGCCAGGGCCGGGGATTGCCGTCTGTCTGCACGTGCAGCGCCACGCGCCGCGCGGCCATGGCCTGCGCCACCCAGGCGGCCAGCGCTTCGGCCGTGCTGATGACCTCGTAATTTCCCCATGGCGCCGCCGGCGCTTCCTCGGCCCTCGCGGCAATGGCGGCGGCCGGTTCGCGGTCCAGATTCAGCCGCAGCGCGGTGCTGCGAAAACCCATGGCGTGCAGAAAATCGGCCAGCCGCTTGTTGTCGGGCGGCGCGGTTGTCAGCGTGTCGAGCGAGCAGGGCAGGGGCGCACGATCGCACAACTCCACCAGCTTGCGGGACATACGCGCCGCCTCGGCATAGGTGATCAGGTTGTCGCGCCGTTTGGACGCCTTCATGCCAGGTGCCGCGGCCAGCACCGATTCGACATCGCCGTAACACTGGATCAGCTCGGCCGCATTCTTCGGCCCGATGCCAGGCACGCCCGGCACATTGTCGATGCTATCGCCCATCAGCGCCTGCACCTCGACGATCTTGTCGGGCGGCACGCCGAACTTCTCCATCACCTCGGCCGCGCCAAGCATCTTCTGCTTGATGGGATCGAGCATCGACACGCCGGGCCGGATCAGCTGCATCAAATCCTTGTCGGAACTGACGATGGTGATTTTCATGCCGGCCTCTTCCCCCTCGCGGGCGTAAGTGGCGATCAGATCGTCGGCCTCCCAATCATCGAGCTCGATGGAGGCCACGCCGAAGGCCGCGGTGGCATCGCGCACCAAGGCGAATTGCGGAATGAGCTCGGGCGCGGGCTCCGGCCGGTGCGCCTTGTACTGGTCGTAGAGCCGGTTGCGGAATGTCGTGCGCCCGGCATCGAAGACGACGGCAAGATGCGTGCCGGTATGGTCGCGCATGAAGCGCGCGAGCATGTTGGTAAAGCCGAAGACGGCATTCACCGGCGTGCCGTCGCCGCGCGTCATGGGCGGCAGCGCGTGAAAGGCGCGGAAGATATAGCCCGATCCGTCGATCAGGATCAGGTGACCCGCGCCCGAGCTTTCAGGCAGGGCCGCTTCAGTGTCCATGGCCGTCTCCCGCGCCGGGGGCCAGCACGAAGACGCGCGAGCAATAGGGACAGAAGGTCTGCGTCTCCACGATACGCAGCCAGACGCGCGGATGGCCGAGCGGCCCGCCGCTGCCGTCGCAAGCCAGCACGCGCTCGGTTACTGTAAAGGTCTCCGGCGTGCCGCCGATTGCGGGGGTTGGGCTATTCGCGCCAAACGCCATTTCTGCCTCGATGTTGAAGCCACGATGATACCCCACCCTCACACCTCAAGAAAGACGGGGGGTCCGGGGGGGGCGGCGCGCCCCACCCGGTTCTTCCTTGGCCCAGCACTCCTGGTCATGCTTGTGCTATGCGCGTGCTCCGCGCCGCGGCTTCCTACGCTCGACTCCCTCATCCCCCCCAATCTGACCTTCACCATGTCGGACGGCGCGCGCCTGCCCGCGCGAACCTGGCTGCCACCCACCGGCGTCACCACGCGCGGCGTCATCCTGGCCCTACACGGCTTCACCGACAGCCGGGACGGGTGGGAGCTGCCGGCCCCAGTCCTGGCCGGGGCCGGCTACGTTGTCGTGGCTCCCGACCAGCGCGGCTTCGGCGCCACCGCCGATCGCGGAAGCTGGGCAGGCACCACACGCATGGTCGACGATGCGGCCGAGCTGCTTGCCCAGCTACGCGCCCGCACCCCCAAAGGCCGCGTCATCGTCATGGGCGAAAGCATGGGCGGGGCCATCGCCGCGCTGCTTGCCGCGCGCCCCGGTTTAGGGCCGGATGCGACCGTGCTGCTGGCCCCAGCGGTGTGGGGGAGGGGCCAGATGGATGTGCGCCTCTACGCAGCCCTGCTACTGGCCGACGCGATCGCACCGGGCTGGGTGCCAAACCCCGGCCCGCTGGCCGCACACATCACCGCCAGCGATAACATCCCCGCGCTGATGCGTTTCGGCCGCGACCCTCTGACTTTGCGGGAGGTCAATATCCGCGGCCTGCGCGGCCTGGTGGACATGATGGGCCAGGCGCACGCCGCCATGGCGCATCTGCGCGGCAAGGTGCTGCTGCTGGATGGGCGGCGGGACCAGCTCGTGCCGCAAGCGGCTACGGCAAGCGCTTGGGACGCGCTGCCCACCACGGTGCGGCGCGGCTTTTACCCCAACGGCTATCACCTGCTGCTGCGCGACCGCGACCGGGCACTGGTGCTCGCTGACATCCTGGCTTGGCTGGACAATCCGGACCGCTGGCTGCCGTCGGGCGCGGATGTCGCGGCCGCGGCCTGGCGGGGCGATCATGCCTGGCAGGGGGATGTCTCGGAACTGGCGCCAGCGGCTGATGATGGATTCTGGCAGGAGCCGGTCTGGCCGTATTGAGCGCCGTCTGCCGGGCCGCGCCGGTCATGTCGGAGGCCGGCCCGTTGCCCCGGGTGCGCGTTGTACGGTAAAGATTGGGTTCGCGGACCCGTAGCTCAGCTGGATAGAGCGCTGCCCTCCGAAGGCAGAAGCCGAAGGTTCGAATCCTTTCGGGTCCGCCACAAACGCGCTTAAGCTATTGTTATATAACGACAAATCAAGCTGTCGCACACTTCGGCCACCGCTTGTCTAAGAGGCGGCAGACGACATTTGGCGACGCTCCCACTGGTCGTCTGGTCACGCGATATTGAGAAAGGCGCTCCAGGCCCGGCTTGAGAGATGGAGCAGGTTCAACCTTGTTCGCATCCTGTTCTCCTGCTTCCATCCTTCCATGCCGCTTTTCATGCCAGCTCCCGAGCCTGTCCCCTTTGATGAGGTGGCGGAGGTACTGGACAGTGCCACGCTTCAGGCACGTGGCGGTGCTATGGCGGCGGCTGTCATCAGTGCGCGCCAGCTTGCGTCCGCCTTGGATCGGGCCGGGCTACAGGTCGTCAGGGCGGCAGGCGGTCCGCAGCTCACGCGACAGCCATGGGCCACACCATCACGCCTCGGAAGCGGGCTAGGGAAGCCTTGCGCCTACCCTTGGAGCACTTCGCCGGCTGGCGACTAGACTAGCCGTGGATTGCGGCAATCCGGGATGCAAAAGGGGGCGCACCTACGACATGCGGGAGATCGCGCGCATGTATCGGGACCTGACGCCAAGCTCAGGTGATGTGCCAATGGCCCCTCCCCCTAGGACAAGTTCTTAGGGTCAGTTTACTGCGGAATGGCGAAGATGGCGCCCTTTTTGCGCGCACCTCCAACGGCTTGAACGCCATACAGCATGCCGTTCAGGGGCGTGACGGCGGCACCAAGCCCATCTTCACCGGCCGGATAGGCGAGGATCGTGTAATCGCCTGTCATTGCATTCACCTTGAAGACGTCACCTCCGTATGTTTCGCCTCCTCGAAAAGTCGTGCCGTAGAGAACGTCCCCAACCTTGACGAGTGGACCTTGCGGACCTTGCCCATCGGGATTTGGTTGGAAAAAGTATAGGGTCTTTTCCACGCCGGACGACACATCATAAGAATAGACGCTGCCAAGCTGGTCCGTTCCCGATCCGCTTTGAAAGGTCGTTCCGTAGAGCATAGTCTTATCGCCGATCAAGCCCGCTCTAACGTCTTGAGACACGCCGCCGATGGGCGGAAACGTATAGAGCGTCGTCTCGGTGCCGGCGGCCGGATCGACCGCGAAGATCGTCGGCGTTCCCGACGCGAAATCCGTCGTCGTGCCGTAAAGCATGCCGTTCAGTTCCGCCAACGGCCCGAGGGGATTGGCGCCATCCGCCTGACCCGTGAAGGTGTAAATCGTCTTGAGCGCATTCGTCTTCAGGTCGAACTTGAAGACCGTCCCCACGCCACCCGTACCGCCTTGTTCGGTGACGCCGTAAAGAACGTCGCCGGCGGCAATAAGCGGTCCCGCGGGGAACTTGCCGTCGGCATTGCCGCCGAATGTATAGAGCGTGGTCGGTGTGCCGGATTTAGGATCCAGGCTGAAGATTTCCCCATTTTTGTAGGCGCCTCCGAAGAGCACACCGTAGAGAAGCCCCCGATGGAACAGGAAACCGCCGGCATTGAGCGGACCGCCGACCGCCATGCCACTTGAGATGGGCGTCTCCACCCCGGTGCTCGGATCGAAGCTGAAGATGGTGCCCATACGATTGGGGCCTTGCAGGCTGGTTGCGCCGTACAAAAGGCCATTCCCGATCGCGAGCGGGATACGCGGTTGGTAGCCGTCAGTACCGCCTTTGAAGCTGTAGACCAAGGAAAGCTTTTCTTGGCTGCAAGCTGGAACAGCCCCGAGCAGGCTGAGCGCACCGCCGAGAAAAAGCGAATACCGCATCAACATATGGCGAACCTCCAGGTAACCCCATAACAGCACGCTTGCGTTCGCGCAGACAAGTCGCCCTATCTTAACGACGGGCGTGGCTTGGGTCGGCTCTTGAGTGGTAAGCGGTTGGTCCTAAATCGTGCGGGTTTCGCGTAGCCGAACGCCTGTGCCGCCTCCATTTTCCTGGATAAACTCGACGCCGGCCGCTTCCAGGGCGGCGCGTATCGCGACGATGGCCGAAGCGCGCGGGGTCTGCCTGGTTGGTCCTTTTCATCGCCGCTTTCGAAGGTGTTCCGCCTCGGGCAATCAGATCAATCTTGGTGCGCGTATGGCCTGGGTCCAGTCGCCGCCCCCTCGTGCCGCCACCGTATTCATCATTGTTTCACCGCCGGCCCCCTAAAGCATGGCCATGCGCGCACCAGACCAAGCGCCTCCCGCCGCGAACACATCCCGCCTTGCTCTCCCGGTGGCGCGCAGCTCTGCCGCGCTTGCCGCCACGGCCTTGCTCGCGCTGTCCTGCATGCCGGCCCATGCTCAGCAATCCCTTCCGCCCCGCCCGCACGCGGCCGAGGAAGATCAAGCGCCCGGACAAGGCAGCCTTCTTCGCGTCCCCCGCGCGGAAGACAAGTTCAATCCCAGCTCGCCCACGCCCAGCCTGGCCGGGCAGCCGCGGGTCGCCGGTCCCGCCACTGCGCTGACCGCGCTCGCCTGCCTGGCCAGCCTCGTCTCTGCGGCGATATCGGCGGCGCTGTGGCAGCGCACGGATGCCTCCCAGCAGACCGGCCAGGCCGCCATGCACGCCGCCGCAAAGCTGCTCGACAGCGCGGCACGGCGCTTCGCCCATCACCAGGATGAG
>CAXUNZ010000104.1:10192-10834 GCA_964252525.1 uncultured Acetobacteraceae bacterium
GGGGGGTGCCCCAACCCCCTGATTGGGCGGGGGGGGCCCCTCAACCCCCCCGCCGACGCCGCCGGCCAGGCGGGCCAGGCGGCCTCCCGCCTGGCAGGCGCGTCACGCGAGATCGAAACCCGACTTTCCGCCTGCGTGTCGGAAACCGAGGCGCGCCTGCAAGCCCTCGCGCATCGTCAGGAGCAGACAACGCCCAACCTGGCCGCAAGCCTCGCCCAGGCGGTCGATACAGTCAGCGCCGCCGGCGTGCCGGGCCTGCAAGCCGCCGCCGCGGATTTGCGCCAGGCAGCGGAAGCCGCGTCCGCACGCCTGGCGTCCCAGTTGCGCGACCTGTCCGACCTGCTTGCCCAATCGCTGAGCACGGCCGATGCGCGCGGCGTGGCGGCCATCGCCGCCGCCGCGCGGGATTTGGACGTGTTGCCCCAGGCAGGCCGCATGCTCGAGGATCTCGCTGGGTCCCTGATGCGGGCGCAGGACCGCCAGCTTACCATGATCACGAGGGTCGAGGCGCTGGCGGGCGTGCTGCCAGGCATCGCCACCGCGCTGGCCAGCACGGCGGCCGGGCAGCGGCAGCTCGCCGCCCGTGCGGGCACGGCCATGGATACCAGCACGCAACGTCTGGTCGCGGCCACGACCGCCCAT
>CAXUNZ010000105.1:0-4729 GCA_964252525.1 uncultured Acetobacteraceae bacterium
AATCGATGCCATCTGCGATGGCGAGCAGGCACCGTGCGCGTGCGGAGGCGGACCATTGCGGCCAAGTTCCACGGTCGAAAGCCTGCCGCGCCGCGCCGGCCGCCGCCTGGATGTCTTGGGCCCTCGCCAAAGGCACCCGTGCCAGCACGGTCTCATCGGCCGGGTTTTCAATATCGAACAGCGTATGGTGGTCCGCCGCCTCAACCCACTTGCCGCCGATCAGGAAACGGCCGCGATGGATCCGTTCCCAGGCTGCAAACGAACTGACCCCGCCGCCAAAATCCACCGGCGGCTCAGCGTCGCTATCCACACGATGTGGTGCCGGCGGCATGCGTTCCCCGTTTGATAGCCAGGCTCTGGGTCGCGCGGACTCTTGGCCGACCATAAGCGCAATGATGACGCAAAACCTAGCGGTGTAAGGACAACACGGCAAGGGTCCAAAGTCGGCTAACTATATTGCAGCGCACAAGAGACTTGGCTCACTTTCGGCGCATGCCCTGCCGGAAAACCTGCTGCAACCAGATGGGAACCAGCCAATGAAACAGACGCCGCATGGTTGATCAAGGTTTCGATGGGGGTCACATGATCGGGTCCGGCAAGCCCAAACGCTGGGAAGTCGCGCCACCGGTGAGCACGCTCGAACACGTCAATCCGGCACTTCCGCCTGCGTCCTAGTCACGTCGGGCGCATGCCGCATGGCATCGTCAATATCCGCAATGCGCGGAAAGCCATCCATCACGCCTAGAGTTTTCGCGGACAACGCCGCCGCCACAGCCCCGCGCCGCAACGCGGCATCCAGGCCGTGTCCCCTCGCCAACGCGCCGGCAAAAACGCCGACGAAGCAATCGCCCGCGCCGGAGGTATCGCGCATCTCGATGGGCAGGGCCGGAACGTGCCGCCAGCCTTCGGCGGAAAACGCCTCCGCGCCTTGCGCTCCCATCATGCGCACGCAGGTCACGCCGAGCGCCGCGTGAAGCGAGGCCGGGTTGCTGCCTGTGCCGAGATGCTCGCCGGCCCAGCCGAATTCCTGGCTGTTGCCGATCAGCACATCGGTGGCGCGGAGTGCCTCCACCGCGATCGGGCGTGCCGGCGAGAGATGGAAGACGATCCGCGCGCCGCGCCGCCTGGCACGCAGTATGATGGCGGCCGTCTCGTCCGGGTTCGCTTCCATCTGCGCCAGCAGCGTGGTGGCGGACGAAAGGGCGCTGTCCGGCACATGATCCGCCCGCAGCCGCAGATTGGCGCCCGCATCGCTCATGACGATGGTATAGCCCTCCTGGTCCACCCCGATCGCCGAGCGCCCTGTTTCGACCACGGGAACGCGCTGCACCCGAAGATCGATGGCCTCACGTGCCAGGCCGGCCATGGCGCCGTCGGCAAGCAAATCCTCCCAACGGCCGCGTACAGCGTAACGCGCATCCCATCGCGCGCCGCAGCGACCGCCTGGTTTGCGCCCTTGCCGCCCGGCGTCATGCGCGATGCACCGCTCCATGCCGTGCCCCCGATGGGCGGCAGGCGAGGGAGGGGAAAGACCAGGTCCATCGTGATTGCGCCAAAGACAAGCAGCATCGCAATTGTGCCTCAAGAACGCGCGAGCGCCCGGCGCGCCGAGGCCTTTTCCCACATGCACAGACGGATGACGATCAGCCAAGACGCGCCCTGACCTTCAATTCGCGGGCATGTGCCGGGCTCCAGGCTTGCGCTTCACGCCGGTGGCGGCATTCTCCGGCCGTGGCTGCTCTCTTCCGTCCGCGCGCCGATACGATCTTGCGAACGGCGCTGCTCGCTGTAGCGGCATTGGCCATGGCCGCCGTGGGCTGGTGGTGGCTGTTCCCGCGCACCGATTGGGCGCGCCGCGTCGGTTTCCCCATCGGTCAGCCGGTGCCGTTCAGCCATCAGCACCATGTCGCGGGTCTGGGCGTGGACTGCCGCTTCTGCCACAGCGCGGTCGAGGTGTCGGTCAAGGCCGGCCTGCCGCCGACCTGGACGTGCATGACCTGCCATTCGCAAATCTGGACAAACGCGGAGGTGCTGGCGCCGGTGCGCGACAGCCTGGCCCGCAACACGCCCATCACCTGGGGCCGTGTGAACAACCTGCCCGACTACGTCTATTTCAATCACGCGATTCATATCGCCAAGGGCGTCGGCTGTCAGTCCTGCCACGGGGACGTGCAGTCCATGCCGCTGACCTACAAGGCCAAGACGCTGACGATGCAGTTCTGCCTGAATTGCCACCGCGATCCCGGCCCGCAATTGCGGCCGGAAGACGCGCTCTATGACACCGCCTGGCGCCGAAACCCTTCCACGCCCGCCGCGGCAACGCTGCTTGCGCACTACCACGTGCCGGACCGCAACCTGACGGATTGCTCGATATGCCACCGCTGAAGGCGCGGCCCGCCCAATGGCGCGGACGGCTGGAAGACGCCGAACTTATGGCGCGGGAATTTCCGGCCCTGGCCGGCGCTCTCGCCCGGCCTGAAACGCGCAGGCGGGTGCTGCGCCTGATGGCGGCCAGCATGGCGCTGGGTGGCCTGTCCGGCTGCGGTGATCCGAGCAGCGCCGACGGCAGCTACACCGCCGCGGTCAATCAGGCCGACAACATCATCCCCGGCAAGCCGAACCACTATGCGACGGCACTGCTGGATGGCGGAACCGCGGCCGGCATCGTGGTGCGCCAGGATATGGGACGGCTGGTCAAGATCGAAGGCAATCCCGCGCATCCCGCAAGCCTCGGGGCCACCAGCATCCACGGCCAGGCGCTGCTGCTGGATTTCTACGACCCCGACCGCGCAGCCGGCGTGCTGAGAGGGGGTGACGTCGCAACCTGGCAGGCGCTGCAGCGCGCCATGGCCGGGCAGCGTGCCGAATTGGCGGCCAGCCATGGCGCAGGCCTACGCATCCTGACCGGCCGGATCGTGTCGCCCACGCTTGGCGCGGCCATCGCCGGCTTGATGCGGCGCTATCCCGAGGCGCAGTGGCATCAGTGGGAGGCGCTGTCGCGCGACGCCGTCCGGCAGGGCAGCCTTCTGGCCTACGGGCAACCGCTCGATCTGCTGCCGCATGCCGGCAAGGCCGACGTCGTCCTGGCGCTGGAGAGCGACCTGATCAGCCAGGCGCCCGGTCATTTGCGCCACGCTCGTGACATCGCCGGCCGCCGCAATCCCACAACGGGCACCATGAGCCGCCTCTATGCGGCCGAGCTGGCGCCGACGCTGATCGGTCATATCGCCGATCACCGCTTCATAACCTCCCCAGCCGACATGCCGCGCGTGGTCAACGCGCTGGCCGCGATCATCCTTGACGGCGGGGCGGCCGGAGACGCGCCGCCATGGGTGGCCGAAGTCGCGCGTGACCTGCGGCGCGCCGGCGCCCGCGCGCTGGTGCATGCCGGCCCGGAACTGCCGGCGGAGGCGCACGCGCTGGTGCACCGGATCAACGAGAAACTCGGCGCACGCGGCACCACCTTCGACCTGATCGCGCCCGTTGCCGTCCGGCTCGAAGATGAGGCGGCCGGAATGGCCGCGCTGATCGCCGACATGCAGGCCGGGCAGGTGCGTAGCCTGCTGGTTCTGGACACCAATCCAGCCTACACCGCGCCCGGCTTTCGGGACGCGCTCACGCGCGTGCCGTTCAGCCTCGCGGCCAACGGCACACCAGATGAGACCGCCCGAGCCGCCGCCTGGTTTGTGCCGCTGGCGCATCTGTTCGAAGCGTGGGGCGATGCGCGCGCCCATGACGGCACAACCACCATCCAGCAGCCGCAATCCCTGCCGCTGCATGGCGGGCGCTCCACCTTCGAGGTGCTGGCGCTGTTCACCGGCGATACGCCGGCTGGCAGCGAGGACACGCTGCGCGCGGCATGGCGGGACCGGCTGGACGAGGGGGCGTGGCAGGATGCGCTGGCCGCCGGCGTGGTGCCCGGCACGACGAGCCCGATTGCCGACGTTAAGCTAACTGCCGCCACGCCCCTGACGGTCAAGACGCAGGTTGCGGCGGCGATGACGCTGATGCTGCGTCCTGATCCAAATCTTCTTGATGGACGCTGGGCGAATAATCCATGGCTGCAGGAATTGCCGCGTTCGCTGGGCAAAGTGGTTTGGGAGAACCCGCTGCTATTGGCGCCCGCCACCGCTTCACGCCTGAATGTGGCGAACGGCGATGAACTGCGCCTGACCGTTGCCGGGCGCAGCGTCAACGCACCGGCCTGGGTGCTGCCTGGGCAAGCCGAAAACACCGTGCTGGCGTGGCTCGGCGGCGGCCGCCGCGCCGCCGGCGAGGTCGGCAATGATGTCGGCACGGATGTGTATCCGCTGCGCGGCGCAGTGGGCGAGGTGACGCTGGAAAAAACCGGCCGCACGATCCGCGTCGCCAGCACTGATCATCACAACATGCTCGATGTCGAGCCGAAGATGGTCGATGCCATCGTACGCCACGCGACTCTCGCCGAATTCACCGCCAATCCGCAAACCGCCGCAGCAGAACAGCCGGGTGCGGCGATCTACCGACCCCCCAGCGATCGCGGCGTCGCCTGGGGCATGAGCATCGACCTGAATGCCTGCATCGGCTGCAATGCCTGCGTCACCGCATGCCAGGCCGAAAACAACGTGCCGATCGTCGGGCGGGAGCAGGTACTCATCGGCCGCGAAATGCATTGGCTGCGGATCGACCGCTATTACGAGGGCGAGGCGGCTGACCCAGCGACATTCCTTCAACCCGTGCTGTGCATGCA
>CAXUNZ010000105.1:4739-10705 GCA_964252525.1 uncultured Acetobacteraceae bacterium
GCGAGGAAGCGCCTTGCGAGCCGGTCTGCCCCGTCGAAGCCTCCATCCATGACAGCGAAGGCTTGAATTTACAGGTCTATAACCGCTGCATAGGAACGCGCTTCTGTTCCAACAACTGCCCCTACAAGGTGCGGCGGTTCAATTTTGGCGCCTGGGCGGCCGAAGAACCGCGCGCCGAGATATCGCGCAATCCCGACGTATCGGTGCGCAGCCGCGGCGTCATGGAAAAATGTACCTTCTGCGTCCAGCGCATCGCCGCCGCGCGAATTGCCGCGGACAAGGATGGCACGGCCGAGGAGACCGTGACGGCCTGCCAGGCCGCCTGTCCCACCCAGGCGTTTTCCTTCGGCAACATCAACGATCCGCACGCCGATGTTGTGGCGCGCAAGCATAGCCCGTTGACCTACATCCTGCTGCCCGAGCAGAACACCAGGCCGCGCGTGACCTACGAAGCGCGCATCACGAACCGCAACCCCGATCTGCCGTCATGAGTGCGGCCGTCATGCTGCCGGTCATCGATCCGGGCGAAACCATCGCCAGCATGACCGACCGCGTGAGCGGCGTGCCGTTGCGGAACGGTGGATGGCGGTGGTGGTGGATCGCTTTCGTGCCATCGGTTGCGGCGCTGTTCTGGGGCCTGGCTGCCGTGGCGTGGTCGTTTGCCGTAGGTATCCGCGCCTGGGGCAATGCCTGGCCCGTGATGTGGGGATTTCCCATTCTGGCCTATGTCTGGTGGATTGCCATCGCCTCTGGTGGCACCTTTGTCTCCGCGTTTTTCTTTCTGGTGCGGGTCGAGTGGCGTACCTCCATCAACCGCCTGGCGGAGACCATGACGCTGTGCGCGGCGCTCTGCGCGGCGGTTTATCCCATCCTGCACCTCGGGCGGCCCTATTTCGCCTATTGGCTGTTCCCCTATCCCAATACCATGACGCTGTGGCCGCAGTGGAAATCACCGCTGCTATGGGATTTCATGGCGCTGCTGACCTATGTCGTGGCATCCGCGCTGTTCTGGTATCTCGGCTTGCTGCCCGACCTGGCCACGATGCGGGACCGGGCGCGCGGACGCGCTGTGCGAATGGCCTATGGCGTGGCGGCACTAGGTTTTCGCGGCAGCTCGGCGCAATGGCGGCATCTGAAATCGGCCTATGGCACGCTGGCCGCCATCATGGCCCCGCTGGTGGTATCGGTACACTCCGTTGTCGGGCTGGATTTCGCCGGCGGCGCCACGCCGGGCTGGCATTCCACCGAATACCCGCCCTTCTTCGTGTTCGGCGCGCTGTGGTCTGGACTATCCACGGTCATGCTGCTGATGCTGGCCTTGCGGCGTCCGCTTGGTGTGTCCACGCTCATTACCGAGCGGCACATCCAGATACTGGCCAAGCTGATGCTGACCAGTAGCCTCTGCATGTCTTATGCCTATATCATGGACGCGTTCGAGCCTTTTTACGGTGGTGACGATACCGAACGCGCCCAATTCATCGACCGCATCGCGGGCAATTACGCCTATGTCTATTGGGGCATGATTGCGTGCAACTGCGCCTTTCCCCTGGTGCTGTGCTTGCGGCGCGCGCGCGACACTCACGCCATTCTGGCGGCGGTTGCGGTCGCCTCCATCGTGGGCATGTGGCTGGAACGTTTTAATATCGTTGAACTCAGCCTGCGCCGTACCAACCTGCCGGCTTCCTGGGGCACATACGCGCCGACCTTCTGGGACTGGTCGATCTTTGCCGGCACGATCGGGCTGTTCATGGTTGCACTGCTTCTTCTGCTGCGTCTTATACCGGTCGTCTCGATGTATGAGATGCGCGAATTGCTGGCGGAAAAGGGCCAGGCATGATCGTGGGTCAGTTCGCGCACGAGGCGGCGCTTACCCAAGCCCTGGGAGAGATGCGGCGCGCGCAACTGGGTGACGTCGAAACCTTCACCCCCGCCCCGGTGGTCACGGCGGAGGGCGTATCACCATTGCCATTGATCATCCTGATCGGTGGCCTGTTGACCGGAGCGGCCAGCTTCGGGCTGCAATGCGCATCCGCCATGTTCGCCTACCCGTTCGATATCGGCGGACGGCCGGATTTCGCCTGGCCGGCCTTCGTGCCAACTGCGTTTGAAAATGGAGTACTCGGTGCCATTCTCGCCGGCTTCTTCGGCTATCTGATCATCAATCGCCTGCCGCGGCTCTATGATCCCGTCGACGACGTTGCCATCATGCGCCACGCCAGCCGCGATGGCTGGATGCTGCAGCTTTCCGGAGCCGATGCGGTCGGGCTGCACCGCGCCCGAGCGTTGATGCTGGAACTCGGCGCGTTATGCGTGGAAGAGCGCGCGCCATGATGCGCGCGATTGCCGCCGCATCACTGCTGCTGCTTGCTGGTTGTGACGACATGCGTCACCAGGAAAAGAAAAGTGCTTACGCCGATGAACGCGTGGCGCCGGCGCAAACCCCGCGCGGACAGGTGGATCACGCAAGCCGCCCCGTCTCGCCGCCGCCGGTGAGTCTTGCCTTGCTGGAGCGCGGCCAGCAGCGCTTCCGGATTTATTGCACGCCATGCCATTCCGAATTGGGCGATGGCAACGGCATGATCGTGCAGCGCGGCTTTCCACCTCCCCCATCCTATCACAATGCAAGGCTGCGCCAGGCGCCGGTGCAGCATTTTTACGATGTGATCACTGATGGCTGGGGTGCGATGTATTCTTTCGCCTACCGTGTCCAGCCGGAGGACCGTTGGGCCATCGCCGCCTATATCCGAGCCTTGCAGCGCAGCCAGGCAGCCGCGGTGGCCGAGCTGTCGCCGGCCGAACAGGCCGCGCTTCGATGATTTTCCAGGACAGCCCCAACAATCGGCGGAGTGGCTGGAGGGAATGGTACATTTCCCCCGGCCTGGCTTGTGCCGTCGGCCTAACTTGCCTTGCGCTTTCGGCATTCGGCTGGACGCGCGACCGCGCCGATTTCTACGCCGGCTGGCTGGCCGCGGTGACTGTTTTGGCGGCCTGGCCACTCGGCAGCATTGCGCTGTTGCTGATCCACGGCATCACCGGCGGCGCCTGGGGCAACGCGTTGCGGCCGGCTTTACGTGTCGGCGTCTTTTCATTGCCGCTTCTGTTCGCAGCATTCCTGCCCCTTATCCTTGGCGTACACGGCCTCTATCCGTGGGCTCGTCCCGTCGTGCACGCGCGTCTGCACAACGTCTTCTACCTGAACCTGCCGTTTCTCGCATGGCGTGTGCTGATCTATTGCGTCTGCTGGACAATATTGGGCGTGCTCGCATTGCGGCCGGAACATTGCCTTGCGCCGGCCGGTCTGTTCGTGCTGGCGGTGACGGTCAGCTTCGCGTCCATCGACAGCACCATGTCGCTCGATCCGTATTTCGTCTCCTCCATCTACGGCATGTTGACCGGCGCGGGCATGGTGCTGATGGCTCTCTCTCTCGCGGTCATGGGCACTGTCGGTGGCGCAGCGCCCGACAGGCGCGGCGATCTCGGCAAGTTGCTGCTGGCTTTGGTCGTCCTGTGGATATATCTCGATTTCATGCAGTTGCTGATCATCTGGCAATCCGACCTGGCGCATGAGGCGCCATGGTATGACCAGCGCAGTCGCGGTGCTTGGGGTGCCTTGCGCGCCATTATTGCCTTGGGACATTTTGTGTTGCCCTTTGCGTTGCTGCTGTCACCCCGGCTGCGGCGGGCACCGCGCGCGGTGGGCGCCATCGCTGCTCTTCTGGTGGTCATGGAAATCCTGCGGGCCTGGTGGACGGTGCTGCCGGCCTCCGGACACTTCATTTCGTGGATCGATATTGCTTGCATGGCCGGCTTGTTCGGTCTTGCGCTCGGCGTGGCACCGCTGGTGGCGCGGCTGACCTTGCTTTGGCCGGCGCGAAGTGGCTGAGCGGACGACACAAGCTCTGGCGCCGCCGCGGCATGAGACACAGGATGTCGGCGCGCGCTTCATGCTCATTCTGCTGAGCGGCATCGGTGCGACCCTGCTGGCGCTGATCGGCCTTGCCTACGTCATGTTCCCGCGCCAGGTGCACGACCGCCGCTTCACCCAGCCATTTCCCGACTTTCCCGCGCCGCGCTTGCAGCAGGACCCAGCGGCGGATTGGAAAAAGTTCCATGAAGCGGAGTTGCGCCATCTGAACGGCACGGGCTGGATCGATCGTGCAAGCGGCGTGGTGCATATCCCGATCGATCGCGCCATGCGCGACATCGCCGCTGAAGGCATCCCCGGCTGGCCGCAAAAGGCCGGCCCTGGCGCGGCGCGCCGGTGAAGGCGTTCTACATCTGCCTGCTGCTCGCCGGAAGTCCCGCCTGCGCGGCCCAAGGCATCGGCACCGCGCCTGCCGATCCCGATGCACTGTCGTGGCAACAAAAGCCGGGCGCGCAAGTTCCGCTGCGGACGCAAGTGATCGATGAGGAGGGTCATGCCGCGGCGCTTGGGGATTTCTTCCGACGCGTTCCTGTCCTCCTCGACATCGGCTATTTTCAATGTCCGTCGCTTTGCGGTGTCGTACGCGCCGATTTGTTCAACGCACTGACGCAGAGCGGCTTGGTCGCGGGTCAGGATTATACGCTGGTATCCGTGTCGATCGATCCCGCGGAAACGCCGCAAATTGCCGCGCGGGCAAAGCAATTGGACCGCGTCCAGTTCCCGCTCGTGGTCAGCCCAGCCTTCCACTACGTCACCGCCAAGCGCGATTCTGTCGGCGCCATCACCGCGGCGGTGGGATTTCCCCACCGCTACGATTCACGCTTTGGCCAATTCATGCATCCCGCGGGAATGACCATCCTAACCGGCAAAGGTGAGGTCAGTTCTTACCTGCTCGGCGTCGGCTACACGCCGGGCGATCTGCGTGCCGCCGTGCTGCGCGCCCGCGCCGGCGGCATCGCCCGCGCCGCGCTGCCGATCCTGTTGCTGTGCTTTCATTTCGATCCGAACACAGGCCGCTACACGCTTGCCATCATCAAGCTGTTGCGCCTGATGGGTGTGCTGACGGTTGCCACCATCGCCGTCATGCTCCTTGTCCTGCACCGCACCGGCCGGCGAGCGGGCGCATGAATCTGCTACCAGAAGCATCCGAGAACGCCGCCGAAGTCGACTGGCTGATCGCCAGCCTGCTCAGCATTTCGCTGGCCGTTCTGGCGCTCGTGCTCGGCCTTATGCTGCTTTACGTCATACGCTACAGGCACGCCAGCAAGCTCGATCGCGGCAAGCTGGGTCAGAAGACGTGGCGCATTGAGGCCGGTTGGACCACGGCCACGCTGATCGCATTCTTCGGCCTGTTCGTCTGGGGCGCGGATCTGTTCGTGCGCGCCGAACGGCCGCATGCCAATCCGCTGACGATTACCGTCATCGGCAAGCAATGGATGTGGAAAGTCGAATATCCTGGCGGCCAGAAGGAGATCAACCAGCTGCATCTCCCGCTCGGCCGGGATGTGCAATTGCTGCTGACGAGCGAAGATGTCATTCATGATTTCGGCCTGCCGGCCTTTCGCCTCAAGCGTGATGTGCTCCCCGGCCGCTATGAATCTCTGTGGCTGAAGCCGAGCCGCGCGGGCGCGTATCGCCTGTTTTGCGACCAGTTCTGCGGTACCGACCACGCCTCGATGATCGGCGAAGTCATTGTCATGAGCCAGACGGATTATCAGCAATGGCTGGAGCGTACGCCGACCAGTCAGGGGCTTGTGGCGGAAGGGCAGGCGCTGTTCATCAGCAATGGCTGCAGCGGCTGCCATCGCGCCGGTCTGGCAGGCGGCGGAGGCACCGTGCGCGCACCCGTCCTGAACGGACTTTACATGAGCCCGGTGCCGCTATCGGACGGCACCACGGTCATTGCCGATGACCGCTATCTGCACGATTCCATCGTTTACCCGCAACAGCAGATCGTGGCGAGCTACGCGCCGGTCATGCCCGCTTTCGCCGGTGTGATCGGCGAGGAGGATTTGCTGAAGATCATTGCCTATATCAAATC
>CAXUNZ010000106.1:0-10421 GCA_964252525.1 uncultured Acetobacteraceae bacterium
AGGCTTCGCGCGCCGCTGGTCGATTGCCACCCGCATCATGCCGATGAGCGATGATGCGGTCGCGACCGAGATCCTGACCGACGACGGCGTGCTGCCGTTCCAACGCTATTTCGTCGAGCGGCGCTGCGAACCCCGCGCCGCTCATGTCGCCTTCCGCGATGCGGCCGGCGCGCGGCCTGCCCCCGGCGTGCTGAGCGCGATCAGCAACGCGGCGACGCGGGCGATCCTGATTGCGCCCTCCAACCCCTATCTCAGCATCAATCCCATTCTGGCGGTCCCGGGCATTCGAGAGGCGTTGATCGCCGCGCGGGCGCCGGTCGTGGCGGTGTCGCCCATCATTGCTGGCCGGGCGGTGAAGGGCCCGACCGACAAGCTTATGCGCGAATTCGGCGTCCCGGTCACCGACCGGGCGATTGCCGACCATTATCAGGGCGTGATCGACGGGCTGCTGGTGGACGGACGCAGCGATGTTGAAGAAATCGGCATCCCAATCGCCGCCGCCGACACCTTGATGCATGGGTTGGACGATAAAATCCGGGTCGCACGGGCGGCCCTCGATTTCGCTGAAAGGCTGGGCAGGTGAACTGGACGGCGCTGGTCCCGATCAAGGCGATGGCTTCGCGAAAATCGCGATTATCGTCTCATCTCTCGCCGTCGGAGCGGGCGAGGCTGAGCGAATTCATGCTAGACCATGTCCTCGACCGATTAAGCGCGTGCGCGCAGATCGCGCGAGTGCTGATACTTTCCCCGGCGCCGGTTGGATCGACGCCGCGGGTGCAAGACTTGGGTCGCGGATTGAATGAGGAACTAACCCACGCTCGCTACGCCCTGGGCGCTGGTCCGCTGCTGGTCATCCACGCCGATCTTCCTCTGCTCCAAACCGACGAGATCGATGGGCTGCTGGATGCGGCGCGCATTTGTGGTCGGGCAATCGCGCCCGACCGGCACCGCAGGGGAAGCAATGCCGTCGCGCTCGCCGACGCGGCGCCCGTTTCCTGGCATTTCGGCCCTGGCAGCTTCGCGCGGCACCGCGCGGCATTTCCGCCGGGCCATGCGGTGATCGAACGGCGGGGCCTGCTCCTGGATTGCGATACGCAAGCCGATCTGATGGCGGCGCAGGAACACGGATTCGACTGGCGCTGCGGTGTTCCGCCACCCCTCCAGCCGTCACGCCAAGGAGCACCCCTTTGATCGAATTGTTCTACTACATGTCGCCGAACGTGCAGAAGATCCTGCTCTTCCTGGAGGAGAGTGGCCTCGACTACAAGTTGACCGTCGTGGATGTCACCGCGGGCGAGCAATACGCCGACGCCTTCGCCGCAATCTCCCCCAACAATCGTCTGCCGGCCATCATCGATCATGCGCCAGCGAACGGCACCGCCCCGTTCAGCCTGTTCGAGTCAGGCGCGATCCTCATCTATCTTGCCGAGAAATGCGGCCGCTTTCTGGCGGCCGAACCGGCCGACAGGCTGCGGACCTTTCAATGGCTGTTCTGGCAGGTCGGTGGGCTCGGCGCGATCGGTGGGCAGCTGATCCATTTCCGGAATTATGCGCCGCGGGAGATCGACTACCCGATCCTCCGCTTCGGAACGGAGCATCGCCGGCTCCTCGGGGTGCTCGACCGCGTCTTGTCCGATCGCGTATTCATCGTCGGGGAGTATTCCATCGCGGACATGGCTTGCGCGCCGTGGCTCTACGCGCACGATCGGCGCGGACAGCTCGATCTCGACGGGCTGTCGCACGTCGCAAGCTGGTTTGCGGCCATCCGCGAGCGGCCGGCGTTCCGCCGCGCTTACGAAATCCTCGCCGATGTTGCGGGTGGCTCCTATGTCGCGAACCGCTCAATGCTCAGCGAGAACGCACGGCGCATTCTCTTCGGCGCCCATGCCATTGGTGAGAGTCGTTGAGTGCCAGGCTCGGATGGCGTTGGCGGCAATCAGGGGCGGGGGGGGCTTGCCGAGCTGGCCTACGGGCACGGACTTCTTCGAACATGTGGTCGATGCGACGAACAGTTCGAAATTATGTCTGCGACCTCGCAATCGCTTCGATGAACGCGCGCAAGCTGGCCGATGCCAGCCGATGGCTCGGATGGTATAGGTAGAAGGCGAAGATCGGCGGGCACCAATCGTCCAGTACCCGGATCAGGCGTCCGGCGGCGAGGTCGGCGGCGGCATCATGTTCCGAGAGCATGGCGACACCGATCCCTTCCACAGCCGCGCACAGGATCAGCCGCTCCGAATTGGCGATCATCGGGCCATTGACAGAAACGTCCAGCCATTCGCCGCCGCGGGAGAAACGCCAATCGGCGATGCCGCGGCTGACGGCGAAACGCCGTCTGATACAGCGGTGATGGGTAAGGTCGCGTGGCGTTGTGGGAATGGCGTGAGCGGCCCAATAGCTCGGCGCGGCGACGATGGCCGCGGCCATATCGCCGCTGACGCGCACCGCCGTCATGCCGGGCGCTACGCTCTCGCCCAGCCGTATACCGGCATCGAACCCGTCCGCGACGACGTCATGGAAACCATCATCGACCACGATGTCGAGCGTCACGTCAGGGTAAGCCTGGGCGAACGCGCCGATGGCTGGCGCCAGCACCCTGCTCACCGCGCCTTGCGGTATCGTGAGCCGCACCAAGCCGTGGGGTCGTGTACGGTGCGGATTGACCACCTCAGCCGCCGCGTTCAGCTGGGACAGAGCAGGCGTGATCTGAAGAAGAAGCGCCAAGCCTGCTTCCGTCGGCGCCACCATCCGCGTCGTTCGCGCGAGCAGGCGGACGCCTAGCCTCTCTTCCAGCGCGCGCACGGCATGGCTCAAGGTCGACGGCTTCATTGAGAGCTTCGCCGCGGCGCGGCGGAAGCTGCGCGCCTCCGCCACCGCGGCGAAGGCCGCATATTCCGCAAACTCGCCAGCGCGGATCATTGATGAATTTCACCCACCTGTCATGACCGAAGACGGTGCCTTATCGAATTTGCCGTTTGTCGCCAAATGCTCAGGCCAGGAGCCCGATCATGCCCGACGCAATGCCAAAAACAGCAATCCTCACCCGCCCCGCTCACGGCTATGCCGCCCATGAACGCGATGGAGCGGTGATGCCGTTCGACTTCATGCGGCGCGCCCTGCGGCCAGGCGACGTGGCGCTCGACGTGATGTTTTGCGGCGTCTGCCATACCGATCTGCACATGATCGGCCCCTGGGGACAGGAGTTTCCGCTCGTGCCCGGCCACGAGATGGTCGGGCGCGTGACCGAGATCGGTGGCGAGGTCACCCGCTGCGCCATCGGCGACATCGTCGCCATATCGGTCATCGTCGATAGCTGCCGCGAATGCCGGCCCTGCGTGGCGCGTGACGAGACCTACTGCGAGAAGGGCGCCACCCCAACCTACGATGGGGTCGACCGGCAGGACGGAACGCGCACGCGCGGCGGATATGCCGATACCTACGTTGCCGACGAACATTTTGTTTATCGTCTGCCCGAAGGACTCGATCCTGCCGGCGCGGCGCCGCTACTCTGCGCGGGCGTCACCAGCTTCGCCCCGATGCGCCACTGGGGCGTCGGCCCGGGCCAAACCGTTGGCGTCGTCGGTATCGGCGGCCTTGGCCATCTCGGGGTCAAGTTCGCACGCGCGCTCGGCGCCCACGTGGTCGCTTTTACGACATCGGCGGGAAAGACCGCGGACGCGCTCGCCCTCGGGGCAAGCGAAGTGGTGGTTACGTCCGATTCCGAGGCCATGGCGCGACAGCGTTTCCGCTTCGACTTCATTCTCGACACCGTTTCCGCCACGCACGAGATCGACCCGTTCTTGGCGGCGCTGCATTACAACGGCGTCCTCTGCGCGGTCGGCATTCCGGACGCGCTCAAGCCACAGCCGTTCCTCCTGGCCGGCGGGCGTCTCAGCCTGGCGAGCTCGGGTGCCGGCGGCACACGCGAGGTCGCGGAGACACTCGCTTTCTGCGCCGAACACGGCATCGTCGCCGATGTCGAAATGATCGGCAAAAGCCGGATCAACGAGGCGCTGGATCGGCTACGCCGCAACGATGTGAAGTTTCGTTTTGTGATCGACATGTCGCGCGACTGATACATTAGTCAAGCGGATCGCGTCGCCCGAAGGAGCTTGCTGTTACGCCGATCCGAGACACAAGCATGAAACCCACTCGTGTATTTCCCTCTCGGCTGGTGTCAGCACGCCGCGGTCACATCAGCTTGTCAAGGGTGATCGGCAGCTCACGAACGCGCTTGCCCGTCGCGTTGAAAATGGCGTTCGCCACGGCAGCTCCCGTTCCCGTAATGCCGATTTCGCCGATGCCGTGCGCACCCATGGGCGAGTGCGGATCGGGTATATCGGTCCAGATCACGTCGATTTCGGGCACGTCCATGTGCACCGGCACATGATATTCGGCCAGACTCGGATTCATGATGCGGCCGTTGCGCTCATCGAACGCCGTATCTTCCATCAGCGCCAAGCCCAATCCCATAATGATGCCGCCACGGAATTGACTGGAAGCTGTCTTCGAATTGAGGATGCGCCCGCAGTCGAAAGAGCCGAGAAAACGGCTGACCCGCGTCTCGCCCGTGATGGCGTTCACCCGAACCTCGCAGAACATCGCGCCGTAGGAGTGCATGGACCAATGCTGCGTCTCCAGAGGCATGGGAGCCTCGGCATCGACCGAGATATCCTCCTTACCGGCACGGGAAAGAATGGACGCGTAGCTTTCATACCGGTCCGGATCGTCGAGATGGCTCAAGCCGCCGTTCAACCCGCCCACTTCATCCGCCTTGAGACCAGCCAGCGGAGAGTCGTTGCCGGCAAGCTTGAGAAGTTCGCCCACCAGCGCGCGTTGCGCCGCAATGACCGAAGCGCCGATTGATGCCGTCTGCTGCGAGCCGCCCGCCAACACGGCGCCAGGAAGCTTTGAATCACCATAGCCAAAAGACACTTGCTCAAACGAAAGCCCAAGCCGCTCGGCGATAACCTGCGTCTGGGCCGTGGCCGTCCCCATGCCCATTTCGTGCGCGGCGATCTCGACCTTGGCGTGGCCGTCACGCGTAAGGGTGATGCGCGCGGCCCCACCCGGCATGCGGTAGTAAGGGTATGTCGCGGTTGCGCAGCCCATTCCCACCAGCCACTCGCCCTCGCGCCGCGATCCGGGCGTGGCGTTCCGCTCACGCCAGCCAAAACGCTCGGCCCCCGCGCGATAGGCCTCGACGATGTGGCGTGACGAAAAAGGCGTACCCTCCGTAGGATCCTCGGCCGGTTCGTTGCGTATCCTGAGCTCAACCGGATCCATGCCGAGTGCCACGGCCAATTCGTCAACCGCGCATTCCAGGGCAAAGGTACCGACCGCTTCGCCAGGCGCGCGCATGAACGTGTTGGCGACCATGTCGAGAAACGCCACTTCGACATCGAGCTTGAAGCTCCCGGCCGCGTAAGCGCTCCGCGCCGGCAACACGAACGGCTCAGGCATCGCATTATGCCGGGTCATAGCCACCGTGCCGGTATGGATGATGGCATCGAAGCGCCCATCGCTCTGCGCGCCGATCGCAACACGCTGTTCGGTGAGCGTACGCCCGCCGACGATGCGATAGACGCCCTCGCGCGACAGCACGATGCGAACCGGTCGGGCAACAATCTTTGCGGCCGCCGCAGCCAGTATTTGATGCTGCCACAAGGTTTTCGATCCGAAGCCACCGCCGACATAAGGCGAGGTGACGTGAACCTGCTCCTCCTCGATCCCGAACACCTGTGCGATCGACCAGGCCGTGTGAACCACCGCCTGCGTGGCGTCGTGAATCAGCAGATCATCGCCCTTCCACATCAACG
Organism: uncultured Acetobacteraceae bacterium; assembly: GCA_964252525.1. Lineage (GTDB taxonomy): Bacteria > Pseudomonadota > Alphaproteobacteria > Acetobacterales > Acetobacteraceae > CAJCIS01. The sequence continues at coordinate 5,820 of CAXUNZ010000106.1, forward strand.
TTGCCGCGTGCAGCTCGATGGGATTGTGATTATGCCGTGGCGTGCGATACGTCGCATCCACCCTGACAGGCGCTTTCGCCAGCGCCGCCTCTGCGTCACCGACTTCCGTTCTCAGCGGCTGTCCCTGAAACGTGCCTGGGACCGTTCCCTGCGATTTGGCTTCCTCGAAGGCGGTAACGGCCGTCTCGCGTTCGTAGGTGACATGAATGAGAGATGTTGCGTGGTCGGCCTGCTCCTGGCTTTCGGCAAGCACCACCGCGATCGGCTGGCCGTTCCAATGAACACGATCGTCCTGCATGATCGGCAGGTCGCTGCCTCCCGCCGCCTTTGCCGCCGACATAAACAGCGGCAGCGGTTTCATGGCGGGCGCGTTAAGATAGGTCATGACCAGAACGACCCCGGGCGCTGCCCCGGCCTCGGCGGTATCAAGGCTCGCGATGCGGCCCTTAGAGATCGTGCTGTAGGCGAGCGCCGCATAGACCATTCCCTCAAGCGGAAACTCCGCGGCGAAACGCGCCTGGCCCCGTACCTTCAGCGGACCGTCGATGCGGGAGACGGAAGCGCCGATCAGCCCATGCTTGTGGCGGATCAGCGGGTCGGGCTTGCCGCCCGGCATCCATCGGTCCGGCGCGAGCGCGACGGCCTTCTTCATCACCGCCTGGGTGGTGCCCTGAGCCACACCCTTGGCCCGATCGAGAATACTCAAACGGCTTCTCCCGCTAAATCGCCGAGAACGGCGGTAATGACACGTTGGGCAAGCTCGATTTTGAATCCGTTGCCGCGAAGCGGCGCCGCACCGGCGAGTTCCGCCTCGGCTGCAATGCGAAACGCCCGTTCGGTGGCTGGCTGGCCTCGCAGGGCGTCCTCGGCCTTCCACGCCCGCCAGGGCTTATGCGCGACGCCTCCAAGGGCAAGACGCACGTCCTTGACCGTGTCGCCCTCCAGTTCCAATGCCGCCGCGACCGACACCAGCGCGAAGGCGTAACTCGCCCGATCGCGAACCTTGCGGTATGTGGAGCGCCGGGCGAAAGGAAGCGCCGGCAACTCGACGGTGGTGATCAGTTCGCCGGGCTGCAACACCGTTTCGATTTCAGGATGTTCGTCGGGCAGCAGATGCACATCGGTCAGGGGCAACGTCCGCTCGCCGCCCGCGCTTCTAAGGCGCACCACCGCCCCAAGCGCAGCCAATGCCACGCACATGTCGGACGGGTGCGTGGCCACGCATGACGGCGAGGCGCCCAGGATGGCGTGGATGCGGTTGAACCCATCGATGGCATCGCAGCCTTGGCCGGGCGCGCGCTTGTTGCAGCGCGAGCCATCGTTGTCATAAAAATACGTGCAGCGTGTGCGTTGGAGAATGTTGCCGCCCACGGTCGCCATGTTGCGGATCTGGCCGCTTGCGCCCGCCAGGATCGCGCGCGTCAGTACCGGGTAGCGGGTGCGTACTGCACGGTGTTCGGCCACCGCTGTATTCCGCGCCGCGGCACCGATCAGGATGGTGCCGTCCTCGCGCGCCTCGATCGCGGCCGAAAGCCGCGTCACATCCACCAAGGCGGCCGGCCGTTCCACCGTCTCGCGCATCAGGTCGACCAGGTTGGTACCGCCGCCGAGATACTTGGCGCCGGTCAGGCCACCTTGGCGGATGGCATCCGCCGCGTCGGTGGCGCGGCTGTAGCTGAACGGGGTCATGCGGCGGCCTCCGCCTGAAAAACTTCGGTGATCGCGTCCACGATGCCGTTATAGGCCCCGCAACGGCACAGGTTGCCGCTCATCCGCTCGCTCAGCTCTTCGCGGGTAAATTCGATGGTGTCGGCGGCAACATCGCCGGTCACCACGCTCGGCAGCCCGCGGCGAAGCTCGGCAGCCATGCCGATCGCCGAACAGATCTGTCCCGGCGTGCAGTAGCCGCATTGAAAGCCGTCATGCTCGACAAAGGCACGCTGAAGCGGATGCAGCGGCCCGCCTTCCGCCAGGCCCTCGATCGTGGTGACGGCGCAGCCTTCGTACTGTACGGCCAGCGCCATGCACGAAACGATACGCTCGCCATCGACCAGCACGGTACACGCGCCGCAGGCGCCCTGATTACAGCCCTTCTTCGTGCCGTGCAGGTTCAGGTGATCGCGAAGCAAATCCAGCAGCGATGTGCGTGGATCTGCCGGCAGTTCGGATTCAAAACCATTGATGCTGATGGGCACGCATCCTGTCCTTTCCCGGCTCTGGTTCGCAGGTGCGGCCGCACCGTCGGGCGGCGCCACGCGCCTCTTTCAAGTCGAAGTAGGATGGCATGGCGGATCTGATAGATGGCAAGGGGCATTTTCCTCCCGCCCATCCGAGACCCCGCCACCATATGTCCAGCCTCCAGGCTGACACTGCCACGCGACAGCCATCAAGTGTGTTCACCCTTACGCGTCTGCTGTCGTGCAACGTCGCGAGGTTGATTGCGGCCGGACGGCGGTCTGCCGTCTCGGAAACAGGTCGAAAAAGCTGGGGGAGATGTGCCATCCCCCCCAGACCCCCCGTCGATTATCGGACGATGTGGTGAACATGATGATGTCATTCACCCTATGGGATGTCATTTCCGGTCTGGCGTATTTTGCGCTGCTCTACGCCGGCGGGCCTCTCCTTGTCGCGGCCATCCTGCTGCTGACATTCAAGACGACTCGGCGGCAAGCCCTCTCCCGGCGGTTGGCCTATACGTGCCTGGCTCTGGCCGGGCTGTTCCTCATCTGCGCCTGGCCGATACTCCGGATGTTCTGGCGGGACCACGAAAGGCAGGTGGCGTTCGACGCTGCCACCCATCATTTGGCGTCGCCGCAGGTGTTCGGCGGCGTCTCGTTTCCCGCCGGCAGCACGGTCCATGTCCGGGAAGACGGGCGGCCCGAGTTCGGCAGCCTGGTCTCGCCCGCGCGTGTCGATGGCCTCGTGCTCATCGGAGACTTCAGGCTTGCCGCCAATGATGACGACACGCTGGAGGTGATGGAGGGAACGCTTGCACAGCCGGCGGACATCCACGGCATTCCGTGCGGCAGCGGCGCCGTGATGTCTCAAGTCGAGACGACGCGCTGCGTGCTCGGCCGAGATTACGATTTCGCCGGCCACCTCTTGGCCACGGGCAAGATGCTGGAGGTCTACCGCTCGCCGCTGGGCGAGCCGGCCATGCTGCGTTTCGGCACGCTCGCCCAGCCGGAGCTGCTCTATGACGTGCTATGGCCTGCGGGGACGATCATTGGCAGCGTGGACAAGCCGCCCGCCCGCATGGCGCACGGTCCGGGTCCGGACAGCCTGCTCGTGCAGGTATGCCTACCCTCCGGGCTGTCGGCGCCCATCGATGGTGCCACGCTGCACGGCCTTTTGTCCTACGACATTCAAGAGGATCGGCGGAGCGTCTCGCCGGTGTGCAGCATGCTGCCGGGCGAACCCGTCGGCGATGACGGCTACGCGCAGGTGGGCACCTCGCGCTTTCGATGGGGTGACCGTCCGGTGCCGGGCGCGCCTTGGCAATGGAGCGAACCGATCCAGCCTTCCACACCCTGAGGAGCCAGCACCTTTGGGGGACGATGCAGGACTAGCCAGGCGCGGCGGCAGAGCCGGCCGGGCCGGCGGGAGCGGGCCAGGCATCAGGCGCTCCATCTCCGCCGCAGGCGCGAACCAATCCCGCCAAGGCAAGCAACAGAAGGAACGGGGCAATCCTGACGAGCCGCAATCTGCGTGTCCGCACCGGCCGCGCCGCCGCCTTGTCCGATGCGGGCTTTGCCGTTGCCACGGCTGTCCTCGTCGCGGCGGGTTTGGCGGCAACGCTTTCGGTCCGCGCCACGGGAGTGGTTCTCACGCGTGCGGTGGATTGCAGCTCGCGCGAGGGCACGAACCGCAATTCGCGATTGGAGACAGAGACGCGCAAGGTGCGTCCCCAGGCGAAATCGAGGCGATCGCCCTCCATGCCGTCGGCGAAGACAACCCCGCCCTCGTTCATGCGGGAGACCAGCAGCAGGATGTCGCCCGCGGCGATGCGGCCGGAGGCGATGCCAACGCCCGTGGCCAGGCTCGGCCACGGCTCGCGCGCCAGGAACACCGCCGCCTTGTCATCGGGGCGAAGGTCGATTGAAACGCCGGTCGCGCGGCTGATCGAGAGTGCCCAGCCGGTCGCGCCAGTGCCCGTCGCCACGATCACACCGGAAGAGGATTGCGCCTCCTCCCGCCCCGCATGGGCGATGGTATAGCGGGCGGATTGGTGGCTGGCGTGGCCCACGAACACCTCGTTGAGCGCCAGCAATCTCTGCCCGTCATCGAGTTCGGCCTGCACCATGGTGCGGCTCTCGGTGGCCAGCTTGCCCGCTGCGTGCAACGCCAGCATGGCCGCGACCTCGCCCGGCTTGTGCGGCACGAGGATGCCAGGATTGCGGGCCGGATCGGCATTGACGCCGATCACCGCCTGACCGTTGAGGTACTTGGCCACGTTGGCGACAAGCCCATCCTGGCCAACCGCCACGACCAGATCCTCCGGGCCGAACAGAAAGCGATCGAGTTCCGCCCGGCGCACCGCGGCGATCCGCCAGTCTTTCGGCACGGCCGCACGTATCTGCGCGACGGCGTCACGCACGTGGT
>CAXUNZ010000106.1:10431-10698 GCA_964252525.1 uncultured Acetobacteraceae bacterium
CCGCCAGCGACTGGGCGCGCCGGCGCAGGAAGATATCGGCCTGGCCGCGCGTGGCGTGACGCGCCAGCAGCTGCTCGTATTCCGTCTCGCGCGTAATGAGGACCAGGCGTGGCCCGAGCGGGCCGCTCACGAGGGCTGGCCGGCGCCCCTCTGGGCGGGTGCTGCCGGTGGGGTGGACGCAGCCGGCGGCGCGCGCAGCAGGCTGCTCAGCGCACTCGTCAGATCGGGCGTCACGTTCAACGTGTCGATGCGCGTCAGCTTCTCGGC
>CAXUNZ010000107.1:0-255 GCA_964252525.1 uncultured Acetobacteraceae bacterium
GTGCAATTGTAGCCGCGGTCCCGCATCCAGTACGGCCAAGCCCGGCCGCAGGATGACCACGGCGTAGAACATGCCGCCGACCCAGACCACGGCCGAAAGCAGATGTATGGCGAGCAGCAGATTGCGCAGGATCATGCCTCGATGGCCTCCAGTTTAAAGACCTGGGTGGGACGTGGCGGGCGGATAAGTCAGCCCCCCCCCCCCCACCCCGCGCAAAAAGCCTCCGGGCGGCCCCGCGCCCGCCCCCCCCCGCCG
>CAXUNZ010000107.1:265-10684 GCA_964252525.1 uncultured Acetobacteraceae bacterium
CTCGCTCCACGCGGCTCGTCCCACCTGCCGCACGGCCAGCACGATCAACCCCACTGCCAAGAAATGCGTGGCCAAATCCCGCGCGCCTGCATCGAAAGGATGGATCAGCATCAGCAGGGACGCCGCCGCGCCGGCGCTGGCAAGCCCGACCAGTGAGGCGGTGAGGCGCGGGCGCAGCGGCAAGGCGCGCGTCACCTGGGCCATCAGCAATGCCGCCAGGGGAACCGCCGCCAGCACGATAAAATAAAAACACAGCATAGGGTGCATCGGCGCTTCCGGCTGCGTGGCCGGTATGGCGTGCATGCGCAGGCAGCCGGCAAGGCTGGCGCCGATCCACAGCAGCAGCGGCGGCACCGCCAGACCCGCCCAACGGGGCGAACGGCCTGGGATGCTGGTCAGATGGGCCGCGATGGCCGCCAGGATCGCGGTCAAAACCCCCCCGCAAGCCGCCAGCCACATGTCCGGCGCCGCGGCCAGGCGCTGGCCGGTGGCGGCAAAATCGGCGAACAGCGCCAGCATCGCGGTAATCCATGCCGAGGCGCCCAGCCACAGCGCCGCGCGCCGCCAGGCGGCCGGCAGGCGGCGGACCGGCCGCAGTTCGCCCGCCAGCCGCGCAATCAGCGCCTCGGATGGAGAGGCTCGGTCAGACATCGGGCTCTGCCAGGCGCCGGCGCAGTGCGCCGATGGCGCGATGCAGATTGACCTTCAGCGCCACCTTGGTGCGGCCGGTTTCGAGCGAGGCCTGCTCCAGGCTGGCTTCCCTGAGCGCAAGCAACTCGATCGCCTGGCGCTGGCCTGGCGGCAGGGTGGCGATCGCCTGACCGAGAAGTGCCGCCTGGTCGGCGCGGTCAAGCGCCTCGCCGGCATCCTCCGTCTCGGCTGGAACGGCGGCAGCGGCGGCATCGTCGGCAACCTCCGGCGCCTGCCGGTAGCGCCGTCGCAACGCATCCACCGCGCGGCGCGCGGCAATTGCGCGCAGCCAGGGCAGGAAGGGCCGTGCCGGGTCATAGGTGGCGCGGGCGCGATGGATCGTCAGCAGCACGTCCTGTATCACGTCCTCCAGCCGGTCGGGCGGGATGCCTTGCCGCCGTGCGGTGGCCGCAACCAGGGGCACGCAGGCGCGCAGCAGCGCCTGGTAGGCGCGTGCATCGCCCGCCTGGGCCGAGACCATCAGGGCGGATAGCGCGATGTCAGTCGTCTCGGTCAGGGGGGCTCCGCGGCGGTGGGGACGGATGAGCCTGCCACGGCGGCGCGGGTGTGAATAGCGCGGCAGTACGAAGGCCGCTTGGGTCAGGAGCCGCTGAACCAGTTGTAGCCCTGATCCTCCCAATATCCGCCCGGATTGTCGTTGGTGACCGTGATCGCGCTGAGGTATTTCGGGTTCTTGAAGCCAAGCTTGGTGGGAATGCGCAGGCGCAGCGGCGCGCCCCAGGGCGGGCTGAGCGGCGCCTGTTCGAAATCCAGGGCCAGGATCGTCTGCGGATGCAGGGCGGAAGCCATGTCGATGCTGGAGCTGTAATCGTCGAAACACTGAAAACCCACGTAGCGCGCGCGCAGATCGGCGCCGACGGCATGCAGGAAGACGCGCAGCGGCACCCCGCTCCATTGGCCGATCTGGCTCCACCCCTCCACGCAGATATGGCGCGTGATCTGGCTTTCCTGCGGCAGGCGGCGCAGGCGCGCCAGATCCCAGGGGCTGTCATCATCGACGCGGCCACCGACCTCCAGCTTCCAGTCGGCATCGGCGGTCCTGATCTGGCTGGACGGATAATAGGCGTTGAACTTGAACGGGCGGGTGATCTGGTCCGGCCGGAAGGTGGCCGCCAGGCGATTCGGATCGAACAGGGCAGCCTGGATGCGATCGTTCACCCGCAGCATGGCCCAGAGCGTACGGTCGATCAGGCCGTCATGGCTGGAGAGGTCGCAGCCGGAAAGCAGGCTGAGCGCGCCCAAGGAAAGGCCGCCGCGCAGGAAGTGGCGGCGCTCGATGCGGCCGAGCTGCGCTGCGTGGCTTTGGCGGAATTCGCTCATGGCCGCGTGCCGATGGTCATGCGCAGCAGCGTGCGCGGAACGAGCACGACCAGGGCCACGTGCACGATCAAAAAGGCCGTGATGCTGGCCATCAGCGCGAAATGGATGCGGCGCGCGATGTCATACCCGCCCAGCACCCAGGCGAGCGGGCCCAGTTGCACCGGCTTCCAGATGGCCAGGCCGGAAATCACCGCCAAAATGGCGGCCAGCAGCACAAGCCAGTAGAGCAGCTTCTGCACGGCGTTGTAGGCATCGGTTTCGTGGCGCAGGCGGAAACGCAGCGCATCGACAAAGTCCAGGCGGATCGTGCGCACGGAAAGCGGCAGCCAGTCTCGGCGGAAATGGCCGGAGAGCGTGCCCCAGGCCAGATAGACCAGCCCGTCGGCGATCAGCACCCACATGGCCGTGATGTGCCAGGCAATGCCGCCGGCAAGCCAGCCGCCCAGCGTGGCCCATTGCGGAAAGCTGAAGGGCAGGATGGGGGAGGCGTTGTAGATCGCCCAGCCGCTCAGGATCATGCAGATCATGGCAGCCGCTCCGATCCAATGCGTCAGGCGCAAGATGACGCTGGGCTGGCCAGGCGTGGTCGGGATAGCCATATGTTCTCCTTCGTCGCGCCGCCGATGCGGTTACCAAACTGAAGACGGGGGGTCTGGGGGACCGGCCCGGTCCCCCCAGTTTCTTCCGGGTAACCCGCCAAAATGGTCGGCGAATACTGCCGCGAAAGACGTGGGAGATTGCCATGACACGAAGAGGCTGGTTGCAGGCCGCGGGAGCGGCCGTGCTGGGAGGTGTGCTGAGCGCCGGTTCGCGCGCGCGCGCGGCTGTGGCGCAGAGTTTCCGCGTCAGCCACTCGGACGCCGAGTGGCGCGCAAAACTCAGTCCCGCCGCCTACGATGTGTTGCGCCAGCAGGGCACCGAGGCGCCGGAATCCAGCCCGCTCGACCACCAGTTTGCCGCAGGCAAGTATCTGTGCGCGGGCTGTGCGTTGCCGCTCTTCGCATCGAATACGAAATTCGACAGCGGGACGGGCTGGCCCAGCTTCTATGCGCCGCTGCCTGATGCCGTGGACACGTCTTCGGACAGCAGCCTGTTCATGCAGCGCACCGAGGTGCATTGCAGCCAGTGCGGCGGGCATCTCGGCCACGTCTTCGATGACGGGCCGAAGCCCACGGGATTGCGTTACTGCATGAACGGCGTGGCGCTGTCGTTCGTGCCTGCAGGAGGAAATGCGTGATGCGTGCATGGTTGTTGGCCGGTGTTGCGGCGGCGGGGCTGGTCGGGTTTGTCGCGCGCGGGCCGGCGCGCGCGGAAGATACGCGCGTAGTGCCCGCGCCCGCCACGGACGCCGTGCCGGCGGGCGGCATGCAGAGCGTGGTACTCTCCGGTGGATGTTTCTGGGGCGTGCAGGGCGTGTTCGAACACGTGCGCGGCGTCAGCCGCGCGGTTGCGGGCTATGCCGGCGGGGCGGCGAATACCGCGCAGTATGAAACCGTCAGCACAGGCAGCACCGGCCACGCGGAATCCGTGCGCGTAACGTACGATCCGCGGGTGATCAGTCTGGGACGCGTGCTGCAGATCTTCTTCAGCGTGGCCACGGACCCGACGGAGCTGAACCGCCAGGGGCCGGATAGCGGCACGCAATATCGCTCCGAGATATGGACGAGCGATGCCGAACAGGCGCGTGTGGCGCGCGCCTATATCGCGCAGCTCGATGGCGCGCATGTGTTCGACGGCAAGATCGTGACGCGTGTCGATCCGCTGGGCGGGTTTTATCCGGCCGAGGCGTATCACCAGGATTTTCTGGAGAACAACCCGAACTACCCGTATATCGCCATCAACGACATGCCGAAAGTGGCCGCGCTGCGCAGCCTGTTTCCCAACTTGTATGTAGAGAAAGCTGTTCTGTCCGGCGTAAAAAGCTAAACGACAGACGGGGGATCTGGGGGGCTGACGTATACGTCAGCCTCCCCAGCTCTCAAACCTCGTTACCCGCCTTGCGAAAACTCGTCCGCAGCGGTTCGGTCAGATACTCCAGCGCCGTGCGGGACTTGACCGGCACCACCACCTCCACCGGCATGCCGGGCGTCAATTGCTTGAGCAGCCTGCCGCCGTCCTGATCCCCGGTCAGCGTCACTTCGATCTTGTAGTAAGTCTGCCCGTTATGCGGGTCCGTGATGCGGTCGGCTGAAATGATATCCACACGACCCTGCATGGCCTGCGTTTCGCGTGGATTGAATCCGGTGGCGATCACCCGCGCACCCTGACCCTGGTGGAGGTGTTCGATATCTTCCGGCCGGATTTCCGCTTCGGCGACGATCGTGGGCGCGCTGGGCACGATATCCAGGATCGGCTTGCCCGGCTCGATCACGCCCCCTTTTGTGAAAACCACCTGGTCCACGACCTGGCCCGCCGCCGGCGCCCTGATATCCAGACGCGCGAGCAGGTCGCGATCCGCGGCGATGCGCGGCAGCGTGTCGTTGATGCGCAACTGCGCCTCGCGCAATTCGTGCGTGGCTTCGGATTGCGCGGTGGCGCGCAGACGCAGCTTTTCGGCTTCGAGCTCTGCCGCCTCGGCGCCGCGCTGCGCGATTTCAGCCTGCAACTGACCGACATCGCCGCGCAACTGTTCGACGTTGCGCGCGAGTTCGAGCACATGCGTGCGCGAGGCCAGACCGTTGCGTGCCAGCGATTGAAAGGCCTGCAATTCCTGGTTCGCCAGGTCCAGTCCGCGCGTGGCCGCATCATGCTGCGCGCGCGCGCCGGCCTGTTGCTGGCGTGACTGGTCGATGCGCTGATCCACGACCGCCAGTTCCTGGTGCAAAAGGCTGTGGTGGTTGCGAAAGACGCTGTTCTCACGCGCCATGACGGAGGCATCGATCGGATTTGACGGCGAGAGCGTGGATGGAAATGCAATTGCGGCCGCGTCGTCGATTTCCGCCATGTCGCGGGCGGAAAGGGCGATGTCACCGGCAAGGGCCGCCTGGTGCACGCGCAGATTGGCCAATGCCTGCGTATCGTCCAGACGGATCAGGATCTGCCCCTGTTTGACGTGATCGCCCTCTTGAACCATCAGCGCGGCGACAATCCCGCCCTCGCGGTGCGCCACGGTCTTGCGGTTGCCGCGCACCTCCAGGCGCCCCGTGCCGGTGATCGCGCCATCCAGCGGCGCCAGCGCGGCCCATGCGCCGAAACCGCCGAAGAAGACGGCCAGCGTCGCCAGCCCCGTGCGAATGGCGGTTTTCATGCGCTGGCCACGATCTTGGCGGGTTTGCCGAGGAAGTCAGTGGTCTTTTGCACGCGCATGATGTGTCCTCCAACCATGGTGGCGACGTAATCGGCGATGCGCACCAGCGCCACGTTGTGCGTGATCATCACCACCGTGCGGTGGCGCTGGCGCGCTTCGATGACGCAGGCAATCAGCGCGGCCTCGCCCTCCGCGTCCAGATTGGCATTGGGCTCGTCCAGGATCAGCACGGGCGGATCGCCGAACAGCGCGCGCGCCAAGGCCACGCGCTGCCGTTGGCCGCCCGACAGACGCCCGCTGTTCTCGTCAATGACCGTGGCGTAGCCTTCAGGCAGGCGCATGATCATGTCATGCGCGCGTGCCGCCTGCGCCGCCGCGATGATGGCGGCGTCATTCGTCTCCGAAAAGCGCGCGATGTTCTCCGCGATCGTGCCCGGGAACAGGCTGACTTCCTGCGGCAGGTAGCCGATGGCGCGTCCCAATTGTTCCTGGTTCCAACTCGGCATTTCGCCGCCGTCCAGCCGCACGGTACCCTCGGCCGGTCGCAGAGCCCCCGAGAGCACGCGCGCCATGCTCGATTTTCCCGCGGCCGACGGCCCGATCAACGCCAGCACCGCGCCCGGCTCGATCTTCACCGTGACACCGCGCAGGGCAGGGCGTTCCGCGCCGGGGGGTGTCCAGCAAACGCCTTCCAGCGAGAGTTCGCCCTGCGCCTGCGGCAAGGCCAGCGCCGGCTTGTCCGCTTCGTCGCCATCGGCCAGTTCCACCAGCCGTCCCAGCGCGACATGGGCGGAAATCGTGCCGCGCCAGGCGCCGATCACCGCCTCGACAGGCGCCAGCGTGCGGCCCAGCAGCAGCGAGGCGGCGAACATCACGCCGCCGCTGATGTCATGGTTGATTGCCAGGAACGCGCCGAACCCCAGTATCGCCGATTGCAGGAACAGCCGCGCAAAGCGCGCCACCGCGCCCAGAACCACCGCGCGCCGACTGGCTTCAGTCTGCGCCGAAAGCATCGCGCGCCGCAACCCGCGCCAGCGCGCCGCCAGATTGGGCGCCAGCCCCATCGTCGCCGCGCAATCGGCATGGCGCGCCAGCATGTCGCCAAACTGGTAGGCGCGTCCTGCCACGTTGTTGGCCTGCGCCATCGGCCCCCGCGCGGCGCGCTCGGCCAGCAGGCTCAATCCCAGCAGCAGCAGGCAGGCGCTCAACGCAAAAACGCCGAGGCTCCAATGCAGCAGCGAAATGGCGGCCAGATTGATCGGCGCCCAAGGCAGGTCAATGAACGCCAGCACCGCCGGGCCGGCGGCGAACTGCCGCACCGTATCGAGATCGCGCCCCATCAGCCCCGCGCCCGGACGCGGCGTACCCGCGCGCAGCGGCGCCGTTGCCCGGTGCAACAGCACGGTGCCGAGACGCGCCTCGACGATATCGGAAATGCCTGCCAGGATCTGCCCGCGCACGCCGTCCAACACCGCCAGCGCCGCATAGCACAACGCCACCGCGCCCGTCAGATACAGCAGCGTGGGAATGCTCTGGCTGCGCATCACGCGATCGTAGATCTGCGTCATGTAAAGCGGCGCCGCCAAATAGAGCAGGTTGAGAAAGGCCGAAAACAGCGCAATCCAGCCCAGCGGCCTGCCGATCCCGTTCAATACGCGCCAACCTTTTAGCATGTCCCTGGCCCCTGAAAAAACGGGAGAAAGATTGGGGGGGATGTGCCATCCCCCCCAAACCCCCCGTCTTCATTGAAGAGCAGGTCTGTACGACGGTGTCGTCCAAGATAAAGACGGGGGGTTTGGGGGGGCAGGCACTGCTCCCCCAATCTTATCTTACCTGTTTCTGACATGGCATTTCAAAGCAATCTGTTGTTAGCTGTGATGCTTGATCAGGATTTCCGATGGATCGAGCGACGCGGGATGCGTGCTCGCCCCAAGCGTAATCAGCGTGACCGGCGTGGCGTTCGGAATATCCAGCGAAATCGTATGCGCGTTCGGATCATAGACCAGGGAAGGCGCATTCGGCAGCGAGGCACCGGCGGTGTAGAGGCTGATGAACTCGCCTGTGCCGACCTGGATCTGTCCGCTATTGGCAAAGCTCGCCGAAGCGTTGGCAACATAGCTTTCCAGCGTGCTTTGCGTCAGTACCACGACAGGCGCACTCTCCACGCTGTTGACCGTCTCCGTGATCGAGAAATTGCCCGTCGCCCCGGCATCCGGCGTGGTCAGCGTAAAGCTCGCATTTGTCTCCGGCGTGGTCGAGACGGAGTTGCCGTTATGGTCGTAGATCGTGACGCTGGCGCCCGCCACGCCTGTTGCGGTCAGCGTCAAGGTGTTGCTAAGCTCGCTGACGCTGTCATTGGTCAGCACGGCGGACAGCACGTGCCCATTGGCGACAAACCCGTCAGCCTGGATCTGCGCGTATTCGGTCGGCGTCAGGCTCAGATCGTCCTGCGTCAAGGTCAGGCTGTGGCCGCCCTCGGTAAAGTGGCTGCCCATGTCGGCGACAGCCTTCAGCGTTGCCGCGTTGGCAAAATCGTTGCCGGCCAGCGTCAGCGTGCCGCCCGTGGAAATGAAGTGCGGAATTTCCGACAGGCGCAGTACGGTGTTTGCCGACACCGTCTCGTTGCCGGCCAATGACACCGAAGCAGCCATGCTTTCGGCCGCACTCGCGCCGGCGGCGAGAAGATAGCTGCTGCTATCGACGATGTTCATGTCGGCCGTGTCGGAGAAGCCTTGCAGCGACACCAGCGATGCCGCCGTCTGCGCATCCAGCGTTTCGCTGCCGGCCAGCGCCACGTGCACCTGGGCATGCCCCGCAATCAACCCGGACAGCGTGCCGTCGAGCAAATTGGCCGAGCTGTCGGTGATGTTCAGCGTCTGAGTCAGGGAGAAATGGCTGATCTGCAGCAATTGCTCGGATTGCGCGGCGTTCAGGCTCGCCGCCCCGCTCAGATTGATCGATGTCGCCAGCGCCAGGCCGGAGCTGTTGGCCGAGGCCAGCAGGTTGGCCGCGCTGTCCGATACGATCAGGCTATGCCCGCCCAGGCTGAGGCCCGACAGAGCCGCCAGCGCGGTCGCATTGGCCGCGCTGACCGTGGCGGTCGCCGAAAGGATCTTGCTCGGCACACCGGCCAGAAACGAGGCGTTGGCCGGATTGTCCAGATTGGCCGCCGTGTCGTTGGCCACCAGCGAGAAATGCGATTGCAGCGAAGCGTTGCCCGTCCAGGCGCTGCTCGCCTCAAGGGCTTGCAGATTGGCCACCGTGTCCGTCACCGTCTCGTTGCCGCCGGCGAAGCTGACATTGCCCGGCGCAACGCCCGCGGCACTCAGCAGCGCCAGGAAGCTCTGCGCCTGACCCGCGGTCAGGCTTTCCGCATCGCTCACCGAAACTGTGCCGCTGAGCAGCGGCGTGGGCGAGGACAAGGCCGAAATGTGGGCCAAGGTATCGCTCAGCGCCACGTGCGCCACGCTGGCGCCGGCGCTGGTCAATCCGGTCAAGGCGGAAACAGAGCCGCTGATCGTGTAGTAATGGCCTGTCACGATCAGCGCCGAACCCAGCGCGCCCAGTTGGTTGGCCGAGGCGACCGAACCCAGCGCCGTATTGGCGCCCAGCGCCACCGTCAGCGTGTAGCCCGACGGCGAGAAATTCGACAGCGCCGCGAGCGTCAGGGCATTTGCCGAACTCACGCTCGCGCTCGCGCTCAAATTCCACGCACTCGCCTGCACGCTCGCGCCGCTGACACCGGACGCGGTCACGATGTTTGCCGCCGTATCGGACACGGTCAGGGCAATGCCCGATGCGGTCGTCGCAGCCAAAGCCTGCATGTCGGCAAGGGTGGCGACGCTGACCGTGGCACTCGCGTTGATGACGATGGCGTTGATGCTGGCGTTGTTGTGCAGCGAATTGTAGTTGCTATCCAGATGCGCGGCCGTATCGGCAACCGTAATGGTGTTGACGCTGTTGTCGGGGTTGTTGATGTGAATGCCCGAAATGGCCAGCAGGGACAGCGCGGTCGCCGCGGTCAGCGTCACCGTGCCGCCGCTTGTTTTGAGGTAGATGCCGCTGACCAGGCCGCTGCCCGTCAGCGAAGACAATGTCGCACTCGCGCCCGAAGCGGTCAGGTGCGATGCCGTGTCCCACACATTGATGACGTGGCCATTCTTGCTCAATTGCGAACCCAGCCCGGAGAGAGCCGAGGCATCGACCAGCCCGACATTGCTGTCCGCACTCAGCACCGCGCCGCGCGAAGTCAGGAAATTGACGTAGATCGAGCCCGCTTCCGCCATCGCCGCAATCTGGCTGCCGGTATCGGTCACGCCGACGGACCCCGACATGGACACGCTGGCAAAGCCGCCGCCGACCAGCACCTGCGCGGTCGAGGCGGTGATGTTGCTATTATCGGTCACCGTCAGCGCCGTTTCGGCCGCAATCGGCGCCAGCGTGAAGCTGTTGGCCGCGATATTGGCCGCATTATCGGTGATCTGGACCGCCACGATATGCGCATCAGCGGAAAGCTGGCCGGCAATGGCCGCAATCGCCGCGGCACTGCCCGTCACCACGACCGATCCCGTATTGCTGATCGCCGCGATCGTGGCGTTGTCCGCAGTGTAATTGGCCGCGGTCACCGAAACGGTGCCGGAAGTCAGCGAAATGCTCAGATGCCCGCCATAGAGGCTTTGCAGGCTGCCCAATTGCGCGGTCACGTTCGCGCCCGTGTCGCTGACCGCCACATGCGTGCCGGCAAGTGCCTGTGCGGCCGCGCTCAGCCCCACGATGTTGGCGGCCGTGCCGCCGACAGGCACGGAAATGCCGTTGGCGTTCAGCCCGGCAATGCCCGCCACGGCGTTCAACTGCGCCGTGCTCAGTGTGCCGCCCGCCCCGGTCAGCGTGACGCTGTGCACATAGGCCGCGTCTGTGGTCAGCAGCGAAGAGCCGCCCTGGCCCAGATCCGTGGCCAAGGCCAGTGCGGTATCGCCCACCTCCAAATTCAGCGCCACGCCGGCGGCCAGAGAATTGTGCAAGCCGCTGAACGTGCCGATATCGGCCACCGGCACGCCGGAAATGTCGATCGTCTGCCCCGTCGTGATAAGAACGCCTTTCAAAACTCTTGTACGACGCGGAATCGCTGATTCATAGGAGGG
>CAXUNZ010000108.1:0-4970 GCA_964252525.1 uncultured Acetobacteraceae bacterium
GGCCGACATCGAGCGTCTCGTCGATCGAGCTGAAGAAGCTGCCGAACACATCGAAATGCGCTTCGCCCACCTTAGTGCCGTTCACCGATAGCGTGCCGGTGCCTGGCCCCGCCTTCTTGCGCATCAGCAGGCCTGGCGCCGTCTTCGTCGTATCCGGCGCGAACGAAAAACCGATCGTGGCATGGCCCGCTGGCAACGGATCGTTGGCAATGATTTGCTGGTGCGTCGTGCCGAAGGTGTTGTTTTCATAGATCAGCTTGCCGCCCTTGACGAACAGTGCCCAGCCGCCAAAACGGCCGCCCTGGGCCACGATCACGCCGTCCGCGCCGCCCTGCGGCACCTCGATCTCCGCGGTCACGCGATGCGCCTGCGCGGTCAGATCCGGCGCCATATCCAGCGGAATGCGATCCACGCCCGGCCCGTAGCTGAAATGCCGCCGTCCGGCAACGCTCGACGGAATGCCGACACGCGGCAGCGGCACCAGCGGATAAAGCCCGTTGCGCCTGGCTTCCTTGTCGAATTCCGCTTTCAATTCGGCCAGCTTCTGCGGCTGCTGGTCCGCCAAATTGTGCGCCTCGCTGTAATCCTCATCGACATGGTACAATTCCCACACATCCTTGTCGAACCCGCCACGATAAATGGCGGCCGGGTTGGTGAACAGCTCCCACGGTGCGTAACGCCGCGCGCCGGCGACCCAGCCGTCCTTGTAGATGGCGCGGTTGCCGAAAATCTCGAAATACTGCTCGTTGTGGCCGGTCTTGGCGTCGGGATCGGTGAAGGTGGGCACCAGGCTCTTGCCTTCCATCGGCAATTGCCTGACGCCGTCCACCACCTCCGGCGCCGGGATATGCGCCGCCGCCAGGATGGTGGGCACCACGTCATTGGCGTGGCTGAACTGTCCGCGCATCTTTTCCGGCGCGGCGGTGTGACCAGGCCAGGAGATCACCAGCCCATCCCGCGTGCCGCCGAAATGGGACGCTACCTGCTTCATCCATTGGAAAGGCGCCGTGGTGGCCCATGACCAGCCGGATGCATAATGATTATCCACATACGGGCTGCCGAGATCGTCCAGCCGCGTCAGCATGTCGGCGAGTTCCGTTTTCGCCCCCATCGACATGGCGAAATTGTGGTCCGATCCCTCCAGACCGCCCTCGGCGCTGCCGCCATTGTCGCCCACCACGTAGATGACAAGCGTGTCCTGCAGCTTGCCTTCATCGCCGATGCCACGCAGCAGGCGGCCCACTTCATCATCGGTCTGCGAGATGAAGGCCGCGTACACCTCCATCTGGCGCGCGTACAGCTTCTTCTGATCGGCGGACAGGCTGTCCCAGGCGGGCAATTCCTTTGGGCGCGGCGTCAATTCCGCACTGGCCGGGATGATGCCGGCCTGTTTCTGGCGCGCGAAGGTTTCCTCGCGCAGCCTGTCCCAGCCCTGATCGAATTGGCCGCGATATTTCTCGATCCAGGCCTTCGGCACGTGGTGCGGCGCGTGCGCCGCGCCGGTGGCAAAATAAACAAAGAAGGGGCGGTCCGGCTGCACCGCGTCGTGCTGGCGCACCCAATGCAGCGCGTCATCCACGAGGTCCGTGGTCAAGTGGTAGCCATCCTTGAAACTCTTGGGCGTTGGAACCGGCGCGGCGTTACGGTAGAGCACCGGCTCATACTGGCTCGTCTCGCCGTACATGAAGCCGTAAAAATAGTCGAAACCAAGCCCGGTCGGCCAATGGTCGAACGGCCCTGCCGGGCTGATCTCCCAGATCGGCGTATTGTGCCATTTGCCGAAAGCGGCGGTGGAATAGCCGTTATCGTGCAGGATGCGCGCAACGCTGGCGGTGTCCTTGTGCCAGATCGTGTTGTAGCCGGGAAAGCCGGCCGCCACATCCTGTAGATTGCCGAAGCCGACCTGATGCTGGTTATGGCCGCTGAGCAGCGCCGCGCGCGTCGGCGAGCAGATGGCGGTAGTGTTGAACGCGTTGTAGCGCACGCCCTTCGCCGCCAATCTGTCGATCTCGGGCGTTTTCGCCGGACCGCCGAACGTGGCGGTGGCGCCGAAGCCCACATCGTCCAGCAGGATCAGCACCACGTTCGGCGCCCCGGCCGGCGCGTGCACCTGCTTGGGCCAATCGATGACCGACTGGGCGCTCTCCGGCGCCACCTTGCCGGCAAAGGGAGCGTCCGCCCGAGGCAGGGTGGTTTGCGCGGCGGCATTGCAGGCGAAAACCGCAAGACCAAAGCCGGCAAGCAAGGTCATCTTCATCGGCGCACCTCCTGAAAAAGTCCCGACCCAGCGGCAGGGAGCATGACCGCTGGGCCGGATGAGGCCGCGCCAGCCGCAGCCCGAGTGTTGCCCGGGGATTCTGGCAACAGCCAACGTGTTAAACAGTGTACAACGATAGTCAAGCGTGGAATCGTGTTGACTTAGTCAATGCCACGCTTCAATGACGTATATCTTAATTGGCACTGTTGAGATAAGTGTAATGCCTTTGTCATTCGTCGTCGCGGCGCTTTCGGTCAACCGCTCTCCCTTGTTCAAAGCCTGGAAGGCGCATCTAGCGCTGTGTGGCAGAGCGGCGTTGCTGGCCGGGGCAGCATCACCAGCATGGGGCCAGACAGCCGCGGTTGGGCCGGTGGGGAAGATCCCGCCCGCGACCGCCACGCCTGCTGCGGCAAATGCGGCAGCGAGCAAGGTGGAGGACGTCGTCGTCACCGCTCGCCACCGCACCGAACGCGCGCAGACCGTACCTATAGGCCTGACCAGCGTCGGCAGCGCCAAGCTGGACCAGACGGGCATAGCCTCCATCAACCAGCTTAACCAATTGGTGCCGACGCTTCAGGTGACCGAATTCAACCCGCGCAACACAAGCTTCAACATCCGCGGCGTTGGCAACAATGTCAGCGTGTCCAATGACGGGCTGGAAAGCGGCGTGGGCGTCTATGTGGATGGCGTCTTCATTGCCCGTCCAGGCATCGCTGCCTTCGACCTGCCGGACGTCAGCACCGTCCAGGTGCTGCGCGGACCGCAGGGCACGCTCTTCGGCAAGAACACCACGGCGGGCGCGGTCGATGTGCACACGCTGCCACCCAGCTTCACGCCGGAGGCTGATCTGGAAGCCTCCGTTGGCAATTACGGCTTCTGGCAGGTGCGCGGCACGGCGACCGCCGGCATCACCGACAAGGTTGCCGGCCGCATCTCCTTCCTGGCCGACGAGCGGGACGGGACCATTACCAGCATCGTCAACGGCGCCCACTACAATACGCTGGACGACAAAGTGGTGCGCGGGCAACTCCTGCTGCAGCCGATCGACAATCTGACGATCCGCATCATCGCGGATTACGCGCATCAGCTGCAGAATTGCTGCGTCAACATGATCGACGGCGTGTTCACCAGGCTGACGGACGGCATGCCGATCCCGAACAATTTTTTCCAGCGCGAAGCCTTCCTCGGTTACAAGCTGCCGTCCTTCAATCCTTTTACCTACG
Source organism: uncultured Acetobacteraceae bacterium (assembly GCA_964252525.1). Classification (GTDB taxonomy): domain Bacteria; phylum Pseudomonadota; class Alphaproteobacteria; order Acetobacterales; family Acetobacteraceae; genus CAJCIS01. Next base: position 3,481 of record CAXUNZ010000108.1, read on the forward strand.
ACACCAACATCGCCAACAAGACTTACTTTGAAATGGAGACGGCGGGCGGTTCCGTTCAGGCAGACTACGATACCGGTGGCGTGCTGCTCACCTCCATTTCCGCCTATCGGCTGTGGAATTGGTGGCCGTATAACGGCGCCAACACCGGCCTTGGCATACCGGTGACGAACTACGGCAATCAGAACGACTGGCAAAGGCAGGTAACGCAGGAGTTCCGCGCCACCTCCCAAACCGGTGGCGCGATCGACTACACGGCCGGTTTTTTCTTCTTCTACCAGGATATTCCCGGGTTCTTACACACGGGGTTCGGACCGGACGGCGGCGCTTGGTATTTCGGCAAGAGGTTCCCGCGCGCGGTGGAAGGTGCGGCGCTGAATGGCTACTCCATCCTCGCCGACACGGATCCTGTGACGGACAGCTACTCCGGCTTTGGGCAGGCGACATACCACGCGACGCCCCAGCTGAGCTTCACCGGTGGATTGCGCTACGTGTACGAAGACAAGTCCGGCAGCTATAACCAGTACACCGAAGGCGGCGGTCCATATGACGATTTCACGCCGGCGGAGCTGAAGCAGGTGGCCGCGATCCACGCCGCGGTCGGCGGTACGGACATCTACTACAACGACCATACGCATAACGGCTCGGTCGGCTGGCTAACGAACGCCAGTTACAAGATTACGCCGGACATCTTCGCGTACGCGACCTATTCACGCGGCACGAAATCGCCCGGCGTGAACGTGACCAACATTCCCGCCGGCGTCAGCCCCATCGTCAAGCCGGAGCGTGTCGACAGCTACGAGGTGGGACTCAAGACGTCCCTCTTCCAGGATAGGCTCGTTGCGAACGCGGACGTGTTCTGGGATGAGGATTCGGACTATCAGGGCATCATTACGACGCCGCTGAATTCGTCTGGCACCGTCTTCACGACCTTCGCGTCTAGCGTACCCAAGGTCCTGACCCGCGGCTTTGAGTTCGACTCCCGCGCGCGGCCATTCGACTGGCTCTCCTTCAACTTCGCAGGCGCCTATACCGAAGGTCTTTACGAGTCTTATCCGGACGGCCAGTGCCCGGTGGAGCAGGTGGGTTCGGCGACGAAGATCTGCAATCTGACTGGCAAGGTTCTGCCCGGCAATTCCAAATGGACCATGGCGACGGGCGGCGAGGCGACGCAGCCGATTGGCTTCTACTGGCACCACGACCTTGTCGGTTATGCCGGCGCGGATTTCGCGCTGCGTTCAAGTACCTATGTCGCCGCCAACGACTCGATTACTTCCAAGGTGCCGGGTTACGGACTGTTGGATGTGCATGCCGGCGTGCGCACGGCGAACGGGTTGTACGATGCGTTCGTCTGGGGGCACAACGTGACGAACACTCGGTATTACCTGGTGAAGGGCACGGTCGGGCCGTTCAGCGGCGCAACGTACGGCAATATCGGCGATCCGGCGACATTCGGCGCCACGCTGAGGATCAAGTTCAAATAGTAAAAGAAC
>CAXUNZ010000108.1:4980-6914 GCA_964252525.1 uncultured Acetobacteraceae bacterium
GTTCCCCCCAGACCCCCCGTCGATTTTTATCGGCGATGATTTCCCACAACTTTCGACCGGGAGTCTGGGGACACGGGCACTCTCCACCCAGCCTTTCTTAGGAGCAAACATATGCCGCATTTCCGTTTTGCGCTGCTCGCCTCCGCCGCACTGCTCACGGCGCCCGCCCTGGCACAGGAAGTGCTGCCTAAGCCGCCCGCGCCCTTCACCGGCACCATTGAGCCATCTCGCCAGAAATCCCGTCCCGCCTGGCCAGGCGAAGTCAAGGCCCCGGAAAACGCGACCAACGTCATTCTAGTGTTGCTGGATGATGTCGGTTTCGGCGCCTCTTCCGCCATGGGTGGCGCCGTGCCCACGCCCACGCTGGATCGCCTGGCGCGCGGCGGCCTGCGCTACAACAATTTCCACGTCAACGCCATGTGCTCGCCCACACGCGCCGCGCTGCTGACCGGGCGCAACAGCCACGAAGTCGGCTTCGGCCCGATCACCGAATACGCCGCCGGCTATCCCGGCTACAATTCCATCTGGCCACGCAGCGCCGCCTCCATCGCCGAGGTCCTGAAGGATAATGGCTATTCGACCGCCGCCTTCGGCAAGTGGCACAATACGCCGGTCTGGGAAGTGAACGCCGCCGGTCCGTTCGACCGCTGGCCGACATCGGAAGGCTTTGAATATTTCTACGGCTTCATGTCCGCCGCCACATCGCAGTGGGAACCGTCGCTCTATCGCAACACGCTGGCCGTCGAGCCGCCCGCCACGCCCGAACAGGGCTACAACCTGACGCACGACCTGGCCAATGACGCGATCCACTGGTTGCACCAGCACGACGCGATCGCGCCGGAAAAGCCATTTTTCATGTATTTCGCCACTGGCGCCACACATCAGCCGCACCAGGTGCCGCAGAACTGGATCGACAAATTCCACGGCAAGTTCGATGCCGGTTGGGACGCGCTGCGCAGTAGCGTCATCAGCGGCGAAAAACAGGCCGGCACGGTACCCGTGAATGCCGACACCACACCGCGACCTGCCGAACTGCCGGCGTGGGACTCTCTCACCGCCGCGGAGAAGAAACTCTACGCCCACCAGATGGAAGTCTACGCCGCCTTCCTGGCGCAGGCCGATGATGAACTAGGCCGCGTCTTCGAGGCCGTGCGCCAGGAAGGCCATGCCGACAACACGCTGATCCTCTACATCGTTGGCGACAACGGCGCCACGGAGGAAGCCGGCACCACCGGCAGCGATCTGCGCCGCGGCGATGGTGGCGCCGATCCGGTGGATGTGCAATTGGCGCGCGCCGACCAGCTCGGCAGCAAGGCGCTGAACAACAATTACGCGGCTGCCTGGGCCTATGCGCTGAACGGGCCATTTCCCTGGGCCAAGCAAGTGGCATCCCATCTCGGCGGCATCACCGATCCGCTGATCGTCTCATGGCCCGCGCGCATCACCGCGGGCGGCGGCGTGCGCCCGCAATTTATTTTTATTGTTTATTTGTCGACCTAGATCTACTCAGCGGCCGGCATCCGCGCGCCCGACACGGTCAACGGTGTCTCGCAAATAAAGCTGGAAGGCGCGAGCCTGCTGCCGAGTTTTACCGATGCCGCTGCGGTTACCGCGCACACGACTCAATATTTTGAGCTGATCGGCAACCGCGGCATCTACAAGGACGGCTGGTTCGCGGGAAAACGCTTCCTGCTGCCCTGGGAATCCTACCGCGCCGACAAATGGACGGGCAACGACCCCGAGACGCTGCACGCCTGGGAACTCTACGACCTGAACCATGATTTCGCCCAGGCGCATAACCTTGCCGACAAGGCGCCCGACAAGCTCAAGGAAATGGTGGCGCTTTACGACAGCGAGGCGCGGCGCAACCAGGCCTATCCTACGGCGCCCCTGCGCCTGAAGCAGCCCTCGCCGGCGGAGGGCAAGACGCATTT
>CAXUNZ010000108.1:6924-10682 GCA_964252525.1 uncultured Acetobacteraceae bacterium
ATCCGCGCCCAATCTCGGCGGCAAATCGCACGTTTTCACGGCCGACCTTACCGTGCCGAAAGGCGGCGCGCAGGGCGTGATCTTCGCGGAAGGCGGCCGCTACGGCGGTTTTTCGCTCTACGTCATGGACGACCACCTGATTTACGAAAACAACGCGCAGGGCCACGCGCATGACAAGATCGTCTCTTCCGGGACGCTGCCGGCGGGCCGCGTGCACGTGGAGTACCGCTTCACCGCGGACCCGCCGAAATCCGCCGGGGGCGCCGTTGCCGGGCAATTCCTCGCCGATGGTCAGGGCGAGTTGCGCATCAACGGCGCGGACGCGGGACAAGGCCAGATCCATCAATTCGGCGCGTTCGGCGCAGAAACGTTTGACGTCGGCAGCGATCTCGGCTCGCCCGTGAGCGCCGAATACGAAACGCCCAATGCGTTCACCGGCGGCATTGACAAGGTGACACTGGATTTACATTAGCCCCACGGAGAAACCATGACGACCGGACATCTGCGCACCGCGCTGTTGGCTGGCTGCGCCGCCATGACCGCGCACCAGGCCGCCGGCGAAACCCTGCCGAAGCCGCCGCCGCCCTTCACCGGCAAGATCGATCCGTCACGCCACAAGGCGGTGCCGGCCTGGCCGGGCGATATCACGGCGCCTGCGGGCGCGCCAAATGTCGTGCTGATCCTGCTGGACGATGTCGGTTTCGGCGCCACATCGACGAATGGCGGCGTGATTCCTACGCCGTCGCTCGATCAGGTGGCGCAACAGGGGCTGCGCTACAACAATTTCCACGTCAACGCGCTGTGTTCGCCCACGCGCGCCGCGCTGCTGTCGGGCCGCAACAACCACCAGCTCGGCTTTGCCGCCGTCACCGATTTTGCCGTGGGTTATCCCGGTTACAACTCCGTGTGGCCGAGGAGTGCCGCTTCCATCGCCGAGGTGCTGAAGGATAACGGCTATTCCACCGCCGCCTTCGGCAAATGGCACAACACACCGTTCTGGGAGGTCAACGCCGCCGGTCCGTTCGACCGGTGGCCGACCGGCCTCGGCTTCGAGTATTTCTACGGCTTCATGGGCGGTTCCACCAGCCAGTGGGAGCCGGCGCTCTACAGGAACACGGTGGCGGTGGAGGCGCCGCGAACGCCCGATCAGGGCTATATCCTCAACGCCGACCTTGCCGATGATGCGATCAAATGGCTGCATCAGCACGAGGCGATCGCGCCGGAAAAACCGTTCTTTCTCTATTTCGCCACCGGCGGTACGCACGCGCCGCACCAGGTGCCACGCGAATGGATCGACCGCTTTCGGGGCCAGTTCGACGAAGGCTGGGACGTGCTGCGCTCCCGCATTTACGCGCAGGAGAAATCGCGCGGCATCATCCCTCAGGGTGCCGCGCTGACGCCGCGACCGGCGGAAATCCCCGCGTGGGATACGCTGTCCCCCGACGCCAAAAAGCTGATGGCGCGCCAGATGGAGGTCTATGCGGGCTTTCTGGCGCACACTGATCATGAAGTCGGCCGCATGCTTCAGGCCGTCCGTGAAGAGGGTCGCGCCGACAACACGCTGGTGCTCTACATCGTCGGTGACAACGGCGCCGAGGAAGCGGCCGGCCTGGTTGGTAACGATCTGCCACGCGGCGATGGACTGGCAGACCCGGTGCCTGAGCAGAGCAAGCGTGAGGATGTGCTCGGGTCGAAAGCGCTGAACAACAATTATGCCACTGGTTGGGCCTATGCGCTTAGTGCGCCTTTCCCCTGGTCCAAGCAGGTCGCCTCGCACCTCGGCGGCATCACCGATCCGCTTTTTGCGGTCTGGCCTTCGCACATCGCCGATCGCGGCGGCTTGCGCACGCAGTTCAGCCATATTACCGACATCGCGCCGACGATCTACCAAGCCGCCGGCATCACGCCGCCGGACGAGGTCAACGGCGTCAGACAAATGCCGTTGGAAGGCAAGAGCCTGCTCCGCACGTTCACCGACGCGTCGGCACGGACGGGCCATACGCGGCAGTATTTCGAAATGCTTGGGAACCGCGGCATCTATCAGGATGGCTGGTTTGCCGGCAGACGTTTCTTGCTGCCATGGGAATCCAGCCGCCTGCAGAAGTGGAACGGTAGCGATCCGAATAGTCTGCACCCCTGGGAGCTCTACAACCTCAACACGGATTACAGCCAAGCGCACGATCTGGCGGCGCAACAGCCCGACAAGTTGAACGAGATGATTGCGCTCTATGACAGCGAAGCGCAGCGTAACAATGCCTATCCCACCGCGCCGCTGCGTCAGCCATTGAAATCGCCGGCCACGGGCAAGACGAGCTTCACCTACCGGGACGGCGTGGTGCGCCTACCGCTACGCTCCGCGCCCGTGCTCAGTGGCCGTTCGCACCGCTTCACCGTGGATGTCGATATTCCCGCGCGCGGCGCGCAGGGCGTGATCTTCGCTGAAGGCGGCCGTTACGGCGGCTTTAGCCTTTATGTGAAGGACGGCAAGCTGTTTTACGAAAACAACGCCCAGGGGCGTGTGCACGAAACCATCGCGTCGCCGGATGCGCTGCCGTCAGGCCACGTGCGGATCGTCTATGACTTCACGGCCAACGGAGCGGATGACAAAAGCACGACGTTCGGCGCCGGCCCGCGCGACGGGCACGGGACGCTGAGCGTCAACGGCCAGAAGGTGGGCGGGCGCGACATCACCGCGTTCGGTGGATTCCCGCTTGGTGAAACCTTCGATGTCGGCCGCGATCTCGGGTCGCCGGCGAGCGCGGCTTATGAAACGCCGTTCGCGTTCAACGGCCATATCGACAAGATCACGTTGGATTTAAAGAAGTAGAAAAGGTTGGGGGACTCGTTCTGTCCCCCTAATCTTTCTACCCAACCCGCTCAAGCGGCGGATAACGATAATCTCCATTTAGCAACGCCGGCCGCGGCTGATACGCGCGCATCGTCACACGGAATGGACCATCCTGCGGCATGGGCAGCCAATTGCGCCGCAACTCGTCCGCCGGCGGATTGCGCTGGATAAGAATATCCAGCGATCCGTCCGCATTGCGGCGCAGCCCCGGCGTGCGGTCGCCAATGGCATAACGGTGCAGCGCATTCTCGGCAAAGAACAGCCGCCCGTCCGGATCAAGCCTGTACATGGACAAAGACCAGAAGGCGTCCACCGGCACATCGCGCGGCAGTCTGAGCCGGTAGGCGTAAGCCGGGTCGAGCGGGCGGCCAGCGGAATCGGCGGTTGCGCCGGCATAAATCGCTTCCTCGCGAGTCAGGGCGAGCAACCCCCCAAGCGCCACGGCCGCGCGCGTCTGGTAATCCGTGCCGAAATTGCCGGTATCCGGCGCCGAGTAGCTCCAGCCGTCAAAAACCTGGCGTGCCCATCCCTTCGCGTCCCGGCGCAACGCGGCCTGCGCCGCAGCGAAATGCACCGCCCAGGCTTGGGCCAGCGCTGGCGCCAGATCGCCGCCACCCGGCGCCACCCCTACCGCGGCAAGGCGGCGCAGCGCCGGCGCGTCGGCACCGGGCGGAGGGTTGACCGCAAGCGCCTGGTTGACCACGCCGACGAAATTGGCCCCGTCGTCCTGCACCGGCGCAATCGGCATGGTGGGCGGCGGGCCTTGCCGCAAGGCCCCAACACGTACCGCATCCTGCAACCGGTGCACCGCCTCGAGATCGCCGCTTCCCTGAACAAGGATGCGCATCAGCAGACAGACATAGGGCGTCGGCGCTAGGATCAGCCGCGCCCCGTTTGGCGGGGCGCCCTT
>CAXUNZ010000109.1:0-10681 GCA_964252525.1 uncultured Acetobacteraceae bacterium
GGGGGGATGGCACATCTCCCCCAGCCTTTTTTGTCTGGGCGACGAGCGCAGTTATCCAACTTTGTCCTTGATGGCGCCGATCAGGAATTCGACGTTCCCCTCCGGCCCGCGCACGGGGCTTTCGGCCAGCCCAAGCACGCGCCATCCCGCCAGCCCAGCCCACCAGGCCGCAATCGTGTCGCACACCGCCGCGTGCACCGCCGCATCCCGAACCACGCCGCGCGCGCCTACCTGGCCGGGACCTGCCTCGAATTGCGGCTTGATCAGCGCCACCGCCCATGCGCCCGGCACGCAGAGAGAGAGCGGCGCCGGCAAAACCGTGCGCAGGCCGATAAAGCTCGCATCGCACACCAGCGCGCCCACCGCGTCCCCGGCGATAACCGCCGCATCCAAGTGCCGCGCATTGGTCTTCTCATGCACGACCACGCGCGCATCGCCACGCAGCTTCCACGCCAATTGTCCGTGGCCGACATCAATGGCATGCACCCGCGCGGCCCCATGCGCCAGCAACACGTCGGTAAATCCGCCTGTGGAGGCGCCGATATCCAGGCAGACGAGCCCCGTGGGCGAGAGGCCGAAAGCGGCCAGGCCGTGCGCGAGCTTCAAACCGCCGCGCGAAACCCATGGATGGTCCTGCCCCCGCACCTCCAGCGCCGCGCCCGGCGCCAGCACCTGCCCGGCTTTTTCGACGCGACGCTCGCCGGCGAACACCTTGCCGGCCAGGATCAAGGCCTGCGCGCGGGCGCGGCTTTCGGTCAGGCCGCGCTCTACAAGGGCCTGATCGGCACGAATTTTCCCACCGCCGCTCACAATTGCGTGGCCTGTGGCCGGCGCGCCGCGACCGTGCACGTTTTCACCCGCGCAACCAAGCCATGGGTGCCGCGTGGTTGTCCCGCCCCGGACGCGATGCAATATCGGCACGCATCGTCAAACCGCCAGGGGATTCGCGCGAGCGGACACGGGGCGGCCGAGCGCGCGCCGCCGCAAACATGGGCGCCCACGGGTTAAGGAGTTCTGGATTGTCGGTTCCTCTCAAACAGGTCGCCCGCGTCGGCGCCTACGTGGTCAAGCAGCACCTCGCCGGCCGCAAGCGCTACCCCCTGGTTTTGATGCTGGAGCCGCTGTTTCGCTGCAACCTCGCCTGCTCGGGCTGCGGCAAGATCGACTATCCGGCCGAAATCCTCAACCAGCGGCTGTCGGTGGCGGAGTGCCTGGAGGCGGTCGATGAATGCGGCGCGCCCGTGGTCAGCATCGCCGGCGGCGAGCCGCTGCTGCACCGCGAACTGCCTGAAATCGTCACGAAGATCCTGGCCAAGAAGAAGTTCATCTATCTCTGCACCAATGCCTTGCTGCTGGAGAAGAAGCTCGACCTCTATAAGCCGCACCCTTATTTCTGCTGGGACATCCATCTGGATGGCGATCGCGAGATGCACGATCATGCCGTCAGTCAGTCCGGCACCTATGATCGCGCCGTTGGCGCCATCAAGGAAGCCAAACGGCGCGGCTTTCGCGTCTCGATCAACTGCACGCTGTTCGATGGCGCGAAGTCAGAACGCGTGGCCAAGTTCTTCGACGATGTGACCGCGCTCGGCATCGACGGGATCATGACGTCGCCGGGCTATGCCTATGAACGCGCGCCCGATCAGGCGCATTTTCTCTCGCGCCAGAAGACCAAGACGCTGTTCCGCGACATCCTGCGCGCCGGACGCGGGCGCGGCTGGAGTTTCGGCCAGAGCCCGCTGTTCCTGAATTTTCTTGCAGGTAACGAGGAATATCGCTGCACGCCATGGGGCAACCCGACGCGCAATGTCTTCGGCTGGCAGCGGCCGTGCTATCTTCTCGGCGAAGGCTACGCCAAATCCTTTACCGAATTGATGGAGAGCACGGACTGGGACAGCTACGGCACCGGCAACTACGAAAAATGCGCCGATTGCATGGTCCATTCCGGCTACGAGGCGACCGCGGTGCTGGATTCGGTGCGCAGTCCGCTGAAGACACTGCGCGTGGCGATGTTCGGCCCCAAGGTCGAGGGCGAGATGGCACCGGAAATCCCGCTGGAAGGCGCGCGGCCTGCCGAGTACGTCTTCAGCCGGCACGTGCAGGACAAGATGGCGGCGCTGAAACACAAGAAGCCGGGGGAATTGGCCGACGCGGCGGACTGAGGGTTCAACTGGGCAGGCACCCCCGTTCTTATACGAACCGATATTGATGCTGACACGTAAACAATGGAAAAGAAGGTCGAGGGGATGTGCCATCCCCCCCAAACCCCCCGTCGATTATTGGCTTGCGCCTACCTTTCTGCGTTTTGCTATCAGTATCCAAACAGCCGCAAGCTGGGGCGCATGATTTCATCCACCCGGGCAATAACCGCGGGGTTCAGTTTGATCCTGTGGTCGCCCGGAAGAACGCGGCGCACGAACTGTTCCGGACGCTCCGCTTCCGGCACCACGTCCGCCCAAGCCATCATGCCCTCGATGAACGCCTCGTTCGGTTCTTCCCAGCCAAGATGGGATGCGATGTCACGCACCCAGGCCCGTTTGGCCAAGATCACCTCCTCGTAGCGGAACACCCGTATCAGAGGATCGGCCAGCGCGTCGCGATACTCCATGAAGGTGTGGTTCAGCGGACCGGCGCGTCGTAGCGCGTAGGTTTCCACCGATGCGCGCAGCGCCGCCTCTCGCAAGGCGAGCATATCGCGCGCCGCCCCGCCGCCTCCCCCCGCCCGCGGCAGAGCATGGCTGTAGGCGTTGGAAAAGAACTCGCTGACCAGCGCGTCCCGCGGGTCGCGCACCAGCAGGATCTTGCGTGCCGCGACGTAGATCGGGTGGTCCGCGAAGATCAGCGGCATGGCGCGGAAGCCGCCATGCACCTGACCGGCCACCAGCAGCTTGCAGGAGGCAGGATCGTGCCGCCACGCCCGCTCGGGGATGTTGGCGTGGTAGAACTGTCCGGCGATGTCCAGGTAGTGCCGCCCATTGGCCCGCGCCATATCGGCGATCATGGAGTTGAGCACGGAGCTGCCGCATTTGCGCACGGCCAGAACGAAGCACGTCTCGGCCAGCGCGCGGGCCTTGCCCGCCACGAAGGCGATGCGCTGGCCATCGACAAGATCGACAAGGATTTCAGCCAAATTGTGCTCCAAAACCTTGGCTGTCGGCAGTCAAGATCAGTCGGCGTTGCACCGCATTGCGTTTTTGGACTACCAGACCCATCGGGCAGACAGTGTGAAGGTGCGTCCATGGCCCCTCTGACAGTGCACCCTTCGCCAGGCAAGAGCGCGATGATGACGTTTTCATGTCAGGACTTCCCCCGATGAACGTGGGCCTGTTCTTTCGCGATCCACGCGTGCAGGCCGCCATGGCGGGACCGCGCCGCGCGGATACCGCCATGCTGATCGAGGAATTCTTTTCCACCTACAGCTACGCCGATTGCACGGCGGCGCAATTGCTCGCGCTGGCCGATCTTGCCGCGCGCTGCAACAACACGGAAATCGCGCGCGAAGCCCTGCTGCGCGTGATCGAGTCAGGCACGCGCGAACATCTCGCCCGCTACAGGCTCGGCCGCATCCTGCTGAGCGAAAGCCAGCCCGTCGAGGCGGCGGCGCAATTCATCCTCGGCGTGCAGGCCGATGACAGCTTTCCGCACAACCACATGGGTGCGGCGCGCGCGCTGTTCACGCAGGGCCTGCGTGCCGATGCGTCCGAGTACGCCGAACACTTCATCGGCTTTGGCGTGCGCCCGCACGGCCTGGAGGATCTGGCCGTGCTCGGCGAAATCGCCGACGATATCTTCGATACCGGCCAGCGGGACCGCGGCCTGCCGATCTACCGCTTTCTCTATGGCATCGGCGCGCAGCAGCCACGCCACGTCGTGCGGCTGGCCGAAGCGCTGATGGGCGCGGGAGATTACGACGAAGCCTGCAGGATGCTGCGCGCGCAGACATCCCAGCATGGCTCCGACAAATGGAGCGATCGCGCGCTGGCCTTGTGTCACAGCCACCAGGGTGATCATGAAGGTGCCGCTTCCCTTGCCTTGCGCGCGGTTCAGGCCGAACCGACCAATGCGGGCTTTGTCAGCACCTATGTGCGCGTGCTTGGCAATGCGCGTGATCCCGTCGCGATACGCGCCGCGATGGCCGAGCATGCGGCGCTACTCTCGCCCGTCGACATTGCGGAACTGGGCATCCGGCTCAATCTTGCCGAGAACAATCTGTCCGGCGCGGTGGACATCGTGCGCGGCGCCGAAATTGCCCCGGGAACGCGCCTATTTCATCTTGGCATCGAAACGGCCTATGCCGGGCTGAATGCTGGTCATCCTGAAATTGCGACATCACTCGCCGACATGCTCAGCGCCATTTCGCCTGAGTCCGACGCGATCAAGATCCTGCGCATCGATACCTGCTTTCGCCTGTTGCTGTGGGAGGATGCGGGCGAAATCCTGGCCACCATGCCGCCCGCGCCCGACGAACGTCCGCAGATATCGATGAAGCGCCTGGAATATGCGTGCTTCATGGGCGACCGACAGACCGCTTCGGCCGCCGCGCGGCGCATGGAGGAGCTGGCGCCGCGCGCGGGACGGCAGGTGATGCTGCCGGTGTTTCGCTATTACGCCGAGCAGCAGGATTGGAACGGGGTCATCGACCGCGCGCTGGCGTGGCTGGATGGCGCGCTGAATTATAAGCAAATCGGCTTCGTCCTGTTCCGCGCGGCCAAGCACAGCTTCAGGCAGCGCGAGGTGATCGACGCCATCGAGGCTATTCCCGGCTGGGCCGAGCGCGCGGGCCTGCTCACCCTGCGCAACCATCTGGCTAGCGACCTTGCACATACGGTAGCCGACATCACTGCGCTTGAGGAAGATCCCGCGGCCGCGCACGATGCGGCGCTGTTGCACAAGCTTGCGGTGCGGCGGGAGGTCATGACAGGCCCGGTGCCCACATCGCCGCGCCAAGCCGTGCTTCTGTGCACCGACCGCAATTATCTTTGCGCAACCATTGTGGCCCTGCACGGCGCCACGCACGCCATCGATACCGCCAGCGCGGATTTCTACGTGGTCTGCGATGACGACATCGCCGATCTGGCGCGCGCCAGCACCGCGGCATTCATCAGCAGCGGCATCAGCCTGACCATCATGGCCGCGTCCGAAGTCATTGGCGGCGCGGCGCGGCTGCTGCCGGAATACGGCCTTTTCACGAGCGGACACCGCCTGTCCTCCGCAGCCTATTACCGCATCTACTTCGCACAGCATCTGCAAAGGCTAGGGCTGCATGAGCGGGCCCTGTATGTTGACAGCGATGTCGTCATGGCCGGACGGCTCGATGGCCTGTGGCATGCAGATCTTTGCGGCCATCCCGTGGCCGCGCGGCTGGAAAGCATCAGGCCGGAGGTTCGGCGCGCGATTGCCCATCACGGGCTTTCGGACGGACGCTACTTCAATTCAGGCGTGTTGCTGTTCGATCTGCGCCATCCGGATCTGGCCCGCGCGCTCACGGCCTCGATGGATGCGGTGGCCGATGAAAACGTGCGCCTGCTCTATCATGATCAATGCGCGCTCAACCTGGGTTTCCGCGCCGGATTTGCCGATCTGGACGTTGCGTGGAATTTCCCCGTGACGGAAGCGACAGTGCTGGCCGAGCTTCCAGGCGACGCCGCGGTGTTGCATTTCCTGGATCGGCCCAAGCCGTGGAGTGCCGCCTATGGCGGCGAGGCTGGGCCGCTATGGTTCGAGAAATGGCGCCAATTGGCGGCTTTTGTTGGCAGCGAAACGGCGCTGACACTGCTGGCCGAAATACGGGATTAGGCGCTGTGGCCAGGCACTGATGCGTTCTGGTGCTATTCCGCCAAGGCCGGCTGGCGTGCGATGACCACCGCGGCCGGGTTGCGCCGCGCCAGCAACAAATAAAATGCCGGCACCACGAATAACGTGAACACCGTGCCGATCGCCAGCCCCGTCGCAATCACGAGCCCCATTGCAAACCGCGCCGCCGCCCCGTTGCCGGTCGCAAACACCAGCGGCATCACGCCCAGCACCATCGCCGCGGTCGTCATCAGGATCGGCCGCAGCCGCAGCAAGGCCGCGTGCTCGATCGCGGCGCGCTTGCTCAAGCCCGCCGCCTGGCCTTCGTTGGCCACCTCGACCATCAGAATGCCATGCTTGGAAATCAGGCCCATCAACGTGACCAGTCCAACCTCCGAATAGATGTTCAGACTCGCCCCATGCACGCCCAGATAGATGAACAGCAGCGCGCCGGCGAGCGACATCGGCACCGAGACCAGGATGATCAGTGGATCGAGGAAGCTGCCGAACAAAGCCGCGAGCGCCAGATAGATCACGATCACGGCAAAGCCGAACGTTGCGGCAAAGCCCGAAGATTCCGTGACAAACTGCCGCAGCGGCCCCGCCGTGTCGGTCGCATACCCTGCCGGCAGCACACGCGCGGCAATCTCATCGAGCTTGCGCAGGATGTCCCCGGTACTCGCTCCAGGCATCGGCACGCCGGAAATCGTGGCCGAATTCATTTGCTGAAAGTGGCTGACCGATTCGGGCACGACGCGCATCCGTATGCGCGCCACCGAAGACAGCGGAATCGGCACGCCGCCGATATCGGCGATCGTGAACTGACCCAGCTGATCCGGGTTCAGCCGATCGGCACGCTGCACCTCGGGAATGACTTTGTAGGAACGGCCAGCCATGTCGAAATAATTGACGTAGCCGCCACTCAGCAGCGTGTTCAGGACGCCGGCCACGCGCTGCATGTCCAGCCCCAGCGCCGCCACCTTGTCGCGGTCTATCACCACATCGGCCTGCGGCAGATCGATCTTGAGATCGCGATCGATATAGGCAAACAGCCCGGTCTTGCGCGCCTCGTCAAGGAAACGCGAGGAAACGGTATCAAGGTCGCTGAAGGATTGCGTCGTCTTCAACACGTAGCCGATCGGCAGCGAGCCGAAACTGCCCGGCATAGAAGGCGGCTGGAACAAGGCAACATCCGCCCCGGCGATGCGGGAGAGACTTCCTTGAAGTTGCATCGCGACAGTGGAGGCACTGCCGCGTTGGGACAGCGGCTTCAACCCCATGCCGCCGCCGATCTGACCCGGATTGGTAAACATGAACACGCCATCGAGCGATGGCGTGGCACTGAAGATGCTGGAGACCTGGTTGGCGTAGATCATCAGCTGATCGAAGCTCGCGGTCGGCGAAACCGTGCCTCCCATCTGCAGAAAGCCCTCATCCTCTTGCGGCGCCAGTTCCTTGTGCGCGCCATTGTAGAAATATCCGCTCAGCACGAGCACCAGAACACCGAAGATGACGATGGGCAACCGCATGGCCAGCGCCGGGCGCAGCATGGCGGCGTAGATGCGGTGCATCCTGTCGGCCCCGGTCTCATGCGTGGCCTGGTTTCGCCGTGCGGGTTTGAGCAGGAAGCGGCACATCATCGGCGAGAGCGTCAGGGCCAGCACTGCCGAAACCGTGACACTGCCGACCAGCGTCATCGCAAATTCCGTGAAAAGTGCGCCTGTCAGCCCGCGCCGCAACGCAATGGGCACGTAAACGGCGACCAGCACAACAGTCATGGCGATGATCGGCGATGCCAATTGCCGGGCGGAGCGCAGTGCCGCCTCAAGCGGAGAAGCGCCCTCGGCGATTTCGCGCGAGACGTTCTCGACGACGATGATCGCATCATCGACGACGAGCCCCGTCGCCAGGACAAGCGCGAGCAGCGTCAGCAGATTGATCGAAAAGCCGAGCAGATAGATGATCGCGAAGGTACCCACCAGGGACAGCGGGATCGTGACCACGGGTATGAATGAGGCGCGCGCCGATCGCAGGAACGCAAAGACCACGAGTGCGACAATGCCCAGGCTTTCAAGCAGGGTCTTGATGACCTCCGTGATCGATCCGCGCACCGACCGGGTTGCGTCATAGGCGACATCGGCGGCAAGCCCCTGCGGCAATTGGCGGGAGATGGCATCGAAGCGCGCGCGGGCGCGTGTGACGACATCGAGCGTATTGGCGGTCGGCACGGCACCCAGCATGATGAAGACGGAGTTCACTCCATTGTAAGTCACCTTCTGCTGGATATTATCCGATGACAGCTCCACACGCGCCACATCGCGCAGCCGCACCACCGCCCCGCCGGACTGGCGGATCACGAGGTTGCGGAATTCCTCGGCGCTGTGCACGCTCGTCGTCAGTCCGAGCGGAATTTGGATCATCTGCCCGCCCGTGGTACCCGCGCCGGACGTGAAATTATTGGCCGTCATGGCCGCCGCCACGTCGCTCGCCGTCAGGCCGCGCGCGGCCATCCGCACGGGATCAAGCCATGCGCGCAGCGCGAAGTTTTGTGCACCGTCGACCTGCGCGCTCTGCACGCCGGGAATGGACTGAAACTGCGGCGCGGCAACGCGCGTCAAGTAGTCGGTGATCTGCTCGGTTGAGAGCACGCGGCTGTGAAATGCCATGACCAGGGATTGGTTGTTACCGCCGGCGAGATGTATCTGCGGCGATTGCGATTGCGCGGGCAATTGGTCATGGACGGCCGAAATCTGGGCCTGAATTTCGGTCAGCGCCTGGTCCGGATCGTGATTGATCAGGAGAAACGCTTGGATCTGGCTGCTGCCTGTCGAACTCGACCCGGTGATGTAGTCGATCCCGTCCACGCGCGCGATGGCATTCTCCAGCGGCGTGGTGATGAAACCCGCCACCACGTCCGCATTGGCGCCATAATACGTCGTGTCGACCTCGATCATGGCATTGACCGTGCGCGGGAACTGCCGCACGGGCAGCCTCTGCTCGGCGCCCAGACCGGCCAGCAGCACGAAAACGCTGACCACAACCGACAGCACCGGCCGCCGGATGAAAAGATCGGTGAATGACATGGTTATTCCTCCACCGGGTGCGGCGCCGCCTCGTCGCTAGGCTGCACGGCGTTGTTGATCGCCACGGGGCTGCCGTCATGCAGCTTGATCTGCCCGGACGTTACGATTTCCTCGCCTGCTTTCAACCCGGCCACGATTTCGACCTGATCGCCCCGCGTCTCGCCCGTGCGTACAAGTGTCTGATGCGCGCTGCCGCCACGCACGACAAACACCGCGCTGCCGTAGGGATTATAGATCACCGCCGCATCGGGAACAGTCAGCGCCTGGCGCGCGGCACCCGCATCCACGCGCACCGTGCCGAACATGCCAGGCAGCAGGCCATGATCGGGGTTGGCCACCGTTGCGCGTATCTGCGCCATGCGGCTGGCCGGATCGAGCTTGGGGCTGATGGCACTCACCCGCGCAGCGAATACGCGCCCTGGAAAGGTATCGACACGCAGGCTCGCCGCCTGGCCCATTTTGATCGCGCCCAGCGCCTGTTGCGGCACGTAGAAATCGACGTAGATCGGGTCCAGCGCCTGCAGCGTCACGATCATGGTACCTGCCGGCAGATACTGCCCCACATCGACCTGGCGCAGCCCTAACCGCCCGGCGAAAGGCGCACGCACCAGGCGTTCAGCCATGATCGCCTGCTGTTGCGCCACCTGCGCGCGTGCGGCACGCAAATGGCTGTCATCGGCGTCGATCGTCGCCTGGCTGACCGCCTGAGCCTTGTACTGCTTGGTGTCACGCGCCAGATTGGATGCGGCCAGGTCCGCCGCTGCCTGCAATTCGGCGAGCTTGGCCGCGTCATCGTTGGGGCGCAGGCGCAGCAGCAGCGTGCCCGCCTCGACGTCGCGGCCCGAATCGAAGCCCACCCAATCGACGATGCCCGGCAATTCGGCCGCCAAATCGGCGCCGCGCGCGGCGCGCAGGCTGCCGACGGCTTCAAGGCTGGGCTGCCAGGTCTGGGCGCGCACAATGGTGGTGGAGACCGTGGGGGATCGCTCCTGCGCGGCCGCAGGCAAGGCAAGCAGCAAGAGAAGAAGTTCTTTTTTGAAAAAAAGAACCAAAAAACTTTTGCAAGTTGGCGTACGCGTTGCCGCCGCACCCATGCAAAAGTCCAAAAGTTTTTTGCTTCTTTTTTTCAAAAAAGAAGAAATTTCTTTTATCATGGCAACAAAGACCTCAGCAAACCCTCAGGCGGCGGACCCGCATCCGCCCGATGCCACCATCCGCCACCCAGCGCGGCAAAAAGCGCCACGCTGTCGGTATAGCGCGAGGCACGCGCGCGGATCAGGTTGATGACCGCATTCTGGTATTGGCTTTGCGCCGTCAGCACCGTCACATAGGCAACCCCGCCGGCGCCATATTGCAACTGCGCCAGCGAAAGCGCCCGCGCCGCCGCGCGCGCCGCATCCTCATTGGCCGCCACGGCCCGCACATCCTGCTGAATGGCAGTCAACACGTCAGCCACGTTCTGGAACGCGTTGACGATGGTCGCGCGGTAATTCTGCGCGGCCGCACGCATGGCGGCATAGGCCGCGCGTTGCTGGTGCAGCAGCGTGCCGCCCTGGAACAGCGGCCCCATCAACTGGTTCAGCAGGCTCCACGCACCGTTTCCTGGCGTGAAGAAATCGCCCGGCCTTGCCGGCACGGTGCCCACCAGCGCGGAGAGCGTCAGTTGCGGCAACCGGTTGGCGATCGCCACGCCCACCTGCGCGGTCGCGGTCATCAACTGCGCCTCGCTGGCGCGTATGTCGGGCCGCTGCGCCACCAATTGCGAGGGCACGCTCACGGGCAGCGCGGATGGCAGTCTGAGATCT
>CAXUNZ010000110.1:0-901 GCA_964252525.1 uncultured Acetobacteraceae bacterium
GTCATATCGCAGCCCTGCGCCGCCTGCGGGTCGGCCCCTTCATGGAGGCCGACGCAATTGCACTGGACAAAGTCCTGCCGTCGGAGGATACCGCGCGATCCTCACCGGACCTCCTGCTTCCCGTTGCGACCGCGCTGGCCGACATCCCGGCGCTGGCCCTGACGGAGGCGGAGACCGTGCAGCTCACCCAAGGCCAGGCGATCAGCCTGCTCACCCTGATGGGCCGCATTCCAGACGCAAGCGGGTTTGCCAACCTGGTGCGCGCCATGGCGGGGGGTCGCGTGATCGGGCTCTGCCGTCTGGAAGATGGCTGGCTGCGTCCCGAGCGCATTCTCTAACACCCAGCCTGCAAGGATCATCACGATGTCGATCACAGCCGAGCGCCGCACGGCGCTCATCGGCGAATACCAGGCCGCCCCCGCGGATACGGGCAGCCCCGAAGTCCAGGTGGCATTGCTCTCCGAGCGCATCAGCAACCTGACCGACCATCTCAAGACGCACGCGAAGGATTTCCACTCGCGCCGCGGTCTGCTGATGCTAGTCGGACGCCGCCGGCGCCTGCTGGATTACCTGAAGAAGAAGGACCAGGGACGCTACGAGGCCCTTATCGGGCGCCTAGGGCTGCGTAGGTAAGAAGGCCAGGGCTCTGCGCCCTCGCCACCGGCGCTTGAACCGGTGGCGCTTGGTGGCGAGCCCGCTGGGGCCTGAGGCCCCAGACCCCCATTTGTTAGGTGTGGGAGGGGCCACACGCACAACAGCAACGGTGTAGGCAGGCCCCCTCCCACACCTAAACAAACAGGTTCTAAGGACTTGTCCTTAGCGGGGGTCCAGGGGGCGGCGCCCCTTGCGACATAAAAAACCCCCGACCCCCGCCGTTAAGGCCCCAATGGGGCACCGCGGC
>CAXUNZ010000110.1:911-10615 GCA_964252525.1 uncultured Acetobacteraceae bacterium
CCCCCCCCCCCCCCCCCCCCCCCCCCCCCCCCCCCCCCCCCCCCTACTTACTCAACGCGAGACCACGGCGTTTCAGGCCACATGGGTCACCGGCTGCGCCAGCGCAGCCCATCCATGCCGTCCGAGGCGCTTTGGTTCGCACCCACAACAAGGAAAGTGCGAATGTTTAATTATTTCCGTAAAGAACTCGACTGGGGCGGACGCAAGCTCACCCTCGAAACCGGCAAGATGGCCCGCCAGGCCGATGGCGCCGTGCTGATCAGCTACGCCGACACCATCATCCTCTGCACCGCGGTCGGCGCCAAATCCGTCAAGCCGGGGCAGGACTTCTTCCCGCTGACGGTCAACTACCAGGAAAAGGCATACGCCGCGGGCAAGATCCCAGGCGGCTTTTTCAAACGCGAAGGGCGGCCGAGCGAGAACGAAACGCTCGTCAGCCGTCTGATCGACCGTCCGATCCGCCCGCTGTTTCCGGAAAATTTCCGCAACGAAGTGCAGATCGTCGCCACCGTGCTGAGCCACGACATGGAAAACGATCCCGACATCGTGGCACTCATCGGCGCATCGGCCGCCTTGACGCTGTCCGGCATTCCGTTCTTCGGCCCCGTGGGTGCCGCGCGCGTCGGCTATGAGAACGGTCAATATATTCTCAACCCCACCATCGCCCAATCCGAAGGCGCCACGCTCGACCTGGTCGTCGCCGGCACCACCGAAGGCGTGCTGATGGTCGAGAGCGAGGCGCGCGAGCTGTCCGAAGAGGTCATGCTCGGCGCCGTGGAATTCGGTCACAAGGCATTCCAGCCGGTGATCCAGGCGATCATCGAACTCGCCGAGCACGCCGCCCGCGAGCCTTGGACGCTATCCCCGCCGGATGAAACCGCGCTTGCGCTGAAGAGCCGAGTCGATGAGCTCGGCCGCGCCACGATCACCGAAGCCTACAAGGAGCAGGTCAAGCAGGAACGCTACGCCCGCGTCGGCACCGCCAAGAAGCACGTGCTGGAGGGGCTGGCGGCCGAGGGCGCGGATACCGCCGCGGCCAAGCCGATGCTGAAGGATCTGGAAGCCGACATCGTCCGCAACGCGATCCTGGACACCGGCCGGCGCATCGACGGGCGTGACACCAAGACGGTGCGTCAGATCGTCGCCGAAGTGGGCGTGCTGCCGCGCGCCCATGGCAGCGCGCTGTTCACCCGCGGGGAGACGCAGGCGCTCTGCGTCGCGACGCTGGGCACCGGCCAGGACGAGCAGATCATCGACAGCCTGGAAGGCGAGTATCGCGAGCACTTCATGCTGCACTACAATTTCCCGCCTTTCTCGGTGGGCGAAGCCGGCCGCATGGGCAGCCCCGGCCGCCGTGAGATCGGCCATGGCAAGCTGGCCTGGCGCGCGGTGCATCCGCTGCTGCCGGAAAAGACCGATTTCCCTTACACGCTGCGCGTGGTCTCCGAAATTCTGGAAAGCAATGGCAGCTCGTCGATGGCAACGGTCTGCGGCACCTCGCTCTCGCTGATGGATGCGGGCGTGCCGCTGAAGCGGCCTGTGGCGGGCATCGCCATGGGTCTGATCAAGGAAGACCGCGGCTTTGCCGTGCTGTCCGACATCCTGGGCGACGAGGACCATCTTGGCGACATGGATTTCAAGGTCGCCGGCACGGAGCTCGGCGTCACCAGCCTGCAGATGGACATCAAGATCACGTCCATCACGCCCGAGATCATGAAGATCGCGCTCGATCAGGCGCGTGACGGCCGCCTGCATATTCTGGGCGAGATGTCCCGCGCGCTGACCGGCAACCGCAACCAGGTGGCCGCCACCGCACCGCGCATCACGGTCATCAACGTCCCCCGCGAGAAGATCCGCGAGGTCATCGGCACCGGCGGCAAGGTGATCCGCGAAATCGTCGAGCAGACCGGTGCCAAGATCGACATCGAGGATGACGGCACGATCAAGGTGGCCGCGACCAGCACCCAGAGCAGCCAGCGCGCGATCGACTGGATACGCGGCATCGTCGCCGAGCCCGAACTGGGCGTGATCTATACGGGCAAGGTGGTCAAGACGGCCGATTTCGGCGCGTTCGTGAACTTTCTCGGCTCCCGCGACGGGCTGGTGCATATCAGCGAGCTGCAGCAGGGGCGCGTGAACAAGACCACCGATGTCGTTCAGATGGGCGACAGTGTGCGCGTGAAGGTGCTGGGCTTCGATGACCGCGGCAAGGTCAAGCTGTCCATGCGCGTGGTTGATCAGGCGACAGGAGAGGACATCTCTGACAAGGTGGGTCCGAAAGGCGGCCGTCGCGACGAAGCGGCGGACTAAGGCAACACGCCGGCGCGGTGCCGCACTGCGCCGGTTCCATCGAGGGCTGGGCTTCATGAAGTCGATCAACGCCATCCGCATGGGCGGTCTGGACGTTCTGCCCATCGTGGAAGGGGGGAAGGGCGTTGCCGTTTCCAACGGGCTGAGCTCGGGCAGTTGGGCCGCGCAGGGCGGCGTGGGCACGTTCAGCGCTGTCAATGCCGACAGCTTCGATGCGGACGGCAAGCCGATTCCGCAGGTCTATCACGCCGCCACCCGTGTCGAGCGGCATGAGGAGCTGGTGCGCTACGCCATCGATGGCGGCATCACCCAGGCGCGCCAGGCGCATGAGTTGGCCGGCGGCCGCGGGCGCGTTCACGCCAATATCTTGTGGGAAATGGGTGGCGCCGAGCGCGTCATCACCGGCGTGCTGGAAGGCGCGCGCGGGCTGATCAACGGGCTCACCTGCGGCGCCGGCATGCCATATCGTTTGTCCGAGATCGCGCAGAAATTTGGCGTTTACTACTACCCGATCGTGTCGTCCTCGCGCGCCTTCAACGCGCTGTGGAAGCGGGCCTATCACAAGGCGGCCAATCTGCTGGGCGGCGTGGTGTACGAAGACCCCTGGCTCGCCGGCGGCCATAACGGCCTGTCCAATGGCGAGGACCCCGAGCGCCCAGAAGACCCGTTTCCGCGTGTGCTGGCCTTGCGCAAGCTGATGCGCACCTTCGGCCTGGACCAGGTGCCCATCATCATGGCCGGCGGCGTGTGGTGGCTTGAAGAGTGGGAGAACTGGATCGACAACCCCGATCTTGGCCCGATTGCCTTCCAGTTCGGCACGCGCCCCTTGCTGACAAAGGAAAGTCCGATCAGCGCCGGCTGGAAGCAGCGCCTGCTGCAATTGGAGGAGGGCGACGTCTTCCTCAACCGCTTCAGCCCGACCGGCTTTTATTCCAGCGCGGTAAACAACGCTTTCATTGGCGAGTTGCGCGAGCGCAGCTACCGCCAGGTCGCCTATTCCACCGAACGCGTGGGCGATCATGTCGCCGAGTTCGGCGTGGGTCCGCGCCGCCGCCTGGTCTATCTGACGCAGGGCGATTTGGCGCATGTGCAGAGCTGGGTGGCGGAAGGCTATACCGAGGCGCTGCGCACGCCAGACACCACGCTGATCTTCGTCACGCCCGAAAAAGCCGCCGAGATTCTGGCCGATCAGGTCGCGTGCATGGGCTGCCTGAGCACGTGCCGCTTCTCGAATTGGGCGCAGGAAACGCCTGACCACAGCAACGGCAAGAAGCCCGATCCGCGCAGCTTCTGCATTCAAAAGACGCTGCAGGACATCGGGCATGACACGAGCGATGGGGAAAACCTGGAACGCAATTTGATGTTTGCCGGGCACAATGCGTTTCGGTTCAAGCGCGATCCGTTTTATTCGAACAACTTCATTCCTACTGTGAAGGAATTGGTCGAGCGGATTTTGACTGGGCGGTAAAAGGAAGGCCTTCTTTTTTGAAAAAAAGAAGCAAAAAACTTTTGTTCGTTAGTGTACGCGTTGCGGCGGCGCATGGCTAAACTGGTAAAAGTTTTTTGGTTCTTTTTTTCAAAAAAGAACATCCTTTGACTCATCCCGTTGCATTGGACGCCGCCGAACTCACCGGCAGGCGGCTACGCTACTACGATCTCCTCATGGCCGCCTTCGTGGTCATTCTGGTGCTGTCCCAAGTGGTCGGCGCCGGCAAGGTTGCCGTCGTCACACTGCCCGGCATAGGTCCCTGGCCGTTCGGTGCGGGCATTCTGTTCTTTCCCGTCAGCTACTTGCTGGGTGACGTGCTGACCGAGGTCTACGGCTACGCGCGCGCCCGCCGCTGCATTTGGGCGGGCTTTTGCGGCATGCTGTTCCTGGCCTTGATGAGTTGGGTGGTCGTCGCCTTGCCGCCCGCGCCAGGCTGGACGGGCCAAGCGGCGTATAAACAGGTCTTTGGCGAGGTGCCGCGGATCGTTGCCGCCTCCATCTGCGCGTTCTGGGCGGGAGAATTTGCCAACAGCCTGGTGCTGTCACGCATGAAGCTGTGGACGAAGGGGCGGATGTTGTGGACACGCACGATCGGCTCGACGCTTGTGGCCGAAGCAGTGGACAGCATGATTTTCTATCCGCTGGCGTTTTGGGACGCGCGGGGGTGGACGCATGCGCTGGTGGTCAAGGTGATGCTGACGAACTGGGCGCTCAAGGTCGGATGGGAGACGCTGCTGACGCCATTGACGTACTGGGTGGTGAACACGCTCAAGCGGCGCGAGGGTATCGATGTGTTCGACCGGACGGTGGATTATACGCCGTTCCGGGCTGGGGTTTAAATAATAAGTCACCGCCGCAGCCCTGCGAACAAGCGCCGCGCCTAATTCTCTCGTCGGGCTCCCAAGGGTTCAGCGGCTATTGACGATTTCGCACGACCTGGCTGTGCCGCCGGTGGCGCACGTGATCGAACCGCTCGCGGTGTCTGCCCCCTGTCATTGCTTGAGCGGCGCGCCAGATATCGAGGCGGCGTCTGGGCGGGATGGCACATCCCCCCCGGCTCTCACGCCGTCATTCCTCAACTTGATCATATGCGCCAGCACGCTGCGCGCCGCCGCCGCACGCGTATGCGCTGGCTGATCCCCATAAAGCCGCGCCACGATCGCCTCGGGCGTCGTCAGGCCATCCTCCATCGCCGCCACGATCGCGGTCTCGCGCGCCAGGCGGTGGCCGCGCATGGCGCGCCTCAAGGGGCCGGGGTTCGGCCGCCCGGGTCCAAGCCCCCAGTAGAACACCCTGTCCAGCCGCGCCCTCACCGCGCGCAAGCTGGCGAGGTAGGCGGCCATGTCCCCATCCGGCGGGCTGACGATGCTGGTGTTCCAGCTCATGACGTGATCGCCGGAGAACAGCCCGCCCTCGTCCCAGGCAAAACACAGATGGTCCGAGGCGTGGCCGGGCGTGTGCAAGGCGGTCAGCCCGGCGATGCTCTGCCCGTCCGCCAGCGCATAATCGGGCGTGAAGCCGGACTGCCATGGCGCGTGCCAGCCATGTACCGCCGCACCACTGGCCGCGCGCAGGGAAGCGGTCGCACCCAGATGATCGGGGTGCGTGTGCGTCAGCAGGATCGCGCTGATGGGCGTGCGCACCGCCGCCAGGACCGCGGCGACGTGTCCGGCGTGATCAGGGCCGGGATCGATCACAATGGTGCCGGCCTCCGTCTCCAGCAGCCAGGTGTTGGTGCCGTGATAGGTCATAGGACCGGGATTGGGCGCCACCAGGCGCCGCAGACGGGCCGTGACCTGCTCCGGCGAGCCATAGCTAGGCGCAGGTTCGCTCAGGAAGGCCAGGGTCATGATCCTCGGGGGGTGGTCTAGCCAGGCAGCGTGGCCTGCCGCATGCTGCGGGTGCAAACAATAAAGAGGGAAGCCGGGTGCGCGCCATCGTCTGCCATGAATTCGGGCCGATCGAACATCTCGTGGTCGAAGAACAGGCCGACCCCGTGGCCAAATCCGGCGAGGTGCTGATCGACGTCCGCGCGGCCGGCGTGAATTTTCCCGACGGGCTGATGGTGCGCGGCGAATACCAGATGAAGCCCTCTCGCCCGTTCATTCCCGGCACCGAGGTGGCCGGAATCGTCTCGGCAGTGGGGCCGGATGTGAACGGGCTGTCCGTGGGCCAGCGCGTCGTGGCGTTGTGCGGCCTGGGCGGATTTGCCGAACGCGTGGTGGCGCCGGCCGGGCGCGTGCTGGCGATCCCGGATGCGATGGATTTCAACACCGCGGGCGGCTTCATGCTCGTCTACGGCACCTCGATGCACGCGCTCGCCGACAAGGCGCGCACGCGCGAGGGCGAGAGCCTGCTGGTTCTGGGCGCGGCCGGTGGTGTGGGCCTGGCCGCGGTCGAAATCGGCGCGGCGATGGGCCTGCGCGTCATCGCCGCGGCCTCGAGCGAGGAGAAGCTGGCGCTGGCGCGCGCGCATGGCGCGGAAATCGGCATCAATTATGCGGCGGCCGACCTGAAATCGGAACTCAAGCGGCTGGTGCCCGCCGGTGTCGACGTGGTTTACGACCCGGTCGGCGGCGCGCTGACAGAAGCGGCCGTGCGCGGCATGGCCTGGGGCGGCCGGCTGCTGGTCATCGGCTTTGCCAACGGCGAAATCCCCAAGCTGCCGCTGAACCTGTTGCTTTTGCGCGAGGCCGAGGCCATCGGCGTGTTCTGGGGCGCCTTTACGCAGCGCGATCCTGAACGCTTCGCGCAAAATACCACGCAGCTGATGAACTGGGTCGCGGAAGGCAAATTGCGGCCGCATGTCGGCGGTGCGTACGGGCTGGAGCGGGTGCACGAGGCGCTCGGCGACGTGATGGAGCGGCGCGCGCAGGGAAAGATTGTGCTGACTGCCGGGTAGAGCGGACGAAATGAACCGGGGGAGATGTGGCTGACGCATAGGTCAGCCCTCCCCCAACCCCCGTCATATTTACTGTGGGATATACCGATGAATTTCGATTTTACGCCGAAGGTGCAAGATTACCGTGAACGGGTCGGCACGTTCATGGACAAGCACATCTATCCCAATGAGGAGCGCTTCCATCACGAGGTGGCCAGCGGCGACCGCTGGCAGCCGACATCGCTGATCGAGGAGCTCAAACCGCTCGCCAAAAGCGAGGGACTCTGGAACCTGTTCCTGCCGGCGAGCAAGCACGGTCCCGGCCTGACCAATCTGGAATACGCCCCGCTGGCAGAGCTGATGGGCCGCGTGGAATGGGCGTCCGAGGTGTTCAATTGCTCGGCCCCCGACACCGGCAACATGGAAACGATCGAGCGCTACGGAACCGACGCGCACAAGCAGGAATGGCTGGTGCCGTTGCTGGAGGGGCGCATACGCTCGGCGTTTGCCATGACGGAGCCGGCGGTGGCGTCATCGGACGCCACCAACATCGAAAGCTCGATCGTGCGCCAGGGCGACGAATACGTCATCAATGGCCGCAAATGGTGGACCAGCGGCGGCGGCGATCCGCGTTGCAAGATCCTTATCTTCATGGGCAAGACCAACCCGAATGCCCATCGCCATTCGCAGCAATCGATGATCCTGGTGCCCATGAACACGCCAGGCGTGAAGGTGCTGCGCCCGCTCAGCGTGTTCGGCTATGACGACGCGCCGCACGGCCATATGGAAGTCGATTTCACCGATGTGCGCGTGCCGGTCGGCAACATCCTGCTGGGCGAGGGCCGCGGCTTCGAAATCGCGCAGGGCCGCCTGGGGCCGGGGCGCATCCATCACTGCATGCGCCTGATCGGCAAGGCCGAGCGCGCGCTGGAGAGCATGTGCAAGCGCACAAAATCCCGCGTGGCTTTCGGCAAGCCGATCGCCGAGCAGACCGTCACGCTCGAGCGCATCGCCGAGGCGCGCTGCAAGATTGAACAGGCGCGGCTGCTGACGCTCAAGGCCGCCTACATGATGGACACTGTGGGCAACAAGGCGGCACGCGCGGAAATTGCCATGATCAAGGTGGTGGCGCCGAACATGGCATGCCAGGTGATCGACTGGGCTATTCAGTCATATGGCGGCGCGGGCGTGAGCCAGGACACGCATCTGGCATACCATTACGCGAGCTCGCGGACGTTGCGCCTGGCGGACGGGCCGGATGAGGTGCATCGCAACCAGTTGGGCAAGCTGGAGCTGGCAAAATATAATTGACGTCGATGAGGCTGGGGAGGGCTGATGTATAGGTTTGTCTTCCCCAGCGTCGCCGGCTGATTGGACATCCACCAGGTGGATGGCGGACACTCTCTAAATCACCTCGACCCGTGCAAGGTGCACGGGGGCGGCGGCAAGCCGCCGGTCACGCGTCAGCAGCGTTGCATCCAGTAACTCGGCAAGCGCCACATACGTCGCGTCATAGGCTGTGAGATTATGCCGTAACGCCCACACTCGCGGCAGTAGTAGTTCATGCGGGTGACGTTGCATGGGAAAAGCCGCTAGGTCGGCCAGCGCTTCAAGACCTCGCATCTGGGAAATTTTGCCGATGGAGGCAAGACGGCGGCACACCTGGGCAATTTCGGCGTCTATCAGGTGAGGTGCATGTAGCGTCTCACTAAACTCAAACAGCCTGATTTCCACATGCGACGCGCTGTCGGTACGAAGCAGAATATCTATGAGCGCCGACGCATCGACAACAATCAAGAACTGTCGCGTTCCATGCGTACAGCCTCCGCAGACGACATGGGCAAGCTAACCGGCGTGCGCTGGGCCAATCTTGCGCGCATTT
This sequence comes from uncultured Acetobacteraceae bacterium, assembly GCA_964252525.1. Lineage (GTDB taxonomy): Bacteria > Pseudomonadota > Alphaproteobacteria > Acetobacterales > Acetobacteraceae > CAJCIS01. The sequence goes on from CAXUNZ010000110.1 coordinate 9,474, forward strand.
CCGCAATCGTCGGCCGTTCCGCGATTTGACGGACTTCGTTCAAAAGGTAATCGGACAGCGACATGCCGGCCAACGCCGCGCGGGACTTAAGTTCACGGTGCAAAGCGTCGGGTACGTTGCGTATTTGGATCATCGCTGACATGTTCCGAGCTTAGTCGCATGTGCAGCACATGTCAACGATGATCGGGCCGGCGCAGACGCACCATCGCTTAAGCCTCGGTCAACCCCCGCGCGAAATCCACCGCATCGAACGCCTTGAGGTCTTCCGCCCGCTCGCCCACACCGACGGCATGCACGGGCAGGCCAAACTCCTCCGCCAGCGCCACGACAATGCCGCCACGTGCACTGCCGTCCAGCTTGGTCACGATCAGCCCCGTCACCGCCACAAGCTCCTTGAACACGCGCACCTGCTGCACCGCGTTCTGTCCCGTCGTCGCATCCAGCACCAGCAGCACGGAATGCGGCGCCTCGGCATTCTTCTTGCGCAGCACGCGAATGATCTTGGCGAGCTCATCCATCAGCGCGGCCTTGTTGTGCAGCCGGCCGGCGGTATCGATCAGCAACACGTCCGCGCGCTCGGACGCGGCCCGGCTCAGCGCATCGAAAGCCAGCCCCGCGCTATCCGCATTCGGCGGCCCGGCGATGACAGGCGCGCCGGTGCGCTCCCCCCAGATTTGCAACTGCTCGACCGCGGCGGCGCGAAACGTATCGCCCGCGACCATGATCGCGCGCTTGCCTTCCTGCTTGTATTGCAAGGCCATTTTGCCGATCGTCGTGGTCTTGCCGACGCCATTGACGCCGACGACCAGCACCACGTGCGGATGCCGCCGCGCGTCAAGTACAAAGGGATGCGCCACCGGCGCCAGAATGGCGGCAATTTCCTGCGCGAGCGCCGCGCGCACCTCGGCTTGCGTGACGCTGCTGCCGAAACGGCTGCGGCGGAAATTGGCGATGATGCGCGCCGCCACCGCGGGCCCCAGATCGGCGCCGATCAGCGCTTCCTCGAGCATTTCCAGCGCCGCGTCATCCAGGCGCAGATGAGTCAGCGCCGCGGTTATGCCTGTCGAAAGTTTTTGCGTGCTGCGGCTGAGGCCTTCCTTCAGCCGCGCGAAAAAACCGGCCATTTAAGGGAAGACCTGGGG